>NZ_CP014222.1:630246-945370 GCF_000969645.2 Janthinobacterium sp. B9-8
CGCTGCGCGGTTGCCGCCATAAACCAGATGGGTATGGCAATCAATTAGACCTGGGGTAATCCATGAGCCAGCCACATCGATGATTTCTCCTCTGCCCGCAAACTCGGCCAAGGCCTCGTCCTGAGGCAAAATCGCATGGATGACTTCGCCCTTAATCCACAAAGCATGACCATGCAGCGCGCCGTAAGCGGCGTTGTGTTTGGTCGCCAGGGTAGCAAGGCGGGCGTTAATCCAAAGCGATTCTGTAGTGTGGGTCATCATCGACAGCCGGCTGTGTAATTGTATATACATTTGCGCATTTTGCTGTTGATGTCAAGCAGGGAAAGGTCTAATAAGGCTGGATTGATTGCTAATTGGCGGGGTGCTGAGGCGTTTTTGTATAGATAGATGAGGCGCTGGTGGAGCGCTAGGCCTTGAACTCGTAGGGCGGATGAAACCTTATGCGCGCTAACCAATTTGCTTTTTCCTTAGCAAGTAGCGGAAAAACATAATGACCACGTTCTCTGCATGGGGCTTAAAAATCCCCTTGAAGCACGCCGAAGCGAGGAATAAGCGGCTCGGGGTTTCGGAAAAGGGGTAGCGAGGCAGCGAGCGAGCAGCCTTTTTCGCTGGGCCGATTATCCGCAGTGAGGGGCTTTCGTGCTGGTCGGGGTGGCCTTCTTTGGCTTCGTTTCTTGGCCACACAAGAAAGGAAGGTCCCGCGGGACCCCCGCACCTAAATCAATGTGCCGAAGGCACTAAAAAGGTCTTTTTTTGTTTTGGTTAGCGCACGTGGGGTGAAACCCGCCATTTCCATAGCATTTCGGGTCAAAGTCTGGCGGGTTTCACCCGCCCTACGATGATACGATGTTCGTGCTGTGCGTTCGAATTATGACAAATACCTAATTTGATTCCTATCGTGGACATAAAAGCATGTCCACTACGAATTTACTTTTTCACTCTTGTTTGCGAGCGCAGTTTATAGCTGTTGCCAGGGTGCAACAGGCGGCTGAAGCTGACTAGATGCTTATGTGACCAAGTGCGGCGCAGTACGCGCAGGCAGGGCTCGGTGGCGGCGATATTGAGTAAGGTTTGTTCGGTGGTGTTGGGTAGTACGGCTTCTACCGTGTGCTCGATATCGGTCAGCGGGCAGCTTTTCATTAAATAAGCGTTCGGCGTTTCGATGCTGAAATCCTGCTGCAGATAATCCGGCGCAAAAGCGGGGTTAACGTAGCGATCTTCGATCTGGATTGCTTTGTCATTTTCAAAATGCACAATCAGCGAGTGAAACAGCGTTTCCCCTGTCACGAGGCCCAGCCAGAGTGCGATTTCGTCTTGAGCTGGCTCGGCGCGCAGCAGCTCCACCGATGCGCGATAGCGGTGGCCACGGTAGGCAATTTCTTCCGCAATATTATTGATATCCAGCAGCGGCGATTCGGCTTTGCGCTCGGCTACATAAGTGCCGTCCCCCGCAAAGCGGATCAGCACACCTTCGCTGGCTAAATCACGCACCGCCTTATTGACGGTCATTCTGGACACGCCAAATTGCAAAACCAGCTCGGCTTCGGTGGGGATTTTTGCGCCTGGCAAAAAGCGCCGTTCGCGTATGCCTTCCAGAATAAATTGGCGGATACGTAAGTGAATGGGTTTGTTCATGGCAGCATTGTAGCGTGATGCGGGAAGCTGGGGAAAAGTAGAAATAAGATTATGAATGAGGATCATTCATTGGGTAAGTTATATGTATTAATTTATATAGCCTACATATATATAGCCTTATTTTTCTATTTTGTTATTGAAATTTAATGTCAGTTTTATCGGTGAGATGTGTGCCATGAGCATGGCATGCTTCAGTGATTTAAAGGAAAAAGCAGCGATTGCAGAGCCGCATACGGCCTTGCATTCGTTAAGCCGGCAGTTGCTCGGCGGGCTTTTATTACTGGGCTTAATCTCGCTGTTGCTGATTGGCGGGCTAGGCTATCAGCGTTTGTGTGAGAAAACTGAACTTTATCTGAGCACTCAGGCAGAAAGCATTATCGATAAAATTGATAGAAATTTATTTGAGCGTTATGCCTATGTGCGGGCCTATGGTTTTTATGATTTGATGATTGCCGTTGTAATTGCTGAGCGTAATATGAAGAGATTCTTTTTGATATTTAGGGCGATTTTAGTTAAATGATGATGTTCTATGTAATTTGTTTGCAATTGTTTATTGTTTTAAACCGGAGGGAATGAGGCAAAAGGGGAGTGCATGGGCAGTAGGCTACCCATGCTTTAAATCAGGGTGCGGTGCTTATTTTTTAAGTAAATCGCGAATTTCGCGTAGTAGCTCAATATCTTCGGGTGTAGCAGCAGGCGCTGCAGGCGCAATGGCCTCTTCGCGTTTAAGCTTGTTCAGGCCTTTAATGACCACAAATATTGCAAAAGTTACGATCACAAAGCTGATCATCACATTAATAAATACACCGTAATTGAGTGTGACCGCACCCGCTTTTTGCGCGGCATCTAAAGTAGCGTAAGGCGCAGGGGTCTTGCCTTCAGATAATAAGAAATACAGATTAGCAAAATCTACCTTGCCCATGAGCATGGCAATGGGCGGCATGATGATGTCTTTTACCAGAGAATCAACAATCTTGCCAAAAGCCGCACCAATGATAATACCAACGGCTAAATCAATTACATTACCGCGCATTGCAAATTCTTTGAATTCTTTAAACATGCGATACCCCTGTTGCTTAGTGACTAACAATGGACAAACTCTCTTTTAAAAAATAGGTAGGTGTTTTAAGGGGGAGTCGCAATCCTGTCAACTTAGCTAGATGCTGCCGCACAATGGCAAGCATTGAGCATTGTAGGGCGGGTGAAATCCGCGTATTTTTCAGCACCCGCCCTACGAAAAACATTTCGCCTCAGTTGATGGGGTTGGCGTTACCCCCTCTAGTACAATAATTTAACGTTTAATTTTAGTTAAATAGCAGGTGACTTCTTCGCGGTCGTGATACAGATGGCGGGCACGGATCTGGTAGCGAATCCCTGCACCATCGAGCGCATCATCAATAATCTCTAAGCAGCGTTGCAATTCATTCCAGCGTTTTTTCATCGGCAATTTAAAGTTAAAAATCGCCTGGCGGGCATGGCCTTTCACTAGCCAGTCTGAGATCAGCGCAGCAATACGGGCAGGTTGCTCAACCATATCGCAAACCAGCCAATCCACCGGGCTTTTCGGGCGATATTTAAAGCCGTCTTCACGCAGATGCTTAACGCTAGGGTGAATCGCCATACTGCCTTTCATGGGGCCGTTATCAATGGCAAAAATCTTGGTGCAACCACGGCTCACCATTTGCCAAGTCCAGCCGCCGGGGGCCGCGCCTAAGTCTACTGCGCTCATGCCGGGCTTAACCTGACCAGATTCGGGCACCAGCATCATAAACGCTTCAGCCAGCTTTAAAGTAGAGCGGCTGGGGGCGTCGGTTGGCATACGCAGGCGTGGAATGCCCAACTGCCAGTTCACAGAAAAATCAGGGCGGGTAAAGCCGATATAAACGCGTTCTAAAGTTGGGAAAAATAAATGCAGGCGCGCTTTGGCGTCGGGTTTATTGGCTAAGCCTTTTGCTGCGAGTTTTGCATCAAGCAGTGCACCAAATTTACGGCTGAATGAGGAGATCTCCTTGCCGTCATTGGTGTCCGGATACTCAATCCATACATCGCGCCAAGGGCCTTTGTGTGCTTCGTGCAAGCTATCAATGGCTGTTAAAATAGGCGTGAGGCGGTCTTTAGGCGGCAGATTGAGCGCTTCAACCACAAAAATAATCTGGCGAGGGAAAACCCAGTCGCCGCATTCTAATGTGCGGTAAAGCTTGTCCCAATCGGCGGGGCGCTTAGGTAGGAAGATACAAAAACCTTGGCCAATTTCCCATTTACCAGGGATATCAGCTTTAAAGGTGAATTCGGCCTCCACATCGGCTTCGAAACCGGGGCGGCAATAAAAAAGAATGGCATGTGTCATGGGCGTAAGGATACCAGATTATTGCTGTTTTTAGCTGGGTTTGCCTTCCTTAGGCAGGGGGGCAATCAGGGGGAAGCAGGCGATAAAGCAAGTGCCTTTGCCTTGTTCGGAATTCACAATCAGGGTGCCGCCTAAGGTTTGCGTGACTAAATTAAACACCACATTCAGCCCTAGCCCGCTGCCGCCGCTACCCCGTTTGGTGGTAAAAAAAGGATCGAAAATCTTTTTAAGATGCTCGGGAGGTATCCCCGCTCCGTTATCTTCAAAGCGCATAGTTACGCTATTGTCGATTCTTGAAGCATGCAGCGAAATTAGTCCTTCTTGCCCTTCGCTAAAGGCGTGCGCCAAAGCGTTCGTTAGAAAATTAGTAATAATCTGGGAGATCGCACCCGGATAGCCGTCCAGATCGATTTTTTCTGTGCAGCTGGTTTCAATGCGAACCGAGGTTCGTTTGAGTGTGGGCTTTAAACTCATAATCACTTCATCAATATATTCTCCCAGCTCAAAAGTTCGTCTGGCTTCTGATGTTTGATCGACGGCCACTTGTTTAAAACTCTGGATCAGTTGGGCGGCACGTTCGGCATTGGCAAGGATCAGGCGGCTGGATTCAACGGCCATTTCGGAATAACGCATGACTTCTGATTTTTTGATGGCACCTGCGTCTAAGCTGGCTTTAAATGCCTGCGTGTCTTCAAATAAGACCGAGGCACTGGTGAGGATGACGCCAACAGGCGTATTGACTTCATGGGCAACGCCTGCCACCAGTCCGCCTAAAGACGCCATTTTTTCTGCTTGAACCAGATTGTTTTTAGTTTCGCTTAATTGCTTAAATGCGTTTTCGGTTAAATCCCGGGTAAGGCGCATTGCGAGCTCTGCCGCCTTGCGGTTTTCCAGATCATTACATAGCCTGCGGGTAATGCTGTGGACGGCATCGGCTACATCGGCAAATTCGTCCTTGCTGGTATGGGCGAGTTTGATATCGTTTAAATTAAAGTCTTTGGCATCTGCCGCATGAATCAGTGCCTCTCTAAGTTGCCCCAAGGGACGGATGACAACCAGCAGCAGGCTGTGAGAAAGCGCCATAAAAAGCAGTAAGTCGAGCAGTACCACTTCAATAATCTTAGCTATGACCATTTGCTTTAAACGGGCGGCTATTTTTTCGCGGGAAAAAACATACACCACCTTGCCCATGGGTTTGGAGACTTCGTTGGCCGGATAATAAATCGGGAAAGATTGGGCATTGGGTGGCACGGTACTTTGGCGTACCTCGCTCATTTCTCCCTGATTATTAATACGGCCATCGACTTGTTCTTCGTTGTTATAGACCAGCAGCAGGGCCAGATCGGCCGATTGCATTTCAGCCTCAACGACCAAGCCTAATTGGGTGCTGTCAAAATTCCAGAGAATGCCAGGCAGTACGGTTTGCAGGCGTTTTTGCAGTGCCATGGCCGACAGCTGCATATTGTTTTCTAGCTCTCGCTGTGTTTGCCAATAGGAAATCACGCCAGATGTCGCTAGAAACAGCGTCACGATGGCCAGAAAAATAATATTTAGTCGGGAGCGTATGCTGTGCATGCGTTTTCAGGGGATAAGTGTTTGCTTAACAATAGCTCGCAATGTAATTAAAGGGCAAGTTAAGTCATACGCCGATTGAGCTTCAGTAAAGAGGAGTGTAAGTGCTTGAGCAAAGGCTTTACAGCAGGCTATGGCTTTTCTCTTTGTGCCATGTGTATGGTGAGGAAATCTGGATGCTGTGGCTGGATTGCTTTGGCTAGGCTGAGCCGCTTGCTAGTTTTTGCGTGTCAGATAAAACGCATCATCAAAAGTGCTCACCCACTGTGGCCGCCAGATCACCAGTAAAGACATATAAATACCGCTGCTAAAGCCCTCGGGCCAGCCCATTAGAAAGTAATAGGGAAGCTGCTCGCCCATTAAAAAATCCAGCGGATAAGCGCCGCTTGCAGCCAGCAGGCCACAAGTAAGCAAGCCTACCGACCACATGGTGAGCGTGCTGGCGGCAAAGCAATTTACAAAAATATAAATAAAGTAATTTGCGGGTAAAGCGCGCTGTGCCCAAGTAAATAAATAATGGGTGAGCGTCACCGGTATAAAAGCCACAATCAGCCACGCCAGCCCAAAGCTGCGCCATTCGGCATGGCCGTAAGCCGTATCGGCGGCGAGTACGGCAGCAAGGCCCAGCAAGGCTTTATCTCGCCCGGCAATCATGGTGAGTGCACTTGCACCAAGTAGGTGAAACGATAGGCCAGGCTGAATACTGGCTTTCATTTGCCAGAAGCCCAAAACAAAGACACTCGCGCCAAACCAGCCGGTGATGCGTTCCTGGCTAAGGGCAAACCAGGGAATGCGCACGGCGGCATGCAAGATGAGCAAGCTACTGAGTAAAGCAGAACTCAGCAGCAGCTCGTTTGCAAACGGCGCGGCAATTAGATTCATCTATGACGCCATTCTTTATTTACCCAATCGCCAAGCTGGGTGAGCTTGCCGTGGAAGTAATGGCCAACGCCGGGGAAGACAACGACCGGCAACGATTGTGGTCTGGCCCAGTTCAGTACGGTGTCGAGGCTAATGACTTCGTCTTCTTCGCCGTGAATCAGTAGCGTTTTGCCGACAGGCACCTCAGGGAAGTTATGGCGGCTGACTGCGGGGCCAATCAGAATCAGGCCTTCTACTTCATCACTGCCAATGCGCTGGCAGAGCTGGCTTTGAACGAACGTGCCGAAGGAAAACCCCGCCAGCGTCAGGCGGCTCAGCGCAGGATGCTCGCTTTTGGCAAAGGCCAGTACGGCGGCCATATCATCGACTTCGCCGACGCCATTTTCAAACGCACCTGCCGAATGACCCACGCCACGTAAATTGGGGCAGTAGGCCACATAGCCCAAGCGGCTGAGTGTTTTAGCGAGGGTATGCACAATTTTATTGCTGAATGTGCCGCCTTCGGTGGGGTTGGGGTGGGCGACCAACACAATGCCCACGGTGGTTTCAAGAGCGGAAGACAGCCTGAGGCATTCTAGTGTGCCGACCGGGCCGTTGATTTCAATCAGTTCAAAAGAAGGGGCTTTGCGGGGAGTACTCATGGGCGGAGGTGGGCCAGATGAATGAGTTTAAAAAGCGTGGGCAGCAGATTGCCCTTGGAGGGTTGAAAGTGCGGCTTAAATTTTTAAACGCTCAACGATGCGGCCATTAACGATATGCTCGTCGATAATCTCGTCGATATCGCTTTTGTCGATATAGGTATACCAAACCGCTTCGGGATAAACGACAAGTACAGGGCCTTCTTCACAGCGCTCTAGACAGCCTGCTTTATTAATCCGTACTTTACCCGGCTGGCTTAGCCCTAGCTTTTTGATGCGGCCTTTGGCGTGTTCCCACATCTCAACTGCGCCGCAGCTGGCGCAGCTCTGGCGCTCACCCGGCTCGCGCTGGTTCAGGCAAAAAAATACGTGGTGCTGATAGTGGCTCATAGTGGCCTCGGTATGGGTGGTCATGATCGTAGGGTGGGTGCACCCGTGTACTTTTAAACATTGCTCGCGGGCTGCTCCCGCCCTACGACAATTAATTAATGCTGCACAACCGGCTTGATATGCGCCGTTACAAAGAACGGTAACTGATCACTATCCATATCAGGCTGTACGTTTTCGATAATGCGAATATCGGTCACCATACATTCACGGAAGAGTTCTACTGCGTATTGGTGGATCTTTTCGACATGATCCCAGGCCGAGAGTGGCCAGACAAAGCCTTCCCAGCGTTCGGCGTCTTCAATGGTTGAAAAGGTAATGCGCACTTCGGCGTTTTCGTGCGCGGCAATACAGATGACCGGCGTGCGGCCTTTGCTGCGGATGCTGCGCAGCGCATTGCTGGTCATGAGTTGCAAACGTGTTTCCAGCTGGGTTTCGCGCCCCGCTTCACCGGCGGTAAGCCATGGCATCGGTGTACGCGGGATCGGGAATAAAGTCACGCCGTTGGCTTTAAGTTGCTCGCCAATTAGATTAGCCAGCTGCATGCCCCAGGCGCCTAGGTTGCCACCCAGCTTAATGGCGGGTGCAGCGTCTTTCTTTTGCATCGCCACGCCTACCAGATAACGCAGGAAAACGGCTTCGTCTTTCAGCGGCATCGGGGAGGTGTTCAAATCAATCGGCAATCCACCTGAGGCGTATTGCAATTGATCGCGCCACTGGCTGAGTTGCGATGGATTTACACTGGCCAGTGTTTCAGCATGGACGAGCTTTGCAGATAGCCAGACATCGGCCTCTGGTGCGATGACTTCGTGTTGCTTTAATAGGGCAAGCACCGCGTCTACATCTTTGAGCTGGCCAGCAAGCTCGGTCGTGCCTTTAAAACCCGCCACCAAAATGACAGGAATCGCAAAAGGAATGGCATATTGTTCTGTATTTTTTGGCGCGGTTTCTACGGCGGCACGAAGCAGGCTCCAAAGCTCCAGATAGGCGTCTAAAGATGGTGCTTGAGTCATGGCCGCGTTTAAGCCAGCGTGGTCATTGATTGCAAGGGTGTCGGCGAGCAGGGCAATCAGTTCTTCGCGTTTTTGACTGACGAGGGCGCTGGACGATTCAGTCAGTAGCGACATCAGTAGCCGGATAATTGGGTTTTGTGCGTTAACTCTAGCGTAGAGGCGAGGATCTGGAAGGTACATGGCTGGCCTGTACTGAGGTGGCAAAAAGGGGATTATACCGAGAGTCTGGCTGTTTGAATTATTTGGCTCATCCACAACTTGAATAGGGGCTTATTTCACTCCAATTGATCCATTATTTGGCTTGATTTGTGAATTAAAGCCTCTTTCAGCCATTGTCCTGCCAGCCCTAAGGGGTGTGCAGGATGCCAGACCAGCTGCACGCCGACTTGTAAACGGCTCTCTGAAAATTGTAGTGGAAGTTGCACAATATCCTGTAGGGCGGCATCGGCAAAATGATTGGGCAGGCAAGCCCAGCCTAAGCCACGACGCACCAGCTCCAGCACGGGCCAATCGCCTTCTACCCACCAGACTGAGGGTGAGTAACGAAAACGCTCTTTTTCTGCACCGCTGTGGCGGCCAGTAACCATTAACTGCCGATGGTTTTGTAGCATTTCCAAGCTTACCGTTTTCTGTAGGGCTAAGGGGTGTTGGCGCGATACCACAAACTGCATTTCGCACTGCCTAAGGGCATGAAAAGCCAGCTCTTTAGGATGCTCGGCGGCCTCATAGCTGATGCCTAAGTCAACCCGGCCAGAGAGCAGTAGTCCGTGCAGATCTTCCATGATGGGGAATAACAGCTCTAATTCTAAGTATGGGAATTTTACCGCGAGCTGTTCAAGTAAATCCCCTAGCCAAGGCATTTGGGCTGAATCATCTACCGCTAAACGCAGCTTGGCTTCTTGCCCCGCAGCCAGCCCATGAGCAATGCCGCTAAGTTGATCGCAGCGCTGCAAAATAGCGATTGCTTCAGGCAAAAGTCGCGCGCCTTCTGCGCTGAGCTGGGGGTAGCGGCCTTCACGATGAAATAAGCTGACGCCTAAATCGATCTCTAAATTGGCAATGGCTGTGCTAATTAGCGATTGCGCCTTGCCTAAGCGGCGGGCTGCCGCAGAGAAAGATCCGCATTCTGCCGCAGCTTTAAAGGCGCTGAGTTGATCTAATGAATATTTCATCTATCTGCTTTTGTGATGGTTTCCAACTAACAACCATCATAGAAGCAGTTTACTATGGTGGCTATCTTTACAATGAGTGAGCAGTATGAAAGTACAGATGAGAAATCGGGGTGATCGTATCCGCCAGACCATTGGTTTTGAGGTGATTGGCTTTTTGCTATTTGTACCATTGGCCCACTGGGCATTTGGCTTTTCGGTACACCAATTGGGCGTATTGGCGGTAACGATGTCGCTGATTGCGGCGGTCTGGAATTATGTTTACAACCTAAGCTTTGATCATTTATTAGCACGCTGGAAGCAGCGGGTGAAGAAAAATACTTTAGAGCGCATCCTGCATGCCTTTGGCTTTGAAGGCGGTCTCTTATTTGTCAGTCTGCCGCTGGTGGCATGGTGGTTGAATATTGGTCTTTGGGAAGCCTTTATTATGGATTTGGGCTTTGCCACTTTTTATCTGGTTTATGCCTTTGTATATAATTGGGCTTACGATAAAGTGTTCCCCCTGCCGGGTTGGAAAACCGCATAGTGCCGGGCTCCAAAGCATTCCAAATTGAGATAAATAATATGATTAGTTTAATTAATAACGAGACCTTGCTTGATTTATCCGCTGAGGCCAAAACCAGCCCAAGGCTGCGTAAAAATCTGAATTTTCATGCTAGCAATGAATCGGCCTGTCATCGCCTTTTGAATGCTCTGGAGCCGGGCACTTATGTGCAGCCGCATCGCCATTCTGATGTGGAAAAAGACGAAACCATGATTGCGCTGAGCGGGCGTTTTGGGGTGCTGATTTTTGATGAAGCAGGCGAGATAACCGAGCAAGTCGTGCTTTCGGCCGATGGCAATCTGGGAATCAATATTCCTGCTGGCGCGTTTCATAGCATGGTGGCGCTGGAAAGTGGCTCGGTCTTTTTTGAAAGCAAGGCCGGCCCTTATGTGCCACTCAAGGACAGCGAAAAAGCCAGTTGGGCACCTAGCGAGGGCGAGCCGGGCTGTGAGGCGTATTTAGCTAGGATGGTGGCTTGTTTTAGCTAGAAAACCCAGATCCTGAACCACGGAGTTCACAGAGAACACGGAGTTTCACGGAGAAACCCTTTTGTGTTTTTCTCCGCGGCCCTCCGTGTTCTCCTTGTCTCCGTGGTTCAAGACTTGGGTTATGCAGTGACTGGCTTTTAGCGTCGTGGCAGCCCAAAGCGGTAGCCGATCGATAAATCAAGCACGGGGCTGTTTAGCTCGCCTTTGAATGATTTCACCACGCCTGCACCGGCTTTTAGTCGCCAGTTATTGCTGATGGGGTAGCTGGCATAGGCCATAGGCTGCATGATGGCGCCGCCGTCTGAATCGACCCCGCCGCCGCCTGCTGCGCCGACTAGCATTTCTGCACTAAGGCGTAATTTGCCAATGATTTCCGGGCTTTCCCAGCCTGCGCCGATTAAGCCAACCGAATAGCCACCTGCGCCGCCATCCAAGGCACTATGCGCTTGGCCGCTGAGATAAAAGCCATTATCCATTTCGCGGTTTAATTTAAAGCCGATATTTTGCATGCTGCGTTTACTGCCATCACGGCGGGCTGCGCTGGTGTAGTGCTGCGCGCTGGCATCCCATTCCCAGCCTTCAATCCGGTTCAGGATATCGGCACTTGCATGCGGGTGATCCAGCGCCATGCCGAGTTGCAAGCTGGCGTAGCGGGCATTAAAGCTGCCGTCAAAGGCTTTGGATAGGCCTGTTTCTAAAGTTAAATCAAGATCATGACTGATTTGATACGTGCCAAAAATCGCCGCTTTTCCTAAAGCGCCGCCACCTGTATCGACTGCTCCGCCACCGCCCATTCCCAGCGCCACGCGCGTGCCTGCTCGTAATGATGAGTTAAATGCGTATTCCCAGCCGAATGTACCCAAGACTTCGGCATAGCCATCGGAAGATCCTTTCACTGCTCCGGCCGCTTCTACGCCCCATAACCAGCCATTATTCAGCGATTGCGTCATTAAAAAGCCCGCGTAGGACGTGCTGTCTGGTGCTGCTGCGCCGGTGGTGGTTTTAACGCTATTACCCTGTGGCTTGGATTGCGCTGCAATTACGGCGATACGATCAAAGCCCACGCCGCCCCTGCGAGTGGCACTCAGGTATTGGCCGATACGATTGGCATCGCTATAGCTAAATGTATCGTCGACAGAAATCATCACGCCCAGCTGGCGACTGCTGAAGTTGCCACTTGGAAAACGCACTTCCGAGGCAGAAATCCCTGCACGAATGCCACCAAAATCCCAAAGTAAATCAATATGCGGGCGCAGCATCAGCCCGCCACCCACACCTGCTGCACCGCCGCCGCCACCGCCCAGATAAAAGCCGGTATCTACGCTGATTTGTTCGGTTACAGGGAGGCGGTAAGTGATTTCACCGCCGCCTGTAAAGAAACCACCGCGCTCGCCCGTGATCGCACCATAGGCCGCTGGACCAAGATAGAGGCCGGGCAGCGTTTCAATTAAATAGCTACCGCCCACCATGCCCATGCTTTCGTCGTTAGGCAGGGTAATGGTTTCAAAACCCAGCTTAAATGCGGCTGGTTTTTTTTGTAAGACATCACTTGTCTCGGCGTATGCTTGGCTGCTGAGCAAGAGGCTGATGGAGAGGAGGCGTTTTAGCATAGGGCTCTTTTTAAAAGGGAAGGTCAGACACAAGTCGTACTGCTTTAGCGTTAATGCCGCTAAGAATTGGGTGGAAATAAATCCTGAAATAAAACAGTTTGTACTTGTAGGGCGGGTGAAGCCCGCGGGTTGCACCCGCTCTACAATTTAAATCAGGTAAGTTAATACGAGCAAAGTCCCAAGGTATCGGCAGCGCTTATGGCCTGATCCTTCACAACAAGTCAGAAAAAAGTCAGCAAAAAAAACCGCCACGAATGGCGGCGTACTCGCGTTTTATTTCACGCGCATACCAGGCTTGGCTCCGGTATCCGGGCTCAGGATATACAAGCCACCGTCACCACCGGCGGCTAGCACCATGCCTTCGGATATGCCGAATTTCATTTTGCGCGGCGCAAGATTAGCCACCATCACGGTCATGCGGCCTTGCAAGTCTTCCGGCTTATACGCGGCCTTGATACCGGCAAATACATGGCGGGTTTCGTTGCCGATATCCAGCGTTAAGGAAACCAATTTATCCGCGCCTTCTACGGCTTTAGCTTCGGTAATCATGGCCACGCGCAGATCGATTTTCATAAAATCATCGATGCTGATGGTTTCTTCAATCGGCGGGATTTCATAATCTGGCTTGGCGACAGGAGCAGTGGCTTCCAGATTTTGCTTATTTTCTTCAACCATGGCGGCAATGTCTTTTGGATCGATTCGGGTCATTAAGTGCTGGTAAGTCTCTATGGTGTGATCTAGCAGCAAGACCTGCGCATCGTCCCATGTAAACGGGGCAACATTCAAAAATTGCTCTACATCGGCAGCCAGCTTAGGCAGCACCGGTTTAAGGTAAATAGTCAGAATACGGAAAGCATTGATCAAGAAGCTGCAAACCACATGCAGATGCAGGCTCTGCTCAGGGTCTTTTGCCATCGCCCAAGGCTTTACGCTATCGACGTACTGATTGACTTCATCGGTCAGCGCCATAATTTCACGAATCGCTCGGCCATATTCGCGTGCTTCAAAAAGCACGGCTAGCTTTTCGCCAGCGCCTTGCAATTGGCCTTGCAGCGCCACAATGCGATCCATCAGTGGGTAATCGGTGGCGGTGAAAATGCCATCGTGCAAGCGGCCTTCAAAGCGCTTGCTGATAAAGCCTGCTGCGCGGCTGGCGATATTGACGTATTTACCGATCAGATCCGAATTAACACGGGCGCTGAAGTCTTCCAGATTTAAATCCAGATCATCCACGCCGCTGCCTAATTTTGCCGCAAAGTAATAACGTAGCCATTCAGGGTTTAGATGCTTAAGGTAGGATTCGGCGGTAATAAAGGTGCCGCGCGATTTGCTCATTTTTGCGCCGTCTACGGTCAAAAAGCCGTGGGCGTGAATGGCAGTCGGCGTGCGGTAGCCTGCGTATTCCAGCATGGCTGGCCAAAATAGTGCGTGGAAATACAGAATATCTTTGCCGATAAAGTGATACAGCTCGGCATCAGAATCTTTACTCCAATAGCTATCAAAATCTAAGCCAAGGCGATCGCACAGATTTTTGTGGCTGGCCATATAGCCAACCGGCGCATCGAGCCAAACATAGAAATACTTGCCTGGCGCATCCGGGATCTCAAAGCCAAAATAAGGCGCATCGCGGCTGATATCCCAGTCTGAAAGACCCGCTTCAAACCATTCCTGCATCTTGTTAGATGCTTCTTTTTGCAGCTTGCCGGGCGTGGTGGTCCATTCTTTCAGGAAGTCTTCGCATTCGCCTAGTTTAAAGAAATAGTGTTCCGATTCGCGCAGCTCTGGTGTTGCACCTGAAACAGCCGAGTACGGGTTTTTGAGTTCGGTTGGGCTATATGTTGCGCCACAGACTTCACAATTATCCCCGTATTGATCTTTAGCCGCGCACTTTGGGCATTCGCCTTTAACAAAGCGGTCTGGCAAAAACATGTTTTTAACAGGATCGTATAACTGATTAATTGTGCGGCTGGCGATCTTGTCGTTTTCTTTTAATTTGCCGTAAATACGATAAGCCAGCTCGCGGTTTTCTGGTGAATTGGTCGAGTAAAAATTATCAAAATCAACATGAAAGCCTGCGAAATCACGGGTGTGTTCGCCGTGTACGCGTGCAATCAGCGCTTCTGGTGTCAGGCCTTCTTTTTCGGCGCGCAGCATAACTGGCGTGCCGTGTGTGTCATCTGCACAGACGTAATGGCATTGATTTCCACGTTGCTTTTGAAAACGCACCCAGATATCCGTTTGGATATATTCAACAAGGTGGCCAAGGTGAATCGCACCATTGGCGTAGGGAAGGGCTGAGGTAACGAGAATCTTGCGCGGCATCGTGGCGAAAACCAAGGAATAAAGAGAATAGGGAATTATCCCCAATATTTGGTTCGACCGCGAGGTGAATACATAGATATTTGTGGCATTACCGAAAAAAGCCTGTGTAAAGGCGACGAAATAGCATCGTTTTTTATATTAATCAGGGTCGTATTTTTTAGGTTACATAGAGCGAAATGTATTTGTCATGAGTTTCAGTCTTTATCTGGCAAGCAGTCACGACGGTCACTATATTGATAGGCAATGTAGATATGTAGGTGACAAGTAAGCAATGGAGCCATTTTTTCGCCGTTTTCCTAAGGAGAATACGCTGTGGCGAGGTCCCTTCCTGCTCGGCTTACTTAGCATGGCTACCAGCGGTATCTTTGCCTCTTTGATTGATCGAATGGAAAACGAGCGGGCGGAAGCGGCCTTTTTGCAAACGAGCAGCCGTTTAGTGAGTGCAGTGCAAAACCGGATGAGCAGCTACGGTGATGGCTTGCGCCGGGCGCATGCTTTTTCGGGCGTCAGTGCCAATCAGCCGGTGGATTTTCAACGCTATATGCAATTTTTAGATTTAGCTTCTTCGCAGCCGGGGGCTTTATCTATTGGTTTAGTCAGGCAGGTACGTGATGCGGATCGAACGGCTTACCAGGCAAAATGGACCAGTGATTTTCCAAATATTTCCTTAAAAATGGCGAGCGTCTCTAGCTTGAATACAGATTCTTATATTATTGAAGCACTAGAGCCGGGCATTTTTAAAGTGGATGTACGTGGCTATGATTTTTCTACAGATCATGCCGTGGTCAGTGATTTAATATGGGCGATTCGTAAAGATAAAGAAGTGATTGTTTACTCCAGCTTGTTTTCTTCTTTGCATCATGCAGATTTTTTTATTTTTTCTCCTTGGTATCGGTTTGAATCAAGAATGAATAAATTGTTTGATCGGCAAGGTACATTACAGGGATTTATTTACGCGCCTGTAAGTGCGGCAAAAATGATGGAAAGTATTAATTTAGAGTATGGTGATTTTTTGGATTATAAAATACTGCCGGCAGAGTTGTCTGATAAGCAGAAATATAAAATATATGAAAGCCGTTTTGTGAATGACAATAAAAATGAACTTGAAAAAATAGACTCATTTTTTAACAGGGAGGTGGTATTTGACTATGGCGGTAAAAAAATAAAAATAATAATGAAGAGTCGGCCTGAATTTGAAGTTATTTATAAAAGTAATAATGGTTTGTGGATTTTTATATTTGGCCTTATTATTAGCATGGCAGGGTGTTATGTTTTTTATATTATAATAAATGCCAGAAATAGTTCTTTGAAGCTGCACGATCAGCTGGAAAAAAACAAAGAAAATGAAATATTTTTAGCACTCAGCGAAGTTGGGTCCTTAGTGATTAAAATTAATCAGCAGGGATGCATTTTAAATATTAATGAAGCAGCACAGAATTTTTTTAAATTAACGGCTGCAGGTGTGTGTGGTAAAAATATTTGTTGTTTATTTCTTGATTTATCATCCGAATTGCTGGAAAAAAACATTCAAAACTGCATGTCTCGTTCAAAAAATAAAGCTGAATACCCTCCCTTAGTGTTAAATGGGGTTGATTATGATGGTGATTCTTTTAGTGCAAGTTTATCTTTTTATTTTCTTGCACAAGATAAAATAATAGTTGGGGTGTTGGCAAAACCTGTTTTTAGTGAAGATAAAGAAAAAATAGCCATTACAGAGCGGCTTAATTTGGCAATCAATGCTGCCCATCTGGGGATATGGGATTGGTGGCTGGAAGAAAATGAAATTCACTGGGATGAAACAATGTATTCATTCTACGGCTTAGATGCTATTTCTTTTAAGGTAAATTATGCAAACTGGTCTGGCCGGATTGTTCGGGAGGATATTGTTAAATTTGATGGCGCAGTCCATGCCATGTTGCATGGTGGCGAGTCTTTGTGTGAAGTAGTCAGAATTACCCGCGCAGACGGTAGTATTCGTTATATATCCATGCATGGAAAATTGATATTAAATGAAAAAGAGCACGCCGAACGTGTGATTGGCGTTAATTTTGATATTACTTCATTGAAAGAAGCTGAACACTCCTTGCGGGAATCAGGAGAGCGTTTTTCTCTGGCAGCACAAGCAGCAAAAGAGGGAATTTGGGATTGGAATATGCAAACCGGCGAAGTTTGGTTTTCATCCCAGTGGAAAGAAAATTTTGGCTATCAGGATGATGAGTTAGAAAACAATTTGGCAACGTGGGATTATTTAATTGATCCGGAAGATAGAAAACGATTTTTACGCTTAACGCATGAATTTAATCAGGGCATGTCAGATCGTTTTGAAGTGACTTTACGCTTTAAGCATAAAGCGGGTCATTGGGTGAGTGTGCGTAGCCGGGCTGTTCATTTAAAAAATGAATCTGGTGATGTAGTTAGAATGGTTGGATCGCATGAAGATATCACTGAGCTTCTAAAGCATGAAGAGGCGTTGAATGAGAGCAAAAAAAGAATGGATTTAACCATTCAGTGCGCAGGTTTAGGGATTTGGGATTGGAATATCGTTACAAATGAAGTGCTGTTTGGTGGGCAATGGGCTGCAATGCTGGGTTATGAATTATCTGAAATAAAACACAACATTGATAGTTGGTCTGGTCTAACGCATCCGGATGATTTAGTGATTGCCGGGCAAGTATTGCAGGCTCACTTTGATGGCAAAACACCGACGTATTCTGCTGAATTCAGAATGCGTGCCAAAGATGGCAGCTGGCGCTGGATTCTGGGAGTGGGCAGGGTGAATGCCTTTGGCTCAAGAGGTGAGCCGTTGCGTATTCTGGGGGTGAATATTGATATTCATGCCAGAAAAATGAATGAAGATGCATTGCAAGCCGCCATTTTACTGGCCGAGGCGGCAAGCCGGGCTAAGAGCGAATTTTTAGCCAATATGAGCCATGAAATTCGTACTCCACTTAATGCGGTGCTTGGTTTTTCTGCTTTGCTGCAGGAAAGCAAGCTTAATCCTCAGCAACGTGACTTGATTGATTCAATTCATACTGCGGGCAATTCATTACTAGCAATCGTGAATGATTTATTAGATTTTTCTAAAATTGAAGCCGGTCGTTTAGAGCTGGAGTGCGTTGAGCTTGATTTACGGCAGCTATGCGAGGAAGCCTTATTTATTGGTATGCCTAAGGCCTATTTAAATAATTTAGAAATGGCTTGTGTGGTTGCCCCATCGGTTCCTGAGCGTGTTTGGGGGGATCCTGTAAGGGTAAAACAGATTTTATTAAATTTAATGAATAATGCGATTAAGTTTACGGTGAGCGGGCATGTTGTGATTCGGGTATCGAGCGAGGCGCTTGATAGCCAGCAGGCCTTGATCCGGGTGCAGGTAAAAGATACGGGGCTGGGGATTTCTGAGCAGCTTAAAAGTGAATTATTTAGCCCTTTTACTCAGGCTGATAATTCGATGACGCGAAAGTTTGGCGGTACTGGTTTAGGTTTATCTATTTGCAAGCGATTAATTGAGGCGATGGAGGGGCGTATCGGAGTGAACAGCGTGCTTGGTGAAGGGGCTGAATTCTGGTTTGAAATCCCTTTTAAAGTGGCTGACGCGGAGCCACCCGCACCCGTGCAGAATGAGCATCCCTCAAACAGAGTGTTGGTGCTTGATCTATTCGCCGCACATGCGGAATCACTGCAAATAGTGCTGGGGCGTTTGGGGTTAGCTGCTGATTGTTATACAGATTTAGAGCAGGGTTTAGCTGCGCTGAATCAGCTTACCGAGGCGTACATTTTAGTGATTATTGATGCACGTTATGAGCAGATAGCCGGGGAAAACCATCGCATTCGTGCCATTGCGCCTCAGGTACCGCTGATTTATCTAGGGCATCCAACGATTGATGATGACCATTGTGCGGCTCACCCGCTGGCGTTTTTCTTAGCTAGGCCAGCTTCAGAAAGACAATTGCGGCATTGTATTGAGGGAGCTTTGCATATTATTGAAAGCGCGCCAATAAAAGTAAAGCAACTGTTGGCACAGGATATCGAGCGCCTGAATTTACATATTTTGGTGGCAGAGGATAATCCGATTAATCAGAAAGTAGTCATGATGATGCTGCAGAAATTAGCCTGTAAAGTGGATGTGGCATGCAATGGTTTAGAGGCATTGAATGCAGTACAAAAAGGTCATTATGATTTGGTTTTTATGGATTGCCAGATGCCAGAAATGGATGGCTATACCTCGGTGGCATTGATTCGTTCATTATCAGGAAAGCAAAGTCAGGTGCCTATTGTGGCTTTAACCGCCAATGCATTTAAAGTGGATGAAGAGCGGTGTTATGCAGTTGGGATGAATGATTTTATTGCCAAACCAATTACTCCCGAACATTTGATTCGTGTGTTGTCTCGGTTTTTCTCAAATCAGTTAAATGAGCAAGTTGTCATTGCTCAGAGTGGAGATCCTATGATTTCGTCAATTAGCCCTGAAGAAATTGATAAAGAAATGGCCAGCATTAATCATACCTTTGAAGATTTGAAAACCATGCTGGGTATGGATATGACTGATGAATTAATTCAGCTGTTTTTGCCTACTCTGGACGAGTGCCTCGCTAATTTAGGCACAGTAATCGAATCAGGTGATGGCGATGCGGTAGTGAGCTGTGCGCATAAACTAAAGGGGGCTGCCGCTCAGCTGGGCGCACAATCATTGGCTGATTTATGTAAAAAAGTAGAGCAAACAGGCCGTGAAAAAGAGCTGAATGATGCTTGGCCTTTTCATGCAAAAATTATCTCTTTAGGGAGTGCCGTGGGCCAGCGATTACGTGAACGGCAGAATTAGCGGGGATCGTGCATGAGCACTGAGTTTTTATAAAAATGGATCGTAAAAATAATAGGTATCGTCGTGATCTTGCCAAGCTCGAATCAAATAACTCCTTGGTTGCAAGTGAAGTTAAATGCAGCAAAAAAAACAGTATCGGGCGATTTGGCCGGAGGGGCTTTAGCAAATAGCCGTGCGGCCGCTGTGCTCATTCCTTTAGTCTTGCACCCTGCTGGTGCGACGGTTTTGTTTACAGAGCGCGCCGCTCATCTTTCTACCCATGCGGGCCAAGTGAGCTTCCCCGGTGGCGCTTATGAAGTACAGGATGTGGATCTGATCGCCACTGCTTTGCGTGAAACGCAAGAAGAAACCGGCATTTCTCCTGATCGGGTAGAGGTGATTGCTTGCCTTGCAGAGTATTTTACCATCAGCCGCTTTAGGGTCACGCCGGTAGTAGGCGTTTTGCAGCCGGGCTTTGAACTGGCACCGGATCCGAATGAAGTGGCCGAGGTGTTTGAGCTACCGTTGTCGGTCTTGCTGGATGTGCGCCGCTTTGAACGCAGAATGGTTGAGCGTAATGGTCAGCGGGGCTTTACTCATTTTCTGGAGCATGATGGGCGAGTGGTTTGGGGGGCAACAGCGGGAATATTGCTGATGTTAGCCAAAAGCTTAGAGTAGGAATAGAGAATGAGTGTGTTGCTTTATTGTTAGTTTTATATGCTTTTTTTATGTGCTTGCTTGACATGCCTTTGTCATTTATCTGATGATCTATTGCTGGAAGTAATTGATTATTAATCATTAATTGCTTTCAAAATAAAACGTGAGCAATAAGAAACCAGCAAACTAAGGAGATGACAATGATAAAGCAAACTCATTTGGCACTTGTGTTGGTCATGGGATTAGCCAGCATATCGCAATCAGTAAATGCGGTTACGGTGAATCAAGCTTACATTAATAAGACTGGCTTAGAGATCAGTCAGGAAAAAGGCCAGTATGCACGGCCAACTATTTATACTAACCAGCGTGCATGCGGCGAATCCACTCCAAGGGCAATGGCTTGCGGCCCTTACACGATCAGCGTTGGCACACAGTTTTTGCAGTCTCAGGAAAATCAGCATGGCAGTTATGCCGCAAAAATGGTGCTGGCTCATGAATGGGGCCATTCAATTCAGTTTACCAAGGGGATTAATTTACAAGCCCCTTATATGGAGCTGCAAGCTGATTGCAATGGCGGATCATTTATTCGTTTTGCAGTAAATAAGCTGGGGTATCAACCGTTTCTGGAGGCCGCTGTCAGTAGCGCACGGGCTGCCGCTGATTATGGCACGCACGGTACACCTGCTCAGCGAGATGCCTTTACCCGCTGGGGCTACGCTCAGGGCGATCTAAGAAAATGCCTGAATAATTTGCCAAGATAATTATTTAAAAATTGCCCCTGATTCTTGCTTTTAAGCAGGGATTGGGGCTCCGTGTGAGGCAGAATATGAAAAAACGAGTTCTGGCTGTTGTGCTTGTATTAACTGTTGCCACAGGTGTTTTAATATCACAAGCATCACCGGTTTTATCTGATTTTATGACGGGTGTTCAGCCACAGGATAAAGCTTTACCGCATTCCTTGGCGGCAGATTCTTCTGGAAAAAATCAAAGTTTCAATCAGTCGGCCATGCTGCAGGCATCTCCTTTTGCTAAAAACAAAAATATTGATTTAAGTAGTGATGAGCTAAAAACAGACCCTCATTTAAATACCGCAATGGATGTACCAGATAAAGAAGTGATTAGCCCTGAAGAAGCGGCCCGCCGTAAAAAAATGGAAGCTTTGGGTTATATGGTGCCAGCGGATTATTTAACACGTGATTTGCAAAGCTTAAAGAAAATGGCTAAGGCAGGGGATGCCTATGCGATGGTACATTTGGGTGAAAAGTATTATTTTGAGTTAAATAAAAACCCGGAAAATCCTGATTATAATCCTCAAACAGATTACGCCAATCAAGCTAAATCTACTTTCAAAGATGCTTTAGTGGCAGGCAATATTCGCTCCGCAGGGATTATTTCTGAACTTTATTTGCAGGAAAACAATCTGGTCGATGCTTATGCCTGGCATTTGATCTCTGATCGTTTAGGGGATAGCATCAGCGCCGATTGGTTTCGTTCAACTAAAGTCTATACCGAGGCTAGCGAGCAGCTAAAGCTAAATTACCCGTCTTGATCGCTGAATTAGATGGCCGCAGCAAAGCGGCGAATCGTACGCCCATATTTAAGTCTTGATTGGGGTTGGTGAAGCTCACGCATTTATTTAACAATACCCGTGGGTTTCACCCTGTTCTCGTCAGCGTAAGCTTAAAACCTGCCCTAAGCGATATCCGTGTTGCTTATCTAGCATAGAGCTTTAGAAATGGATCTGTTTTTGACCTGACTTCTGGATTATTCATATTTTTAAGCGTAATCAAAAGGGCAGGGGTTTCTAAATAAGCTGGAATTGGCTTATTTTCGAGTAGCTCAAATAGTGTCTGCATCGCTTTTTTCCCCATTAAATAGGGGTCTTGAATCACAACGCCATTCAGGCTGCCGTCCTTGATGGCCTCATTAATTTTGTGATTAAAATCAAAACCGTAATGCCTTATTTTTCCGGAAAGATTTTTTGCTTTAAGTGCGCGTACCGCCCCTTCGGTGCTTGATTCATTGGGGGTAAAAATAAGCTCTATATCGGGTATTCGGGCCAGAATAGTATGCAAACTTGATTCAGCGTTCTGCACCGTAATACCAGTGTATTGATTGTCAATAATTTCAGCCTGGGGCAGCAGCTTACGTATGTGTTCTAAAAACCCCTGCTCACGCTGTGATGTTGAGCCATGCTGGGGCGAGTAACGAAGAAGCAGTATTTTTTTTACTTGCGGAAAATCTTTTGCTGCTTGAGCTGCAGCAAGCGCACCTGCTTCCTTATTATTTGTTCCTACATAGGGCAGCTTATTTTGCACTGTGAGTGGGGAATCTACGACTACAACCTTGATTCCTTTTCTGATGGCCTCCTGAATCGTTTTATCGAGCTTCTCCGGAGAATTAGGCGCTAAAATAATTCCGGAATATTTTTGCTGGATATAAAAATCGATAATACGAGCCTGCGCATCAACGCCATCCTCAAGACTTGGCCCTCGCCAAACCATCTCAATATTTAAATTCTTTGCTGTATCCTCAGCCCCACGTGCTATTTCTTTCCAGAAAATATGGGTCGCACCCTTAGGGATAAAAACCACCTTAAAAGGAGCTGCCATCACATTGCATGCAGATTGAAGAAAAACCATGCACAACAGAAAATGTATTAACCGCATTTCTTACTCCGTCAGTCCATTTTAGCCCCAAAACTGCAGCCAACACAGCAGTGAATCAAACGTCAACAGACGCTAGCAATATAGTTAATTAATCTTACAAATAAGATTTAGTTTGCAGTTTGGGCTGGTGTTCTATCCGCTAATCATTCAGACATATACTTGTGTTGCTCTGATCAAACATTGATCCCCATCTTTTTATAGCGACCCAATGTCAGCTATTCTAATGACGTGGATTAATCTTTTATTCCTTGACGACTTTTTTTCCCCTATCTGAATTTGGCGATAAATTCTGGATGCACGTATTTGCGTATTTGTTTTTTAAATAAATGTGGGTTCTTATTCGGGACTTCCCGTACTTCCTACCTCTGTGATTTTATTAGCAAGCATTGACTTGACATGCAGAATAAAAAATTAAACCTTTATATTTCAGTGCTAATGGCGTTTTAAACAAAAATATTTAAATCTATTTTCTTGACAATTATATGCCAATGGGCTACTGTCTTGTTTCTGTCATATTGCTGTCAAAATTCTTTAGTATTAATTATTTTTTTATGTGTGTTTTGTAATTTTTACGAATTTTTCTGTTGGTAATAAAAAATGAAAAATATTAATTTTATTAATGCAACGCATGGTATTTTATTTGACTTTTTTCTTAAAATTTACGATCAAACAAATTAAAAAAATAAAGTTATTTATTTTTTTATTGATAAAATATAAATGTAATTTCTATGTGTAAATAAAATTAGTATTTTTTAAATTGTTGTTTGAATAATAAAGTAATTAAATGTTTGATTTTTTACGATAAATAATAAGGAGCTTGTAATGATCCAACAAGAGAAAGAAAGAAGTACTTATGCTTTTCAAGTTCCAAGAACACCATTTTCATTCGATATTGAACCTTCTTTAGCAAACAAGGGTTTTGTCCTGTTTTGTGCTGATCATTATGAATCTACAGATATAGATTTATATTCAAAAGAATTTCAGGAGCTCAGAGAGTCTTATTCCCGTCTTCCAATTGATCGATTTATGATGGATAAAGGAAACTATCGTCAGCGGCGTTTTGCACGTTGGAAAATAAGTAAAGAAAACATGGCATTAGAATGTTTGCCTAAGGGGGAGTTTTTTCAGTCTAAGGATGTCAATCATCTGAATGGAGGGCTTGCTCGCAGTTTCGAACCAATAGAAGAAAAAATTGCGAATTCAAAGTTAATCAGAGGGCTGATTCGTTTTCATTATGATAAATTGCAAAACGATCATGCCGAGTGTTTGGTATATGCGCATCAAATACGAATTATTGGCAATGTCTCATTAAAGGGAAATCCAACGCCAGAAGGAATTCACCGCGACGGGCATGCATATGTTGCTCAAATTATGATTGGGCGTAAAAATGTACTGCTGGCTCAAAGCCATATTTATGATGATCACCAAGAGTTAATTACAAGTTGTGAGTTAAAAAAACCGCTTGATTCTATTTTGATTGATGACCAGCGCTTACTGCACTCGGTTGATCCAATGATTTGTGAAGGAAATGGAAAATGGGCGACGCGAGATATGCTGTTGCTCGATTTTAACCCAATTTGCTCATCATCTTTTTCGTAATAGCCTATTTAAATGACACACTTAAATAGAAATAATTTAAAAATAAGTAACACTGTTTGGCTTTTATTGTTTGGCACAGCAACAATAAAAGCTGCAAATTTTATGAGCATTCCATTTATCGCTATTTTTCTGATAAAGAATAGTGGGCTAAATGCGGTAGAAATTGGCTTGATTGTTGCACTTTCGCCTTTTGCTTCTTTAATGGGAGGTTTTTTAGGAGGGCAATTATCTGATATTTTTGGAAGAAAGAATTTATTATTCATATCACTTTCTTTTCTGCCCTTCGTGTTTTTAGGCTTTTATTTTTCAGCAGAGCTGAAGGATGCCCATACAAGAATTATTATCTTCGCCGTGCTTAATACGCTTTGCGGGTTTTTCTCCAGCTTATTTCACCCTGTAAGTGCCGCTCTAATGGGGGATCTTAGCCCTGTGGAGCTTAGAGGGAAAATCTATCAGCTACGGTATTTTTTTACCAATATTGGCGCTGCACTTGGCCCTGCGCTTGGCGGCTGGTTAGGGATAAATGCTTCCCGTGATAATTTCCTTTATACGTGTTATTTCTATATTTTTTATTTTTTAATTTTATCATTTGTTTTTTTCTACAACAGAAATAACGCTTTAACCTTAACAACGGTCAAGAGGCAAAAATTTAAAGAGTCATATACGGCCTTATTAGGAGATAAAAAACTACAAAGACTCATTCTGGGGGGGATTATTTTTAATTTATGCTACAGCCAGATAGAAAGTACGGTTGCACAAATTATTGCCAATAATTTCCATGATGGAATTAGATACTTTTCATATTTATTAACCGCAAATGGAATTATTGTAATTTCATTTCAGGCTCCAATTTATTGGTTAAGCAGAAGGCTTGGGTTGAATATTAGTCTGGTCGTAGGGTGTGGTGTTTTTTCTGTGGGCATGTTTTTAATGGCTTTTCAGGATATATCAATCATCTTTTTATTTGTTTCAATATTTTTTATAAGTATTGGCGAAGTGTTTGTTTTTCCAATTTCTACAGAGCTGATTGAACAGCTTGCCCCAGATTCACTCCGCGGGTCTTATTTTGGAGCGGCTACTTTTAGAAATTTAGGCCTCTCGATCGGGCCTATTATGGGTGGGTATATATTAACGTATTACGGTTCTAAATCATTATTCTTTACCGTTTCTATTCTGGCTATTGTATCTGTGCTTGTTTGCCTTTCAGGAAATAAAGCTAATTTAACCGCATTACAAAGAGATTGATTTAAATGGCGAAAGTATATATTACAGATCGAATTGTTAATCCAGATATTGAACGTGATATTTTAGGAGATGATGTCAGTTTGGAATTTGATAATAATGCTGAAGTATTAATGGTGTGGAGGCAGCATGTTGATAAGGATTTTATCGATCAGTTTCCCAAGCTGAAAGCAATTCAGCGCTATGGTGTGGGTTATGACAGGCTGGATTTAAGCTATGCAAAAAGTAAAGATATTTTTGTTTCAAACAATCCAGCTTACTGCACTGAAGAAGTAGCACAAACTGCGATGGCATTTATATTGAATTGCTCTAGGAAAATAAATTATTTAGATCATTTTGCAAAAGAAAATTTTGAAAAATGGCAGCAGGCAGTTACACCACCAACACGAAGAGTATCTAGTTCAACACTGGGAATTATTGGGGCGGGACGCATTGGTGCTACGGTATGCAATTATGCGCGAGCGCTGGGCTATCGCGTTGAGTACTTTGATCCTTATCTGAGTGCGGAGCAAGTGGCTCGCTTAGACCAGATAGGCGCGAAGAGAATTGAGCACCTAGAAGCGTTACTCAATCAGGCAGATATTGTTAGCTTGCATGTTCCGCTTACTGCAGATACGACAGAAATGGTTAATGAAAGCTTTCTTCATTCAATGAAATTCGGGGCTTCTTTAGTTAATACTTCCCGGGGCACGACAATGGTGCATCCCGATGTTTTTTTGTCTTTTCTTGAGGCTGGCCATCTCAACCAATTGATGCTTGATGTATTGCCTGAAGAGCCGCCAACTCATTGCTCATTTATAAATATGTGGCTTGAACCGCCTAGCTATTTAAAAGGAAGAGTTTTGATTAACCCACATAAATCATACTTTTCCAGCGAATCCGCAATCGAGATGCGGCAGACAGCAGCAATCAATGCTAAGCGGGTGATTGATGGTCTTAGTCCATGCTTCGTAGTAAACCACTAATCTTATAAAAAGAGAGATATCTTATGCGCAAGCAAATATTAGTTATTGATTTTGTTACTCCAAAAAGAAAAAATACACTATTGACGGCAAAAAATTTAGGTTTGTCAATTGCTCTTGCTGCAAAAAGTTTACCTGAAGAAATTGCAGAATATGTTGATCGATTTATTGAAGTAGATACAGAAGATACCAATGCCTTATTAGAGGTTTTGGAGGCTGAACATAAAATTAAAAAATTTGATGGTGTCATCTCATTTTGGGACCGGTATGTTGAGCCTTGCGCATTAATTGCTGAAAAATTAGGTTTACCTGGCAATACAGTAGATACAGCGATTAAAACACGCAGTAAATTTATGACTCGTATTTCTTTAGCTGAGCAAGCCGTTCCTCAGCCGCGTTTTCGTATTGTAAAAAGCCTAGACGATTTAATTTCTGCTGCAAAATATATTGGTTTTCCATTTATATTTAAGCCTGTAGGTGCATGCTCCAGCCGTGGTATTTTTAAAATTGAATCTGGCCATAATTTGGTGGAAATCTATCAGCAGATGTTGGAAGTGAGCAATAATCCCGACGATAAAATGTTTAAGTTTTATGAGGGTGAGTTTTTAGCTGAAGAGTATATGCAAGGGCCAGAATTTAGTGTTGAAGGGGTGGCCAGTTTTGGTGTAATACATATTGCAGGAATTACGGAGAAGTGGACTACTGAAAATAATTTTACTGAAAAGCAGCATCTTTTTCCCGCTAGATTAGAAGAATCACAGCAGGCTGCCATTCTTGATGTTGCAACTCGTGCGCTGACTGCGATTGATTACCGACAAGGTGCTTTTCATGTTGAGTTGATGCTGACTTCTGAGGGGCCAAAAATTGTTGAAATTAATGGCCGTTTAGGAGGAGATTTTATTACAACCCATTTGTTGCCCTTGGCTCAGGGAATAGATATCAGTGCATGTTCATTTTTAGCGGCATTAGGTGAAGAGATTGATTTAAGTAAAAAGCTTGATAATCATGCAACAGTTAAATTTTTAATTGCTGAAACTGAAGGTGTGCTGAGCGCATGGTCAGGATGTGAAGAAGCGTTGGCAGTAAAAGGGGTTCAGGAGTTATTTATTGAACGTAAAGAAGGCGCATCGGTGACTCTTCCCCCGAAAAAATACGGTGAATTTCGTTTAGCGGCTGTGATTGTTCAGGCTGAGCGATCGTGTGATGCGCTTGCGCAAGCAGACATGGCGATTAATTATTTAGCGCCATCTATCGTTTAATTTAGCCCCTTTGTTTGTCCGGGTCGGATCAATGGATTGTTCACATTAAGTTCTTACTATGAAAAATGAAATTATTCCAAATAGCTTATGTCTGGTGCTTGGCGGGGCTCGTTACGGTGAGTTTGAAACACTATTCAAACAAGGTATTTCTGTTGGTTTGATTCTGGATTCAAATTCAATCAATAATATTCCTGTTGATCATCAGTTTGTATTAATTGAAAAATTTGATTTTAGAAAATCAAATGAAGCGCTGAATATTTTAATAAATACGATATCAAAAAAATGGCACATTGATGCGGTATTAAATACACGAGAGGCATATGTACCTCATCACAGGGTGATTGCTCAGACGCTGGGATTGCCCTTTATCAGTGAGGAAAGTTTACAGTGTGTGACCAATAAAACAAAAATGCATGAAGCGTTTGTTAGGCATATCGGTGAGCATTCAACTGCGTTATTTGAAAAAACACGATTTCAGAATGAGCTGGAACAAATAGTTGAAAAAATTGGTTTCCCGTTGATTTTAAAGCCAACTAACTTGGCAGCTAGTTTATTTGTTAGTCAGTGTCATCATTTTGAAGAGTTAAACGCTGCTTTTTCAAACATGCAAAGTTGCTTAAGCGCGCATTATCAAAAAATAGGCGTAAGTGATGATGCCGTGCCAGAAATTCAAATCGAGGAATTCTTAGAGGGATCTTTGCATTCACAGGATCTTATTATTTCTGAGGATGGCCGTATTTACGCTACTCCAATTGTTGATGTGATAACGGGCAAAGACTTGGGCCTTAATGACTTTCATCATTTTTATCGTGGTTGCCCCACAAAATTGATAGAAGCGCAGCAAGAAATGGCTAATAGTCTTACAAAGAAAGGAGCGCAGGCCTTAGGCTTACGTGCGTGTGTCGCTCATACAGAGTTTATTTTCACAGCGCATGGCCCCCGATTGTTAGAAATTGCCGCTCGCCCGGGGGCCCATCGTAATCGTGTGCTTGAAATGACTTATGATCTGCCGCTTAATGTACTGTATTACCAAAATCAAAAAGGGTGTATAGCTGATTTTTCTTTAATTGCGCCGCGTCCTTTTGCAATTGTTACTCCTTTTCCTTTAATAAAGAAGGAGTTTTTAGGTTTAAAGGATATTGATGCAATTCAAAACCTGAATAGTTATCATCATCATGAGTTTAGGGTGAAAATAGGTGACATGATTGGGCCTGCCAGAGAAGGGTTTTATTCTTGTTTTGTTCTGGAGCTGCTGGCTACTTCACATGAGGCATTATGGGATGATATTCAAGTCATAAAAAATATGGGTGATATTTATAAATGATTAATAAAAGGCCAAAGATTGTTATTTTGGATGATGAGGCTTTGGCCTTTTTAGGCACCAGTCGTCGTTTTCAATTAGATCAAATTGGAGATGTTGATCATTATCGTTCTGCTGCCCGTGATCAGAATGAGTTAGTCGCTCGGTTAGCAGGGGCAGATGCGCTGATTAATATAAAAAAGAGTTATTTATTTAACTCGGATTTATTTAATGATCTTCCTCAGTTAAAAATAATCTCCTACTTTGGGATTGGTATTGATCATTTTAAAATTTCAAAAGAAATAAGCGATCGTGTTTTAATCAAAAATACACCGGGTGTGAGTGCCGGTGAAGTCGCAGAGCATGCTTTTGCTCTTTTGCTTGGGCTTTCAAAAAAGTTACTTGTTAATGATAGAAATACCCGGCAAGGGATTTGGTTTCAACAAGATAATTTAGGGCTACAGGGTAAAAAACTAGGCTTGGTTGGCGCAGGAGATACCGCTGCTGCGGTGAATCACTTTGCCAAAGCATTTGGCATGGAAACGTGTATGTGGACCAGATGTCCTAGTGTGGATAGAGCTGAAAAACTAAGGACTCCTTTTGTAGAGTTAGACGTGTTATTTAAAACTTCTGATGTTATTTCTTTGCATTTGCCTTTGTTTCCAAATACACGCGGCATGATTACCCGTGCTTTGTTAAAAAGTATGAAGCCTTCTGCTTTTTTACTTAACTTAGGGCGTGGTGGTTTGTATGAGGAAAAAGATCTTTATCATGCTTTGAAAAATAATTGGATCGCAGGAGCAGGGCTGGATGTGTTTGAAAACGAGCCTTTAAATCAGCGCAGCCCATTCTTTGAGTTTGATAATGTATTGCATACGCCGCATATCGCTGATCGCACTCCTGAGTGTTTTGAGCGGGGTATGGATATGCTTACAAATAATATTCTTAATTATTATTTGGTATCAGAATAGATAATAAGTTTTATATCTTGTGAATATTTTATTGCTGCAATGGGGCACCTTGCTTGTTAGCTATTTTTAACAGGCGAATAAGCGTTTTTTTAGATTTGAAAAGGCCATCCCGAGGGATGGCCTTTTTGGGGTCTGGCAGATGGCTATTGATCAAAAAATATGTAATAGATCGGTGTAGCAATGAAGATCATAAGCACACCTTAAGCTTCTTATTTTATTCGTAATCAGACATCGGCAAGCAAGCGCAGAATAGATTGCGATCGCCGTAGACGTTGTCAGCACGCCCAACCGGTGGCCAGTATTTATTACGCTTTACGCTTTCCAGCGGGAATGCAGCTGTGGCGCGCGTGTAGCCGTGTTCCCATGTTTCAGCGGTGAGTACTTCCACTGTGTGCGGTGCGTTCACCAACGGATTATCGGCTAGAGTCCATTCACCGCTGACGACGCGATCGATTTCGCTGCGGATAGCAATCATGGCGTCGATAAAGCGATCGAGCTCTACTTTTGATTCGCTTTCGGTAGGCTCTACCATCAGCGTGCCCGGGACAGGGAAGCTCATGGTGGGGGCGTGAAAGCCATAATCCATTAGGCGTTTTGCTACATCTTCATTGCTGATACCGCTGACGTCTTTCAGTGGGCGCAAGTCCAGAATACATTCGTGCGCAACCAGACCATCGTGGCCGCTGTAGAGCACAGGGTAGAAAGGCGCAAGGCGTTTGGCGATGTAGTTGGCGTTAAGAATCGCCACTTCAGTTGCACTTTTCAGGCCTTCGCTTCCCATCATGGCGATATACATCCATGAGATAGGCAAGATCGCTGCCGAGCCGTAAGGAGCCGCACTCACTGCACCAATACCCTGCTCACCACGCACATAGCCGCTGCTTTGCTGGTTAGGCAAGAACGGTACCAAGTGTGCTGCTACCGCTACTGGGCCAACACCGGGGCCGCCACCGCCGTGAGGAATGCAGAATGTTTTGTGCAGGTTTAAGTGGCTGACATCGCCGCCAAACTGGCCAGGCGCGCAGAGGCCCACCATGGCATTCATATTTGCGCCGTCGATATACACCTGGCCACCGTGGCCGTGCACGATATCGCACACTTCTTTGACCGACTCTTCAAACACACCGTGCGTGCTTGGGTAGGTGATCATAATCGCGGCAATATTCTGGCTGTGTTTGTCGGCCTTGGCACGTAAATCGGCCAGATCAATATTGCCCGCTTCATCACAAGCAACCACGACTACGGTGAGGCCTGCCATCTGCGCTGAAGCAGGGTTGGTGCCGTGTGCGGAAGCTGGGATCAGTACGATATTGCGCGCCGCATCATTACGTGAAGCGTGGTAGGCCTTGATAATCAACAGTCCCGCGTATTCGCCCTGGCTACCCGCGTTGGGTTGCAGACTAACACCCGCGTAACCCGTTGCCGCGCAGAGCATGGCTTCAAGCTGGGCGATCATTTCGCGATAGCCGATCGTTTGCGCAGCAGGTGCGAATGGATGAACGCTGGCAAATTCTGGCCAGGTGACCGGCATCATTTCGCTGGCTGCGTTCAGTTTCATGGTGCAAGAGCCTAGCGGAATCATGGTGCGATCAAGCGCTAAATCTTTATCTGCCAAGCTACGCAGGTAGCGCATCATCTCGGTTTCGGAGTGATAGCGGTTAAAGGTAGGGTGAGTCAGAAAGTCGGACTGGCGTAGCAGCTCGCCCGGTAATGCGCCTGCGATTTCTGCATCGATGGCGTCCACTGTTGGCAGGGTTTTACCTGAGGCAAACACATGCCAGAGTGCCGATACATCTTCACGCGTGGTGGTTTCGTCTAGCGATACCCCCACGGTGGTCGCGCTAATCACGCGCAAGTTAATGCCGTGGTTGTGAGCCAACGCATGCACGACAGCCGCTTCTTTTACCGAAATAGTCAGCGTATCAAACCAATTGCTGTTAAGTACTTTAGCGTCGAGCTGGGTCAAACCTGCAGCCAAGATGCTGGTCAGGCGGTGCACGCGGTGAGCGATGCGTTTTAAGCCTGCCGGGCCGTGGTAAACGGCGTACATGCTGGCCATTACGGCGAGCAATACTTGCGCGGTACAGATATTGGATGTGGCTTTTTCGCGGCGAATATGTTGCTCGCGGGTTTGCAGGGCAAGGCGGTAAGCGCTCTTACCTTGCGCATCGATGGTAATTCCGACCAAGCGGCCTGGCATTGAGCGTTTGAATTCATCGCGTGTGGCTAAGAAGCCAGCGTGCGGGCCACCAAAGCCGAGCGGTACACCAAAGCGCTGGCTATTGCCGACTACCACATCTGCACCCCATTCACCGGGCGCTGCCAGCAAGGTAAGCGCCAGCAAATCAGCGGCTACAACAACTAAAGTGCCCTTGGCGTGTAAATCAGCTACCAGTGCACGGTAATCCGGCACATCGCCATTTACGCCAGGGTATTGCAATAGCACACCAAAGCCGTCCCCGGCTTCGCCAAGACCGGTACGCACTTCAATGCCCAGTGGCGCTGCGCGGGTAGCAATCACTTCGCGGGTTTGTGGCAGTACATCGGCGGCTACGTAGAAAATAGTCGATTTGCTTTTGCTCATTCGCAGCAAGAGTGTCATCGCTTCAGCAGCGGCGGTGCCTTCATCCAGCATCGACGCATTGGCAATCGCCATGCCGGTCATATCGGTAATCATTTGCTGGAAGTTAATAATCGCTTCCAAGCGGCCTTGGCTGATTTCTGGCTGGTATGGGGTGTAAGCCGTGTACCAAGCTGGATTTTCCAGAATATTGCGCAGAATCACGCTAGGGGTATGAGTGCCGTAATAGCCCTGACCAATCATGCTCTTTTTGAGCACATTCTTGCCTGCAATGGCTTTCAGCGTGGCCAAAGCCTCGGCTTCGCTCTTGGCCTGAGTGAATTCACCCAGCGGCAAAGCATCCTGACGGTGAATGGCGGCAGGAACAATATTTTTAATCAGATCAGAGCGCGTTGCATAGCCCAGCGTGGCCAGCATGGCGGCTTCTTCCGCTGCATTAGGGCCGATATGGCGGGCCACAAAAGCGGCGTGATCTTCAAGATGGCTAAGAGATGCAGTGGTCATGGCGGCAACCGTAAGTGTACGTGGGGCAGGTCAAAAAGATCTGTAGACACAGAGAACACAGAGAACACAGAGAAAAACAAAAGCGAGAACAAGGAGGAAGACCTAGCTATAACAGCGCTGCAGGCGATAACTTGCTGTTAATTAGGTTTTACCTTAATGGTTTTCTCCGTGTGCTCTGTGTTCTTCCCGATCTCTGTGTCTACAGAAGTTTTTATGTCTTTATTAGCCGATGGCTTTTTCGTAATCGGCAGCGCTTAGCATGGTGTCGAGGTCGGCTGCGTTGTCTGGGGTGATTTTGAATAACCATGCGCCGTAAGCGTCGGTGTTGACTTGCTCTGGAGCATTGGTCAAATCGTCATTGCTTTCCAGAATCACACCCGCCAGTGGCGCATAGATATCGCTGGCGGCTTTAACGGATTCAACCACACCACAAGCGTCATTTTTAGCGTAACGAGTGCCAGCTGCTGGCAATTCTAGAAACACGATATCGCCCAGCGCTTCTTGCGCGTGGTTGGTAATACCGATGGTGATGCTGCCATCTGCTTCAAGACGAAGCCATTCGTGCGTGTCAGTGAATTTCAAATTAGCTGGGATAGACATAAAAGTGCTCCGGTATAGGGTGTGTTGTTGTGTGCTGTGTAAGGTCAAAAAGTTCTGTAGACACGGAGAAAGAATGAGAACACAGAGTACACAGAGAAAACCGATTAAGTAAACGCTTAAACGAAGTTGTTTTCTCTCTGTTCTCGTTTTGTTTTTCTTCGTGTTCTCTGTGTCTACAGATATTAGGTTTTTATGAAAGCTGTGATTTACCGTTGCGTACAAAAGGCATTTTCACTACGCGGGCGGCTAGTTTTTTGTCGCGGATCGCCACGTGCACGGTGTCGCCAATGGCAACGCCAAGCGGTAAACGTGCCATAGCGATGGATTGTTGCAGGCTAGGGGAGAAGGTGCCGCTGGTGATTTCACCGGTCCCGTGTTCGGTATGCACCACCTGATGGCCGCGCAATACGCCGCCTTTATCTAGCAGCAATAAACCTAGGAATTGCTGGGTCTGGCCTTGGGCGATGAGGGCTTCTTTACCTACGAAATCTCGCTCGGAAACGAGGTCAATCGTCCAGGCTAAACCTGCGTTCAGCGGATTGATCGTTTCGTCCATGTCCTGGCCGTATAAATTCATACCGGCTTCTAAACGCAGCGTGTCGCGTGCGCCTAGGCCACATGGGCGAACGCCTGCGGTGATAAGTTGATTCCAGAAGGCTTCAATTTGGGTGGCAGGCAGTGCTACTTCAAAACCATCTTCACCGGTGTAGCCGGTGCGGGCAATCATTACATCGCCAATTTGTGCGGCATTAAAAGGCTTGAGGTCTGAGCTGGCGGCTTGAGTTCCTGGCAAAACCTCCCAGACTTTAGCGCGGGCATTCGGGCCCTGTACGGCCAGAATGGCTAAATCATTGCGGGAGGTAATGGTGAGGCCGGTATTCCATTCGGTATTAAGCTGCTGCATCCATGCAATGTCTTTATCTGCGGTGCCAGCGTTCACCACAAGGCGGAAATAATCTTCGGTGAAGTAATAAACAATCAAATCGTCGATGACGGTAGCTTGTGGGTTGAGCAAGCAAGAATAGAGCGCTTTGCCAGAAACTTTAAGCTTGGCCACATTATTGGCAAGGGCGCGGGTCAGGAAGGCGCGAACTTGTTCGCCCTTGATATCCACCACACGCATATGGCTGACATCAAACATGCCTGCATCGGTGCGAACGGCGTGGTGTTCTTCGATTTGCGAGCCATAGTTTACAGGCATGTCCCAGCCGCCAAAATCGACCATACGGGCGTTGGCAATACGATGGGCGGCATTGAGTGGGGTAGTGTGGAGTTGGGCGGACATGGCGCTCTCGGGCATAGCGCTGCAAGCCGATTAGGCTTTTCAGATGCAGCGGCCCCTCTGTCCTTGGTACCTGAGAGATTCCAAAACGGCTCATGACGATCCGTTTTGTTAGCCCCTTCGGTGGGCGTTTTGCACGCCACTCTCCAGAGTGTTGATGCCAAAGAGTCCTTTTGCCTGAGCGTTCGCGGGCGTTGCGCCTTCGGCGGCACCAAGGGTTTTCCCTAGGTGCTCTCTCCTCTTTAGTGGTCGAAATTTAACCACTTAGGCGGTGTTTGTCAATTTTTACATGTGCAAATTGGTATGCACCGTAATTATGATTTTGAGGTATTTAACAGCATAAAGCCCCGCTCAAATATGAGCGGGGCTTTATTGGGGTACTCGAATCTCTTAGGTGTGGCCCGGTGCGCTATTAAGCAAGTGGGTATCCTGATTTTGTACCAAGCTTAAATAACGCTCGTATTGCTTGAGCACATCAGCAATCAGCTCTTGCTGAATCATATATTGCACATCGTAGCCCTGACGGCCATCTTCAAAGAAGGTGATGGGCACATAGTGATGTGGCCTGCTCGACATCGGTAGCGATGCATCGCGTAGCGCAAAAGTGGCTACCGGCTGCTTTAAAGGCCGTACGCCGTAAACAAAGTCACGCAGATTGGCCTGCGGCACGACCAAAGAAACCGCGCCGTCTTCGCCATGCAATACGGAAGCACTCAGGCCTTGTTTTTGTAGCTCGCTGGCAACTTCATTGAGTGCAGGGCGAACACTTTTGGCGATGAACTGTTCAACATCACTTAAGCGGGGCTCGTGCAGAATTTGCGCAAGGCGTGTACGCCAGTGCTGGCCTGTCCAGAAGGTGGTGCTGGGGGAAAACTTCTGTGAGAAGTGTTGCCTGTCTGCAGCCAAGCCTTTACACAGGCTAAAACAGAGCAGCAGCATAATCACTGTAAACGGCAGGGCGGCAATCAAGGTGACGGCTTGCAGTGCTTTTAAACCACCGGTAGTCAGTAAAATCGCAGCAGTTACACCGAGTAGGCCAGCCCAAAACAGGCTTTGCCAAGCGGGCGATTTTTCTGCGCCACGGGTGGCGATGGTGTTAAGCACAAAAGAGCCCGAATCGGCCGAGGTGACAAAAAATACGGCAATCAACAGGATGGTGATAGATGAAGTGACTTTCACTAGCGGCAGGTATTCAAAGAATTTGAACAGCAGCGCATCCACATTGCCTGCGGTTTGCGATAGCGCACCGGCAGCGGTATGCATATCCAGCCAGATGGCGGTATTGCCAAAAATCGTCATCCATACCAAGTTAAACAATGCAGGAATCAGCATTACGCCAATGATGAATTCACGTAAGGTACGGCCACGCGAAATACGCGCAATAAACATCCCAACGAAGGGCGACCAAGAAATCCACCACGCCCAATACAGCAGTGTCCAGCCGCTAAACCAGCCTTCTTTTTGCGTAGGCTCATAGGTATAAGAGCGGAAAGTCAGCTCGACGAGGCTAGAGAAATAATGGCCGATATTGTCGCCAAATGCACCGAGTAAAAACAGCGTTGGCCCAGCAAATAATACGAACAGCATCAGAATAATGGCGAGGCTTAAATTAAGCTCGCTGAGGCGGCGCACGCCTTTATCCAAGCCCGATGCAGCAGACCAGCCCGCAAGGCCAATCACTACAGCAATCAGGCCGTACTGAAATTGTAGATTAGAGGTTTCCCAGCCGGTAAGCGAATGCAGCCCGGCGCTGATTTGCAAAATGCCATAGCCCAGCGTGGTGGCAATCCCGAAAATAGTGCCGCAAAGCGCAAATACATCGACGGCATGGCCGATTGGGCCATTGATTTTATCGCGCAAAATAGGATAAAGGCCGGAGCGAATGGTCAGCGGCAGATTGTAGCGAAAGCCAAAGTAGGCCAGCACGAGGCCAACAAGGCAGTAAATCGCCCAAGCATGAAAGCCCCAGTGAAAAAACGTCATGGTCATCGCTTCACGGGCGGCAGCCATCGTACTGCCTTGGGCCAGTGGCGGCGATAAATAATGCTGCATCGGCTCGCCTACGCCGAAATACATCAGGCCTATCCCCATGCCAGCGGCAAACAGCATGGCTACCCAGGAGGTAAAGTTGTATTCGGGTTTGGCATCGTCCGGTCCCAAGCGGATATTGCCGTAAGGGCTGCAAGCGATGGCAACCAAGGTGATGACAAAAATAGCCACAGAAAGAATATAAAACCAGCTGAAGTTTTGCGTGATCCAAACTTGTCCTTGCGAGAAAAGTTGTTCAGCAGCCTGCGGGTTAAGTGTGCAAATGGCGAGCAAAATACCAATTAAAATCATGCTGGGTAAAAACACCGGCATGCTTAAAGTGTGATGGGAGCGGGGTTGGGGACTTGTATTCATGAATCTCCTTGTAGTGGCCAAAAAACGAGGCCATTTGGGGATAAAAAGCGAATTTCAGCTCTATGCCTATGTATTTATAAGACTATTCGCATAGAAAAGCGACAGGCACTCTAGCAATTATTTCTGGGTTTGTAATGTTGAATAGTACAAATTAGTGACTAAATCACACATTGTGACTATGTGCTTCTGCGCTGTCTTCCTGATGATCCGCATGTGTGTTTTTAAGCCAGTGATCAGCGCTCTGCCAGGCACTTGGCAAATCGGGCAATAAAAATTCTGCCCCTAAGTGTTGATAAAACCCGGAGCGGTGGATCAGCGAATTGGGCTGTATACCCGCGCCGCAAATAATCAGGCAGGCGCCCTGATGATGTAACTGATGCTGCAATGTTTCTAAGGCCTCCAGCCCCGTGGTATCCATGTTTAAGAGCGAGGATAAATCCAGAATCAGCAGGTCTGGCTGGATTTTATGTGGGTCAAGTAAGCTTTCTATTTTGGCAATTGATCCAAAAAATAAGGAGCCATGGATACTCCATGCTTCAATTTGATCGGTCTTTGTCTTTAGGTGATCCGGTAGCTCTACTTTTTTTAGGTGAGTCAGGCTGGATACCCGGGTAATAAAAAAAACGCAGGCAAGCAGCAGGCCGACTTCCATCGCCACGGTTAAATCTACAACTACAGTCAGGATAAAAGTTGAAAGCAAAATCGTGCGGTAATTGCCGGTAAAGTGCTGCAAGCGCCGGAACTCGTCCCATTCCCCCATATTCCAAGCTACATAAAGCAAAACGGCAGCAAGCGTGGGGAGCGGAATCAGTTTGGCAAAAGGCGCAGCCACCGCCATGATCAGCAAAATGGATAAGGCGTGTACCATGCCGGAAACTGGGCTGCTGGCCCCGCTGTTGATATTAGTGACGGTGCGGGCAATGGTGCCGGTGGCGCAAAAGCCGCCAAAGAGGGGTGAGGCAAAATTAGCAATGCCCTGCGCCATTAGCTCCTGATTGGGATCATGGCGATCATTAATCATGCTGTCAGCGATGCGGGCGCAAAGTAAGGATTCAATGGCACCTAACACGGCAATAGTTAAAGCGGGCTGAATAATGGCCGCTAATGAATGCCAGGTAAATTGCGGAAAGGTGGGCGTCGGTAATTGCGATGGGATATCGCCAAAGCGGCTGCCTATAGTCGCCACATGGAGCTCTGGCCATTGTGCAAGCAAGGTGCCAAATAAAAGCGCCACCATGCTGCCGGGTATTTTCTGAAAGCCAAAGGGAAGGTGTCTGGCTATTCTGGGCCAGATGATTAGCAGGGTAAGCGAGAATAAGCCAACGGCGAGTGTGGCGAGGTGAATATGCGGTAGTGCCAGCCCGATTGCTTTTGTTTTTGAAAAAAATTCGGCGGGCAGATTCTCGATATTCAGGCCTAAAAAATCATTAAGTTGCGAAAGTGCAATGAGTGCAGCAATGCCATTGGTAAAGCCAATGACAATCGAAACGGGAATATGGCGTACTAATGCCCCAAGCCCAAATAGCCCGAGTAAAAACATAAATACCCCAGCCAGCATGGTGGCTAAAAGCAAATTGCCCAGACCATATTGCTGAACAATAGCGTAAACCACCACAATAAATGCCCCAGCTGGCCCGCCAATTTGTACTTTTGATCCACCCAGAAGTGAAATAAGAAAACCCGCAATAATGGCGGTGGTCAGCCCGGCTGCGGGTGTAAGTCCGCTTGCAATTGCAAAGGCCATAGCAAGGGGCAGCGCCACAATCCCCACGCTGATCCCCGCTGTGATATCCGCAATAAATTTGCTCTTATTGTAATCATGGATAGCATCAAGGGCGCGGGGATGAAAGCGGGTTAGCATGATTTGGCCAAGTGAAAGGCAGGTCTTAATTATGGAGGATTGCGCGGTGCTTGTATCAGTTTCAGGTAAGTCGTTGCGGTTTTGGCCCTGCTGGATAACAGGCCTAACGTGAATAACATGTATGGCTTAATGCGCATTGCACCTGATTTCTACCCGCTGCTTTTGCTGCATACATGGCTTGATCTGCACGATTTAGCAGGCAATCTAGGCTGGGGTCGCTATCTTCCAGCATGGCCACGCCAATGCTGATGGTGATGCGGATTTTCTTTTCCTCAAATTCGACCTGAGCTTGCTCTTCAACGGACTGTCTTAATTTATTGCCTGCCAGCATGGCTTCTGCCTGGGTGGTGCCTGGTAACAGAAGTACAAATTCTTCCCCTCCCCAGCGGGCAAAACTGTCTGTGGCGCGTAATTCTGCGGTGCATATCCGGCACAATTCTTTCAGGATTAAGTCGCCGGCTAAATGACCATGATGGTCATTTACATTTTTGAAGTGATCAATATCAATTAATAAAATAGACAAAGGCTGCTGGTAACGGCGGGCATAGGTAATTGCTTCTTCACAGCGGCGCTGCCACTCCCTTCGGTTGGCAACCCCGGTCAGCTCGTCGGTGGTGACCAGCTCTTCAAGGCGTAAATTGGCAGCGGCTAAGGCTTCGGTACGGTTGGCTACTTCTGTTTCAAGCTGGATTTTGCTCTGGTTGAGTAACTCTTGCAAAAGAGCCAGATAGTGGAGCGTTAGCCCCACAGAAAAAAGAAAAAGCTGTAAATTAATAAAAGAAATCATTGGATTAAAATGGATAAACGGCCCCGATTGATAGGCCGTTCCCATGACTGAGAGCGTGAATAAAAGAAATAAAGCGATAGAAGTACCCGCCAGCCTGAAATGAATGGCGATTAATAATAGAACAGGTAAAACCAGCATCATTAAGTAATTGTGCACCGTAAATCCCAGTACCACGATAAATAAAAGGGCAAGAAAATAGGGCAGAGCGGGGCGAAATTTATTTGTTAACTCGCCTGATTTCCAGCAGGCATAGATTGGGGCAATCACAAAAATGCCTGCTGTGTCGCCAAGAATAAGCAATAGCATTTGCTGCAAATTAGTAAACAAACCGGCATAGGGGATGGTATTGCTGCAGGTGAGAAGCAGGTGCCATATCACCATGCTGATCAATGCGGGCATAAAGCAGATTTTTCGCCAAAAATAGGGCAGATCGCTTGGGTTTTGTAATGGCGGTCGATTGTTTTTATCAATAAAATTTTGCCAGGCTTTTGCGGCCATCACCGCTTGCCAGCTATCAATGGCGGCAGGCACGATACCTAAAATAATGGACAGCGGCAGTGCATAGGGTGTGTTTGAATGACTTAAGAAATGGTAATACGTTGGGGTGTTTAGAATGGCACTTCCAACTAAGGCCAAAAGAATTCCTGATTTTCCTAGCTCTAACATGATGACCAGCCCGCAACCTGCTGCAAACCAGATGACGGCAAAGTTTTCCGAGGGCAGCATGGCAAATTGGATGCTAAGAAAGCCAACCCCCAGATAAAGGACCAGCAGCAAGATGGCCTTGAGGCCATTGGGGTAAGTCAGAAATGTAAGTGCTTGCTTCATTACATTTTTTTGGGGGGGCGATCATTAAGCTTATCGTATTATTTTGATAATTGTTAATTATTTGAATCTGATTTCAAAATGTTCTGGTGAGTCAATTTGATATTGAAAAGCCCGTTTATAGAGCGGTAAAAGGAAAATGAAAATACAGCCTTACACGGGGTGATATGCCTTGAAAGAAAAACGGCATTCCAGGGAATGCCGTTATGTGCTGATGTATTGTTTTTTGATCCGTTGATTAAATTGCCTTTCCCGTGGGTTTTTATCGGGGCGCTATGTAATACAGAAGCCCCGCTTCCGTGGGAAAGATACTGCTCAATCAATCATTAGGATTGCTTAAAGCAAAGTGTTTCATTATCGGCATCAATCGTGAGTAGATGGCCTGCACTGATTTTTCCTTCAAGAATGGCTCGCGATAACGGATTTTCAATTTCGGTTTGCACTGCGCGTTTTAAAGGCCTTGCGCCATAAACCGGATCAAACCCTGCTGCGGCTACAATATCAAGCGCAGCATCGGTTACGCTCATTTCGATTTCCATATGCGCTAAACGACTTTGTAAGCGATTAAGCTGAATGCGCGCAATATTTCTGATGGCCGCTTGATCGAGTGAATGGAACACCACCATTTCATCAATCCGGTTGACAAACTCGGGGCGGAAATGGCCTTGTACTTCGGCGAGCACGGCCATCTTGATGAGCTGATAATCCATGCCTGCCATGGCTTGAATTTGCGAGCTGCCCAAGTTGCTGGTCATCACAATCACGGTGTTTCTAAAATCAACCGTGCGCCCTTGCCCATCAGTGAGGCGGCCATCGTCCAGCACCTGCAGCAAGATATTAAACACATCGGGGTGCGCTTTTTCTACTTCATCCAGCAGGATGACGCTATAGGGTTTGCGGCGAACGGCCTCGGTTAAGTAGCCGCCTTCTTCATAGCCCACATAGCCCGGAGGCGCGCCAACTAAGCGAGATACGCTGTGTTTTTCCATAAATTCGCTCATATCAAGGCGAATTAAATGGTCGGGCGAATCAAATAAAAATTCTGCCAGCGCCTTAGTCAGCTCGGTTTTTCCTACGCCAGTCGGGCCCAGAAATAAGAAGCTGCCGTAAGGGCGGTTAGGGTCTGAAAGACCTGCTCGGGAGCGGCGAATGGCGTCGGATACCAAACGCACTGCCTCGGATTGCCCAACTACTTTTTGATGCAGGGCGTTTTCCATGGCGAGCAGTTTTTCGCGCTCGCCTTGCAACATGCGGCTGACTGGGATGCCCGTTGCGCGGCTGACTACTTCGGCAATTTCTTCTGCGCCCACTTGGGTGCGCAGCAATTTGAGCTTGCCGCCGGTGGCTTCAGACGCTTCGGCGGCTTTTAGCTTGGCTTCAAGCTGCGGCAACTGGCCGTATTGCAATTCGCTGGCTTTGTCCCACTCACCACGGCGCTGGGCGGCGTCCATCGCAGTTTTAACGCGTTCAATTTCTTCCCGAATCGCTTGGCTGCCGAGTACGCTGGCTTTTTCTGCTTTCCAGATTTCTTCTAAGTCTGAGTATTCTTTCTCTAGCCGTGCGCTTTCCTCTTCGATCAGGGAAAGACGCTTTTTAGAGGCCTCATCTTTCTCGCGTTTTACCGCTTCGCGCTCGATTTTGAGTTGAATAATGCGTCGGTCCAGCTTGTCCATTACTTCTGGCTTGGAATCGATTTCCATTTTGATACGGGCGGCGGCTTCGTCGATCAGATCAATCGCTTTATCGGGTAAAAAACGGTCGGTGATATAGCGATGGCTCAGCTCGGCGGCGGCCACAATCGCTGGGTCGGTGATTTCTACCCCGTGATGGATTTCATATTTTTCTTGTAAGCCGCGCAGGATGGCGATAGTGGCCTCCACGCTAGGCTCGTTCACCAGTACTTTTTGGAAGCGGCGTTCTAGCGCAGGGTCTTTTTCTACGTATTTGCGGTATTCATCCAGCGTGGTGGCGCCAATGCAATGCAGCTCGCCCCGCGCCAGCGCTGGTTTGAGCATATTGCCCGCATCCATCGAGCCTTCGGTTTTACCCGCGCCGACCAAGGTATGCAGCTCGTCGATAAAGATAATGGTATTGCCTTCGTCTTTGGCCAGCTCATTGAGCACGGCTTTGAGGCGCTCTTCAAATTCGCCACGGTATTTGGTGCCAGCTAGCAAAGACGCCAGATCAAGCACCAAAACGCGCTTGGATTTGAGCGATTCAGGCACTTCACCATTCACAATCCGCTGGGCGAGGCCTTCTACAATCGCGGTTTTACCCACGCCTGGCTCGCCAATTAATACTGGATTGTTTTTTGTGCGGCGTTGCAAGACTTGCATGGCGCGGCGGATTTCATCGTCTCGGCCAATGACTGGGTCCAGCTTGCCGGCTTTGGCGCGCTCGGTGAGATCCAGGCAGTATTTATCCAACGCTTCACGGTTTTGATCCGCTTCCGAGCTATCTACGCTTTGCCCGCCACGCACGGCATCAATGGCTGCAGCAACCGCTTCTTTTTTAGCGCCGTTTTCTTTGAGTAAACGGCCTGTTTCACCTTTGTCTGCGGTTAAAACCAGCAAAAATAAATCACTGGAAATAAACTGATCGTTGCGTTTAAGCGCGGCTTTGTCCGTTAGATTAAGTAAGTTGCTGAGTTCTTTTGAAACGGTGATTTCGCCATCGCCACCACTGACTTTTGGCATGCGCTCAATGGCGGCGGCAAGTGCGGTTTTGAGCGGATTAACATTCACCCCAGCTCTAGCCAGTAAGGCGGAAGTGCCGGAATCCACGTCGGCCAGCAGCGCGGCTAAGACGTGTTGTGGCTCAATATAGGGATTGTCGTTGGCATTCGCGCTGCTTTGCGCGTCGCCTATGGCTTGCTGAAATTTTGTGGTCAGTTTATCAAAACGCATTCCGCACACCTCCAAGGTTTGTTCTTACGATAGTAGTCTGTTGGGCTTAAGCGATCGTAGCGAGGGAAAGTCCGGTTTGAGTCAGATTTCACGGATTTTTGAGGCGAATAGCTGGCTATTTAACGAAAAAATGCGTGAAATATGGCCAAATCCGGCTTTTTCGCAGTAGATCAGTCTTAAGTCCTACAGGCTACTAGTACATGGGGGCGTGGCGGGGGAGATCAAGAGTCGAGAAAACCCAAATCTTAAACCACGGAGAAAAAGTAGAATACGGAGGACCACGGAGAAAAACATAGGGCTTGGCTCGTGTTCATTTTCCGTTACGAAGTATCGTCATCCCCCTCCCGACACAAGCACTCGGGAGTGACGAAGCGGGAATCCAGCGGCGCTGCTAGATCCCCGATAAAAACACGCGGGGATGACGGTTTTACGTTGATGAGCCATTTTGGGAAGATATTTTGAATCCTATTCATCGTGAATAAGATTTTCTCCGTGACCTCTGTGTTTCAATCGTGGGTTTTATGCTGTGCTTACTCAAGCCCCGCGATTTAACCCAATAAAATGCTGCAATTTGGCGAGGATTTCTGAGCGGGCAACGGGCGGGATGATGTTGTTGTCGTCGTTTAATAAAATTTGCTCTTCGGCCTGGCGTTTGACTAGCACTTCGGAGAACACGCCCGCTAGCTCGGGGCGGGAGAGGAGGATTTGCTGGAAAGATTCTTTATCGATGCGGTAGCATTCCACATTGCTACTCACCACCACGGTGGCGCGGATGGCTTCACCAGTCATCAAGCCCATTTCGCCAAAAAAGCTGCCCGGCCCCAGCTTGGTCAGTAATTTACGTTCGCCCCGGGTGGGTTGCACCCACGCTTCGGCGTCTCCTTTAATGATGATATACAGCCACTCTACTTTTTCGCCCTGGCGAATCATCACGTCCCCAGCCACATAGGGCGTAAAGCGCAGCTTGTCAGCGAGGGTGTGCAGCTCTTCTTCTTTTAAGGAGGTGAGAAGTTCTAGTTTTTGTAAGACGGCAAGGCGCTCTTGCGTGTGTTGCTTGTGGCGGCCTTCAAAGTAGCGCTCGTTTTCCTGAGTGACGAAAACTTTATATTGCGGAGCAGCCAAGCGCAGGCTGTTGCGGCGCAGTACGGCATCAATCAGGGTGCGGATTTGTGAATCGGTAGGGTCGTCGTTCAAGATATCGGTAAGCCAGTAGCGCGCGGCGTAGCGGGCATTGCCTTTTTCTACGTTCATTAATAAACATGAAGGCGGTGGGTCCTGGGCAACATTGGGCGGCGCAGCTTCGCGGATGGCGTTTTCTATTAGCTGCATCACTTGTGTGGGGAGGGTATCCAGCCCTACTTCAAACCACACCCAGCGTCGCCAAGCCAGCGGTTTGTCAACACGCTTGCCGAGTAGCTGAAACTGGCCTTTCATTAGCATGCCGTTGGGAATCATCACCGTTTCGCCGTTGCGCGTTTCAACGCGGGTGGCTCGCCACGATAAATCAACCACCCGGCCAGTCAGCTCGCCTAATTTAATCCAGTCGCCTTGCTCAATTGAGTTATCCAGGTGCAGTGCCAGCCCCGCCAAAATATTGCCTAGCGTATCTTGCATGGCAAAGGCCAGTACGGCGGTGATTACCGCAGAAGTAGTGACCAGCTGCCCCAATTGCAGCCCCGCTAAATGCAGGCGATAAAATACCCAGCCGATCATGGCAATGGCTTCAAGTAAGTCTTCGAGGATACGAGGGGGCTTTAGTCTGACTAAGGGGGCAAGCAGTTGAAAGAGCAGCATGCCCCAGTAACGGATGATGGCAAAACCAAGCACCACCATAAAGGTTTCATGCACGGCTTTGGCGGCATTGAAGAGCTGATAACTTTCTAGTAATACACTGGAGTAAAGGCCAAGGCAGCCAAAGGTCAGTAGTAAGATGCTATTGAATAAGCGATGACGGCTGGTGCGAACACGGTAATAAAGCAGACAGCCCAGAACAAAGCTGCTGGCAAGAAAATAGAGGAGTATTTGTAATTCAGAGGGCTGAAAACGCATCACAATATCCCAGTCTCAGGGATTCGAAAGGAAATCGCTTTCCTTGTTTGTAGCCTTTGATTGCGATGGTTGCTAGGAAACAGGTAATAGGTAACGGGGTGTAGGTTGGGTTAGACGGTTTATTCGTAGGTTTTGGCGAATAAACCGTCTAACCCAACATGCTCAGATAAAAAGAGCGGTGCGGAACAAAGTACCGTTCCGCACCCTACAAAAAACTACAGCCTTACACAATCCATAAAGTAGCGGGTTTCGCCGGTACTCTTGTCTGCTACCAAACCGTGAATATAGGTTTCAAAGCCGGGGAAGCGCTGGTTGAAATCTCGTGCAAACCTGAGGTAATCAACGATAGTCTTGTTGAATACTTCACCCGGGATCAAAAGTGGAATGCCTGGCGGGTATGGAGTCAGCATCACGGCTGTGATACGGCCTTCTAACTCGTCAATCGCCACACGGTCGATTTCGCGGTGCGCCATTTTAGCGAAAGCCTTGGCGGGCTTCATGGCCGGTTCCATATTTGATAAATACATATCGGTAGTCAGGCGCGCTACATCGTGGGAGCGATAAATGCCGTGGATTTGCTGGCAAAGCTCTTTAAGGCCAATGCGCTCGTATTGCGGATATTGGGCAATAAAGTCCGGCAGAATGCGCCAGAGCGGGGCGTTTTTATCGTAGTCGTCTTTAAACTGCTGCAAGGCGGCTACGAGGGTGTTCCAGCGGCCCTTGGTAATACCGATGGTAAACATGATAAAGAAAGAATAAAGACCGCACTTCTCGATCACCACGCCGTGCTCGGCTAGGTATTTGGTCACGATGCTGGCAGGGATGCCGGTTTCAGAGAACTTGCCGTCTAAATCCAAGCCCGGAGTCAGGATGGTGGCTTTGATCGGGTCAAGCATATTAAAGCCGTCGGCGATATCGCCAAAGCCGTGCCAGTTGTCGCCAGATTTAAGCATCCATGCATCGCGGTGATCCAGACCTTCATCGGTCAGATCATCCGGGCCCCAAACCTGGAACCACCACTCATCGCCAAATTCTTCGTCCACTTTGCGCATGGCGCGGCGGAAATCCAAGGCTTCAACCAAGGACTCTTCAACCAAGGCGGTACCACCCGGTGCTTCCATCATCGCCGCCGCCACATCGCAAGAGGCAATGATGGAGTATTGCGGGCTAGTGGAGGTATGCATTAAGTAAGCTTCGTTAAATAAATCACGATCTAGCTTACGGTTTTCCGGATCTTGAATCAGAATTTGCGAGGCTTGGCTTAAGCCTGCCAGCAGCTTATGTGTGGATTGGGTCGAGAACACCATTGATTCTTTGCAGCGCGGGCGATCTTCGCCAATGGCGTGGTAATCACCGTAAAACTCGTGGAAAGCAGCGTGTGGCAGCCAGGCTTCATCGAAGTGCAAGCTGTCGATTTCACCATCGAGCATGCCTTTGATTTCTTCGACGTTATACATAATGCCGTCGTAAGTAGACTGGGTAATGGTCAGAATACGTGGCTTAAAGTTAGGGTCGGCCAGCAGTTTTTCACGTGCAAACGGATTATCCATCATCTTTTTACGGATGTTTGCGGGCTCAAATTCGCTTTTTGGAATCGGGCCGATAATGCCGTAATGATTGCGCGTTGGCATCAGGAACACTGGCACCGCGCCCATCATCATGATGGAGTGCAAAATCGATTTATGGCAGTTACGATCCACCACCACCACGTCACCCGGCGCAACAGTCGAGTGCCAAACGATTTTGTTGGATGTTGATGTGCCGTTAGTTACAAAGAATAAGTGGTCGGCATTGAAAATACGCGCCGCATTGCGCTCGGAAGCGGCAATCGGGCCGGTATGGTCTAGCAACTGGCCTAGTTCTTCTACCGCATTACACACGTCGGCCCGCAGCATGTTTTCGCCAAAGAATTGGTGAAACATTTGGCCAACTGGGGATTTCAGGAAAGCCACGCCACCCGAGTGCCCCGGGCAGTGCCAGCTATAAGAGCCATCCTGGGCGTAATTGGTCAGCGCGCGGAAAAACGGCGGGGCCAAGGTATCCAGGTAGCTTTTTGCTTCGCGGATAATATGGCGGGCGACAAATTCGGGCGTGTCTTCGTGCATATGAATAAAACCGTGTAATTCGCGCAACACATCATTAGGAATGTGGCGCGAAGTGCGGGTCTCACCATAGATATAAATGGGGATGTCTGGATTGCGGCGGCGAATTTCGGCCACAAAGCTGCGTAAGCTCGTCAGCGCTTCGTGGGTTTCTTCGGGTGAGCCGCCACCAAATTCTTCATCGTCGATCGATAAAATAAAGCCGGAGGCACGGCTTTGCTGCTGCGCAAATGAGGTTAAATCGCCGTAGCTGGTATAACCAACTACGTCTCTGCCCTCGGCCTCAATGGCCGCCGCTAATTCACGAATACCGGAACCACTGGTGTTCTCGGTGCGGAAATCTTCATCGATGATGATGATAGGGAAGTAAAAACGCATGGCAAAATCCTTGGGCTCTGTTGACATTTGTTTCACCGTCGCGCCGGGCCGAGTTTTGGGGCAAGACTAGGCATAAGGAGAGCGGTTTAACTAGTTAAATAAGCGACTTATAACGACGAATTGCCCCAAAACTCGACCCGTCCCTTTGGGTTTCGCCTTATTTGGGCCTGCTGCGTTGTTAAAAGCCACTAACTTAGCAGACTAAGTGTCGTGTCCTTTGCCTAGCATCAGGCCCAAATAAGGCGAAACGCGGTCGGCGAAACAAACGTCAACAGAGCCTGAAAAACACCTGCTTGTACATAGGACGGCAAAGCCGGAAAGGCGCGTATATTAATCCCAAAATGTGTAGACATGTGGTGAAAAATGAAAACAATTGCCATCTGTGTAAATCGACGCCTAAGTGGCCAGCCATCTTGCGCCGCCCGAGGTAGCGAAGCACTGGCGCAGGCCCTTGAAATGGCGACAAAAATGCACGCTGATGTAAGGATAATTCGCCTACCTTGCATGGGCGCATGTGAGGTGGGGCCGAACGTAAAAGTGGTCGGTGGCGATCTCTATCACGGGGTTGATTTAGCTATGCTAGCGCTGATTTTGGAGGAGGTTGGGGTGGGGGATTCTAATGTCAGGCGAGGAGAGCCCAAATCTTAAAACACGGAGGCCACAGAGAGCACGGAGTTTCACGGAGGAAATTATTTAGAACTAAGTTATTTATTGGGTTTTGAGTTGTCTCAACCTCAGTAAAATCGATTCATATCGCGATGCCTAGCACGGGGCTTAAATCTCCCCTTGAAACACGCAAGCTCCGAACAAGCGGGGCGGGGGATCGCTTGGGGAGGAGGATCCAGCCAATCCCGCCCGCTGCCGACTGTCCACAGAGTAGGGGCCTTCGTGTTTTGAGTTTGTGGTTTGGCTTCGTTTCTTGGCCACACAAGAAAGGAAGGTTCAGCGGACGCCCGCACCTAAATCAACGTGCCGAAGGTACTAAAACTAACATCCTCCTATCCTTTTCCATTGGCCTGCCGCCATATCCGGTGTGATATCGCTACCGGGGCAGCCGCCCTCTAGCGTGCATTGGTACAGGCTATTGCCAAACTTTGCCCATGCCCCCCAGAGCAAATCTTTTTTTGCCACCCACGCATAGGCGCAAGCGTCGCTGGGTGGGCTGGGCAAATCGCCAAGGGACGACCAGTTAATCTGGCTGCTGAGGGTGATGTATTGCGTTTCACCGTAGCTGTCTTGCCAGTCTAGGACAACTTGTACACTGCGTTCTACTTGGTAGAGTTTTTGTGGATTGGGCAAGGTGGCTGCGGTGGGCGGGTTTTTGGCGATGGGTGGGCAGCCAAAATCGGGCGCGATGGGGGTAGGCAGGCTGATGTCTTTGATGAGGGTAATGCGGCGGTAGCTGGCTGTTTGTCTCTGGATGTTTTCTAGTTCGGCATTTTCTGAGCCCTTGCTGCTATTCACGCTTATTCCACCGGATACAGAACTGCTGCGCGGGCATAAATTATTTTGTCGTAGTTTTTCCAGCTTGTCCTGCGCCAAAAATAGCGCCTCATTGCGGTTTTGAGCGATGCTATTGTTTTTTAATGCATTGCTTTGTAAGGCGTTCAGGGCAAGAGCGGCCACGCCGATAATTAATACGGTGATGAGTACTTCTACCATAGAGAAGCCGTTTTGCTTGGGGCTTAGCATTTGCCATCCTTACAAAAATCATGCCAGCTGCCCAGCTTATTGCCGCTAAGATTGCCGCCTGCGTTGGCTCCGATAAACATCCTTTCATCATAAGCAATATTGATCGAGCCTTCCGAGCCAGAGCCGGGGCGGTGCGCACAAGCGCCATATATGCAGTCGCCCGGTGTTTTATCAAACACAGCACCCGTTACGCCTTCAAGATCGCCATTCACGGCCATTGCACCCAAGACTTGAATAATGCCGTTAAAGTGGTTGGTAAAGAGCATGCCGCTAATGGTGGTGCTGTTAGATACCATATTGCCGCCTGCGCCACCGGCGATAAGCGCTGTGCTACCAAAGCCGCCCACTACCACAATAGCGGGGGAAAGACTGGGGTAGCTGCTGCCGATAATGCAGTCTTTAGGTGGAGTGAAATCGCCATTAATCCAGATTAGGCCAGTGGCGGCGGGGCAGCTGCTTACAGTATTACTGCCATTTGCTGGATTGATTTGTGTGGCCTGTTTTTTAAAATCGCTTGGACTCATGCCAAAGACGGCGGCAAAAAGTTGGGCATTGGATAAATTAGCCAATGGGGTGTTATTGCTGCTATCCGGGGTGAGCGGCGCGCCCCAATAGGTAAAATCACCGCCCGTTGATACATTGCATAGCGGTTTGGGTTGGCCAGAATGAGGGTCGAGCGACATACTGCCGCTCATATCCACATGGCCCTTGATGGTGAGGGCAATTTTTTTAGGATTAAATTCGGCTTTGCGTGGAATATCAAAGCCACGCCTAACCACTGCGGCTGTTTGATCGCTGCCGGTGTTGGCGCAAAAAGGCGCTTGCTCGCGGCTTTCATCGGCGCACCCCTCACTGCTTACCATGCCGGTTTTTAAATCAACACTGCTGCGCCATGCGGTATTGTCTGCATTGATTTCCTGAGTGCCTATTTTTTGAAAGAGGCTGCTGGTTTTTTTTGAAATAATATAATTATTTTTTTTGAATTGCTCAGAGTAATCATAGGAATCACTATTCACCGCTACACTATCCCAGCCACAGTTATTTGTGCCGGGTGCAGGTGGGATTGATGATTTTATTTTCTTTAAAATAATACCGTCGTGATTGGCATTTAAATTAATAGCTTCAATATCCCGGCGCATTTGCAATAAGGTCGCTTGTGCTCCCGCTTCTGCCGCTTCAAAAGCCTGTACTTGCTGGTAATGATTGACTGATGTTTTTTGAAAAACATAGCTGTTTTTATTGGTAGATAAAACAAAAACCGTGGCAATTAAAGTGAGTACCAGGGTCACTGTGAGTGCGGCAACGCCTTTTTGATGAAATAGGGTGTTCATCATTATGCTTATTCTTGTAAGAAAGGGCGGTTACGTAATTGCACATTCTGATTTAAATGCACTTTGAATTTTCCTGCATTATCCGTGGCTTCTAAATAAATATCTAAATTACTGATTACTTCTTTAGTCTCGCTGCCTTGTTTTTCGAATGTGCTGTGAGGTGTAATTTTGAATTGTGTAATCAGTATATTTCGATCACTATTTAATGCCTGCCACTCTCCGTTGTTACAGCTGCTGGCGTCACTGGATGTCAGCATTTTAACCAAGCCTTTGCCATCTTTGGCTTGGCTGAACTGGAAGCCATGGGTGTCTTGCTTAGGGAAATCTGGATTATGGTAATTAAATAAAATACAACTCTGGCTCGCCGTATTATTGAGCCATATTTTACGCATATTGGGTATTTCATTCGAATCAGGGTGATAGCCTGCACGGCGAAGATCACGGCTAATTAAAGACAGCATGGCTTGTGCATCCTGCTGCAAAATAATGTTGCGCTGGGTATCGGTGCTGGTAAATAAATTAGTTAGCGATAAGCTCGATATTCCCACCAGCAGCAGCAGCCCCATTGCGGTAGCAAGCATCATTTCAATTAAAGATAAGCCACGTTGTGAATAAAACTTCAAACGCATTCTGCATACCCTCCGAAGGAGATACTACCCTGGGGCCGGCATAGTGTGGATAAGCCTGTGGCCGTAATTTGTAATTGCAGCTGGTATTGGCCAGATTGAAAGTTAATAAATTGCTGCTGGGTAAAATTAGGCAGGCCATTGAAATTATGGAATTTATTTTCTTTTAAGGCATCGCTCAAAGAGTGCAATTCAATGCCCTTATGCTCTTCTGATGTCTGCTGGCGTAGCAAAGTGCTACCTTCGCTACAGGGCGTGATGGTGCAAATTTGTAATGACCAATTCTGATTGTTTTGGCGCTTTGCCACATAAAAAACAGCGGGGCTGCGTGCACCACCAAATTTAACCGCGGTACTGCGGGCAAATAACCAATCATTTTGCGCTTCTAAAACGGCGCTTTGCAAACGATAGCGCTGCAACATCCCTGTAAAGCCGGGGATGGCAATGCTGAGCACAATACCCAGCACAATCAGGGTGACCATCAGTTCAATTAAATTAAAAGCATATTGTTTACGCATGAATGAGTTTTTTTGTGCGGCTGTTGTAGAGGTATAGCATTGGGTAGTCAGTTAAAGGCGTTTATTGCCATGAGGGGGCTTGTGGCAGGCGGGTGGAATTTAATTAAGGGAGCAGATTTTACTCTTAAAGGAGCAAAAACGTTGTTGGATCAGATCAAAGGTTTTGCTTGGTCATCAATGTAAATTAGCCCCACAAATCAGATTTGTGGGGCAGGGACTTATAAATATCTAACCCAGCGGACCACCGTGAGGGCTGCGTTGCCCGTACCGCCTCCACCCGGAGTGGATAGGGTTTGATCTGCTTTAAAACTGGCAGGCAAATTAGTTAGAATAATATTTGTACTATTTTGAATGGTGTTGCTGGTTTTGGAGCCTAAAGCCAAGGCTGTAATATAGCCGTGAATTTTGGTATCGCCCGTATTGCCGTATAAATTCCCGGCCCAAACACTGCCGTAAATATCAGAGCTATTGGCAAAGCTAATATCGCCGCCCTGGTAGGTATTATTTAATGTGCTGCCAGCCATCGTGGCAAAATTGCCAATGCCACCATCGATATCACTATTCCACTCTGTAGCAGAAGCACAAAACTGTGATGGAATTAATCCATAGCTTGTTTGATTGCAATAGCCCAGTGGTGAATAAATAGTCGAGCCAGATTTTCCTGAATAGCCTGCATAGTTAGGCGCATAAATGGTGGCTGATGCTGTGGTTTTAAGATCTAAAGTGGCGATAAAGCTGTTGTAATAAGTACCATTTTGTACTGCTAAATGGCCTTCAAACCAGGCAACTCCTGGTGCAATTCCTTTGCCATTGATGGTCCACAGTTTTTTTGCGCCATCATATGAAAAACAAGAATTAGAGCTTGAAAAGCCCTCACAAATTGTTTTACTTGAAGCCACGGCTGGGCTTGTGCATTGCGGTGCAGATACCGCGCCTGATACCGCCGTACAAAGATAGTCTTTTTTGTTATTGGCATAAGAGCCAATAAAGTAATCGCCTTCGGCTACGCCCGTTATTCGTTTGACCTTCACTTTCATGCGGCCATCGCTATCGGTATAAAAAGCGTAATTAGCCAGCTCTTTATAGGCATAGGCATCAAAGCTATCGTCGGGGGTGAGCGTAACGACGGGAACATTAACGATCAAATCGGGCACAACGCTGATCATGCGGGTATTAAACCAATCGCCGGGTTTGCTTACACCTAGCTTTACTTTATCAAATTTGGGCTTGCCCGTTGCACCTGTATAGCCTGCGGTCACGTCAAACTGGGGCAAGGTAGTGATTTCAAAGTGATCAACTATAGGGTTAAAGCTATATGCCGTTTGGTAGCCTGTTTCTAGCTTTGCACCCCCATTGGTGATATTCAGCGCGCCACCTGCTAACAGATCAAGTACTTCTGTTGAGTTGTCGATTTCGATATTGCCATTGGCGGCGGCGTGATTAATGATGCCGTTGTTATCCAGTAAGAGATTGCCGCGGGAGAGCAGGGCTTTGGAACTGGTGCTGCCCGTGAGTGTGATATTGCCATTGGCGTGCAGCAAGCCAAAGCTGCTGCCAGAGGTGATTGTAATATTGCCGGTAGAGCGGATAATGCCAACGCCTGTGATTGAATTACCACCAGTTTCTACATTGCCGTTGACGCGGATTTCCATATTATGGATGTCGCCTTCAAATAACTTGATGGCACCACCCAGCTTTAAATCACTATTAAACATCACCACCCCACGAGAGGGGCGCGATGGTAGCGTGGCAGGCGTCACTGCGATATTTGCGCTAAGCCTTGAGCTGGATGCAAGGCTTGTGCCAGTGCCCGCCATGCCCGTTACTACAAGGGTGAACTGAGCAGGATTCGCCCCTGCAGCGGCAGTTGCGCCAGTAAGCTGCAGTGTGATGTCATTAACCCCGTTTAAAGTCATATTTTGCGGTGCGCTTGCAACTACCGTTGCCAGCGTTTGCAACTGAGCCGCCGTCATTCTTTGAAAAACAGACTGGGCAATATCCAGCCCCTGCCAAGCCCGCATCTGTGCCTGTGTGGCGGCCAGCGAGGTGTTTTGCTGCTCTTGCATGCTTTTTACATAGAAATTAGAGCCTAAAACAGTTGCACCAAGGGCCATGCCCACAAAAATGAGGATCAGGACGGTGGCCATGCCTTTTTGCTGGTTTTTCATGGGGAAACCACTAGGTTTGATAAGCAGCTTTGCGAGCGAATGGCCTGCCCAGTTGCATTGTTTGATTGGATCGTAACGGTGGCTTTGCCTAGGCTGGCATAGCCAAACTGGCTGCATGTGCCCGCTGTATTACTCAGTACAAAATTAAAAGTACCAAGGCTTGCGAGTGGTTTGGCGGGGGGCCAGCTGGCAGTAGACCATTCGGTAAGGGCACTGCAGTTGATGGGGCCGAGCAGCATCAGGCCTTTATCAGGTGCAGCAAAAAGAGCCGAGCATTCAAAATTAGTGCCGAGATTGCGCAGCCAGACAAGGGCATTGGCCGTTTCGCCACTGGCTGCAGTCGTGCCGCTTAGCTTATTGGCTACAGAGAAAGCCGCGCCTTTAAGCGCAATGATATGGCTGCTTACGCTGGCATCAGTAATACCAAAGCCGGCGTCTTGCAGCAGAATGGGCGCGATGGTCATGGCGCTGCTTCTTTCGGCATCTTGCTTACTGATTTGAGTGGTATCGGTGGATATTTTTATGGAGTGGCGAAACAGGGTGAGCATAGCCACGGCCGTGATCAGCGAGATGGTGATGCCCACCATCATGCTGATTAAAGAAACACCACTTTGCGATTTAATTGAGCGATATAACACCATCGCCCCCAATCAGTGCTGCATTCGCTGAATCTTGTTTGGTGGTTAAGCTAGAGCCTGTAATGGGCGAATTGGGGGCCGCTGCTACATCAATGGTTTGGCCCGCTACTGTCGCTGTAAAGGCGCTGCGCTGGCACTGGGCGGCTAGTGCCACACTCTGATCTGCAACGGTAAGAGATGGGTTTGTTGCGGCGCATAAAGCGCTCAAGCCCTGAGTTTGCGCGGCTGAGCGCAGGGCAAACAGAGCCATGTTTTGTGCTGAGGTGTATTTTTGTGCCACTGCTGTTTTAGCCACTAAAAATGTCAGCCCAATCATAATAAAGCTGAGCAGCACAATCGAAACCAGCGCCTCAATCATTGCGTCGCCTTGTTGTTTATACAAGCTTGCCATCTACGTGATCGCCTTTTTTTGTAATGGTGTAAGTCAGGGCTCTTACGGCAAGACCTGTTCTATCGAGCTGGATGGTGGTGATGTCGTTGCTTTCGCTGTCGCTAATGCTGATCTCGGTGTTTTTTGCAAAAGAGGCCGACCAGGTGGCGGTGTTGGCAGTGCAGCTGCCACCGCCCACATTGCCAGCGCAGATAAAGACTTTTTGTCCGGTGATTTGTAAGCCTGCTGCCGTGCCGTTGGCGTTTCTGATAGCCAGCGCTTTGGCTTTGGAGTGCGCCATTTTTAAAACGCTTTCCGATTTTTGCAAATCACTGGAAACCAGCCAGGAAGACCCCAGCGAAACAGCGGCAAGGGTCAGCATAATAAAAATCACCATCGTGACCATCAGTTCGATCAGGCTAAAGCCCGCTTGTTTACCAAGTTGTGAATCCACAGCCGGCTCCTCTTGCTGTTCGGTCATTGGCAGAATTAAGCGTGAGTGTGCAGGTAAATTTTGTGCTGATGGCGGTGAGGGTGTAAGTGTTATTTGTCCAAGTCGCTTGGTAGGTAAAATCGGGGCGGGAAGGGGCCCAGCCTGTCACGAGCGCTTTTGTTGTGGCAGTGGTTTCTGTGGGGCTGTCTGTTGCAAAGGTGTAGGTTAACCGGCGCTGCAGTTGTTGCTCAAAAAAAAGAGAAAGTGAAACCAAATCACCCGCTGCAGATTTAGCCGCAGCCTGACGGATATATTGCTGATAACTGGGAATGGCAATTGAGGCCAAAATAGCAATAATCGCCACCACAATCATCATTTCTATCAGGGTAAAACCATTCTTTTTCATCATATTCCAAGGCGTAATAGCAGAGGCAGGGATTACCTGGCTATGCAGAAGTTGTTTGTATTTAATAAACAAACGCACTTTTAATTAAGAGGGTGATTTGAGGGCTTCTTTATTTTTTTTGATTTGATTTAAATTAGCGTTATAAATTTCAGTGGCTTGAGTTTCTGCCTGAATCTGACTTAATAAATTGGCACGGATATTGGGGCTCTTTTCTTCTGCGGCCCGTTTATAAAGCTTGGCTATTTTTTCACGGGATTCCGCGATGTTTTTTAAATTGCGCTGTTCCATATTATTTAATATGGTGAGCGCTTCATTGGGGGCGGGGGTAGGTGCAGATGCTTGAGCATTTGCCGCCGTGGCAGGTTTAACCATATGCAGTTTAGCGTTGGCAGGCATCGATACGGCGTCGCCAAATGTCACTCTGCCATTGGCGTCTTTTTGTATATACACAGCAGATGCAAAGGTTAAGGCGGATAAAAAGGCAGTGCCTAAAGCGAATAGTGCGCGGAGCATGATAAACAAGCCTTCAGCTAATTTAATAAATAAAGCGTTATCAGAGAGTGGCGGTTATTTTTGCCAGCATTGGGTCGGGGTGTTGGTGGTATTGCCATTGCTTACGCTCATCGTTAATGTAGCGCAGTCTTTGTCGTTGCTCTGTGATTTGATTGCGGTGGCTGTAATGACATAAGCAGCACCTGAAGTATTGCTCACTTTAATTTCATAAAAGCCACTGTCGCTGGTGACGACCTTGTTGCTGGCACTGAGCTTAAGCCCTGTGGCGCTCAGATCATCTGTGTAGCCCGTATTATTTGCCCGCCACTTTTCCTCAGCCTGCTGAATTTTAGACATCATTACCACTGCATCACTGCGGCGGCTTTTGCGCACGCTATCTTGATAGCTGGGCAAAGCGATGGCAGCAAGGATGCCGATAATGGCAACCACCACCATCATTTCAATGAGTGTAAATCCTTTGCTCATGAGGTTTTCACTTAGGGTGTTTTATTTACGTAAGGTAATATTAGTGGTATTGCTGGGACGGGGCAATCTATTTATGCTATATAAGCAAACTGTTATTTTGAAGATGGTTGTGGGTAAGTATCGTGGCAGAAGTTTGGTTTGTGTTGAGTGTTTTTTAACGTATGTACATGATTTTATTGATATAAATTTATTTATTCATTTGGTATTTTTTGTTTTTTCGAGATGTTTTAAACAAAAATAAGGCTAACTTTGCTGTTTTTTTGATGCGAAATGATTATGAAAATTTGCAAAGTGGTATTGCACAAAATCAAGTAAGCAAAAAAATCCCCAACACTGGGTGATGGGGATGTTGTAGAAGGACTGACTATTTAAGCGGGCTGAAGGGCGCTTATTCTTGTCCCATTTTTTGATGCGCGGCACGGCCAAGACGGTCATGTACCGCCAGCCATGCAGGTTCGTCAGGTGGCAGCACCAGCAAAATAGCGTCTAAGCCCTGCGTGTCTAAATCGCGCAGCGTGGCATAAATCATTTGTGCGTATTCATCGGCATGAGCAGGCATCAGAATATGAATCGCCGCATCATCTTGGGGTAAAGGCGCTTGAGTATGCAAAATAGCGAGCTTTTGTCCCGCTCTGGCCACGGCTGCGGCGGCCATTTGTTCTTGGTTGCCGGTTAATAAGGTGGTGCGCGGCGCATAGTGGGAATCCAATAAGCCGGATGCACGAATTTTGGCGCTGCTAGCGTTTTGCAGGTGTTCAATGGTATGCCCAAGCACGGTTTCAATCGCTGTCCGTGCTACGCCGCCAGGGCGAAGTAAGACAGGGCGTGGGCCGATCAGGCTGATAATCGTTGATTCAACGCCCACATCGCAAGCACCGCCATCCAAAATAAGCGACACGCTTTCTGTGCTGAATTCATCTCTGACATGCTGTGCGGTAGTGGGGCTGACATGACCGAACTGATTTGCGGAAGGGGCAGCAATGCCGCCGCCAAAGCGCTGTAATAATTCATGCGTGATTGGGTGATTAGGGGCGCGTAAGCCCACGCTTTCTTGCCCGCCAGTTACGGCATAAGAAACATGCGGTTGTTTTTTAAGAATCAGCGTGAGCGGGCCGGGCCAAAAAGCATCTGCCAGCTTCCAAGCGTCTTCGGGAATATCCATCGCCCAGTCGTTCAGTTGTGCTTTGCCTGCAATATGCACAATCACAGGGTGATCGTTGGGGCGGCCTTTGGCGGCAAATATTTTTGCTACAGCCAGAGGCTGGGCGGCATCAGCGGCTAAGCCGTAAACCGTTTCAGTGGGAATACCGACCAGCTCTCCCGCTTTGAGAAGGGCAAGTGCTTGATCCAGATCGCTAGTCATTTGATGCTTTCAGCAAAAAGAGCGAATTATACCTTGATGCCTTGCCAGCGCGAAGGGAGTCCTTGGGGGCGTGGCTCAGTGGCATTTTTAATTAGTGGGTCGAGAGTTTTTTCAACTTTGCTAAGTATTATCCCGAGTCATTTACTGCGTGATACCATCTTACCGACGCACCCTGCATTGATATGTCATGGTGGCCCCCTAGGGAAGTACCGCTAAAAAAACATCAGAGAGAAAGATATGCCTTTATTAGATAGCTTTACCGTTGATCACACCCGTATGCAGGCCCCTGCTGTGCGCGTTGCTAAAACCATGCTAACGCCTAGCAAAGACACCATTACTGTCTTTGATTTACGTTTTAGCGTGCCTAATCAAGAGATCCTTTCTGAGCGTGGCATTCATACGCTAGAGCATTTGTTTGCCGGTTTTATGCGTGACCATTTAAATGGGGATGGGGTAGAGATTATTGATATCTCGCCGATGGGCTGTCGTACTGGTTTTTATATGAGTCTGTGCGGAGCACCTAGCGAGGCAAGAGTGGCCGCAGCCTGGAAGCTGGCGATGGAGGACGTCTTGAAAGTGAAAGAGCAAAGCGAAATTCCTGAGCTGAACGAATATCAGTGCGGCACATTTGTAATGCACTCGCTGGAAGAGGCGCAAGGCATTGCCCAGAATGTAATCACGCGCGGGATTGGCGTGAATCGCAATGATGAGCTGGCTTTGTCAGAAGAGAAGTTACAATCGTTATAATGCGTATTTGAATAAAAAAGGCTGATTTTTGATCAGCCTTTTTTGTGCGCGCAATTAATGCGATAAATCACTGCCTGCGCTCATTTGCTGGTTTTTCATGACAAAAAGAAGCGGCGTTACGCAAAGCATGGCAAGGCCAAATAACATAAATAAATGCGCGAAAGAAAGCATTTGTGCTTGTTTGGCAATTTGCTGGGCAAGCAGGGCCTGTGCTTTTAGTGGGGCCAGTGTTTCTGGTGTGCCCATCATGATTAGTTTGTTTTTTAAGCCAGCAAGGCGCTCTATGGTTTGGGCGCTATTGGCAATCACATGCTCATTAAGTGCCGCACGTTTGGCGTCTCCTAATTGTGCTAATAAAGTCGCTGATACCGCGATACCTACGCTGCCACCTAATTGACGGGTTAAATTATATAAACCCGCTGCATTTGGAATTTGTTGTGGCAAGATATTTGCCATGGTTAATGTATTTAATGGCATAAAAATCATTCCCAAACCCATGCCGCGAATAATCATCGGCCAAAGAAAATCACTCATTCCCGAGTCGGTCGTAAAGTGATAATGCTGCCACATACCATACATAAAGAGCAGCGCCCCTGCGGCAATGAGTGCACGGGCAGAAACACCACGGGCGACTAATTTAGCTGATATTGGCATCATCATGCCCGATGCAACTGCTGAAGGTAAAATCATTAAACCCGTTTGCCATGCGGTATAGCCCATTAAGCTTTGCACATAAACAGGGAAAATAAATACCGTAGAAAACAGCGATGCACCCAGTAAAAAAGTCATCACTAGCCCGGCAGAAAACTGTGGGTCCCGGCAAATTGCTAAATCGACAATCGGGTATTTAATTTCTAATTGGCGAGTAATAAATAAGCTTAGTGAAAAGAAACTAAGCAGGGCATAAGAGACGATTTCATAAGAGTGAAACCATTCTAGCCGCTCGCCACGCTCCAGCATTAATTGCAATGCAGCGATGCCTGTGGCCATTAAAATAAGTCCTAAATAATCAATTTTTTTAATCGCTTGCTGATGCTTTGAATCAGGCATGTAAATTAGCGTTAAAAGCAGCGCAATCCCGCCCAAGGGTAAATTAATATAGAAAATCCATGGCCATGAATATTGGTCGGTGAGCCAGCCACCCAAGGTGGGGCCTAGCATTGGGCCGGTCATAATCCCCATGCCAAAAATAGCCATGGCGGTGCCCATTTCCTTGCTAGGAAATGTTTCAAATAAAGTGGATTGTGCCGTGGCAATCAGCCCGCCACCGCCTAAGCCCTGCACAATACGCCAGAAAACCAAGCCACCCAAGGTGGTCGCATTGCCGCAGGCAAAGGATGAAAAAATAAACAGGGCAAGCGATAAAATAAAGTAATTTCTACGCCCAAATAATTGCGATAAAAAGCCAGAAATAGGCAAAACAATCACATTGGCAACCACATAGCCAATTGATACCCAGGTGATTTCATCGAGCGTTGCGCCAAGTGTGCCCATCATATGCGGCACGGCAACGTTCACAATGCTGGTGTCCAGTAGCTCTAACACGCAGGCTAATGTCACGGTTATGGCAATAATATAGCGATTTGCATAAACGCTTTCTTGCGTATCAGAGCGGGATAAACCCGGTAAAATGGCTTTCATATCGCCTCTTGCTTGTGTATAGGGTCGGGTGAATCCCGCTGTGATCAGCGTGGCCCGTAAATTAAGGCGTATTGATCACGACATTAACCGATAAGCCCGGGCGTAGTTGATTGCCTTTGGGTAATTCATCTAAAACGATTTTTACCGGCACACGTTGCACTACTTTAGTGAAATTGCCAGTTGAATTATCAGCAGGCAGCAGGGTGAAACGTGCACCGGTTGCTGGGCTAAATGAATCCACTTTGCCTTTGAGCTTTAAATCAGGAAAAGCATCGACTTCAATTTCGGCGCTTTGGCCTAATTTAATTTGTTTTAATTCTGTTTCTTTTAAATTGGCAATCACCCATATCTTATCGGTGGGAACCAAATACATTAATGTTTGACCTGCCTGAATCATTTGGCCAGGCTCTACTGCTTTTTTGCTGATTACGCCTGAAGCGGGTGCATAAACTTGTGTATCAATGAGCTGATTACGTGCAAATTGTAAGGTGGCTTCCGCTGCCAGCGCTTTAGCCTGCGCCGATTTAAGCCCTGCTGATGAAACAACCACTTGCTGATCGGCCGCATTAGCACTTTCTTTGGAAGTGCGTAGTGCTGATTCAAGCGCGCTGACACGGGCATCAGCAGCCTTTACTAAGGTATCTGCGCTATCTAATGCCGCTTGGCTGAGCATTTTTTGTGCGGCAAGCTCTTTGCTGCGGGCTAAATCCTTACGTGCTTTGGCTGCATTGGCGCGTGCTTCGGTAATTTGTGCTTCAGCCGTGTGTGATTGTGCTGTGGCTGCTGCTGCGTTGGCGCTTGCTGCACCAATGCGGGCAAGGGCTTCGCCGGGTTGTTTGTCGTGGCCAGCGGCAGATAAGGCCTGACGATAGTCTGCATCTGCTTGCGCTACTTTGACTTGATAATCGCGAGGATCAAGCTCAATCAATAAAGATTTTTGTGCAACCAGCTGATTATCATTGACCGGCACGGCTTTGACATAACCGCTCACACGGGCAGCAATTGGCACAATATGGCCTTCAAATTGCGCATTATCACTGCTGATATGGTGATTGCCCCACCACCAGCGATAGCCTAGAAAGCCAAGTACAATCAGTAACATAATCGCAAGAATGCTGCGTGCAGGTGAGGCAGATTGAGTGCTCATAGCGTGTGCTCCGGGGCGATGGCAATGCCATACAAAACGATATCGAGATGAAATTGAGCCAGTTGGTTTAGATCGTAAGTAATAGGATCTTGGCTTGCATAGGTGTGCCGCCAGATGCTGGTCAGCAAAATAGGAGAGAATAGTATTCTGGCAAGCATATCCGGGTCAGTTTGGCGAAACTCACCGCTATCTACACCTGCTTTAATCAGCAGCATCAGCAGTGAGCGCGAGCGCTTGATAACGGTTTCTATATAAAAATCGGTGAGTTCGGGGAAATTGCCTGCTTCAGAAATCATGAGTTTGGAGATACTACCCTTACATTCATTCAGTGCAGTAGCCCAGCTGTGAATGGCTGTACGTAAGCGAATTGTTGCCGATTCAGTGCTTTTAAGCGCCAGCTCTTCGATCCTATCCAGATTGGGGTGGATTGTTTCGCTGATGGCCGCCTTAAACAGCGCTTCCTTGCTAGGAAAATAGAGATACAGCGTGCCCTTAGTGACGCCTGCTGCACGGGCAACATCATCGAGTTTGGTTGCCGCATAGCCTTTTTGATGGAATAAAATCAGCGCGGCTTCAATGATTTCACCGGGGCGTGCTTCTTTGCGCCTTTGACGTGGGCCAGCGATGTCGGACATGATGCTCTCTATTTAATAACTAACTGGTCAGTCATTAAATAGACAGAGATAGGCCTTGTCAATAATCGGGTGGGCGCTTCGATCTGAATTTTGAAGGGATTTGGGAGGAAATTGACGATTATTTCGGTTTTGTGCCAGAAAATTACGTCGACAAGGAGGGATTTTAATACTTTGAAAGGGGAGTCTGGCAGACGAGTGCCTGCCAGATTTTTCTAGGGCATTACCAAGCGCAGATTAGAAGCGCTCAGGTAGTTTTTGCAACAAGATGATGCGCTTGTTTTCCAGGCGGATATAACCACCGAAAACCAGCTCTTTCAGAATACGCGCAATCATTTCGCGTGAAGAGCCTACGCGATCAGCAATCGCTTGCTGGGTGAGCGGCTCGGAAATCATTTCTTGCCCGTCAGCTTCGGTCAGCATGCCTTCAAACAAGGCGCGCACACGACCATAAACATCCAGTAAAGCGAGGTTTTTCATGGTGAGCGAAAGGCGGCGAACCATGCGCGCTAAGTTCATGATGAGCTGATCTTTGGCATTAGGCAGCGAGCCCAATGCTTCGCGGAAGTCTTGTTTGGAGAACATCAGGAAAGATGAATCGTCCTCGGTTTGGGTAGACCAAGACCGTGGCTCGTCATCAATCAGGGAAACTTCGCCAAATACATCGCCTGGCTCGCCAATCATAAAGACGAATTCTTTGCCTTGATTGTCGCTGGTAAACGAGCGTGTGCGTCCTTCCATTAGGATATACATGGATTCGCCAGGGTCGCCTTCGCGGAATAAGAAGGTACCTTTAGGCAGGTGGCGTTTTACTGCGGCATTTAAGACAATGTCTAAATCTTCATCGGCAAAATCCTGGAAAATGGCAGATTGCGATAAAAAGTTTTTAAGTAAATGATGGTCCATGAGTGTTATATCTCCGTGGCTCAGTGCCTATTTCTGGCAATATTGGGTGTTAAAAATGTTCGGGTAATTTTTGTAATAATTCAATTCGGCGATTTTCAATGCGAATATAGTTGCCAAATACCAGCTCACGCATTAATTTTGCGATCATTTCTCTGGATGAGCCAACACGGTCGGCGATCGCTTGTTGGGACAAAGCATCTTCAATATAGCGACGACCATTCACTTCAACGGCTAAACCTTCAAGCAGCAGGCGCATACGGCCATATACATCCTTTAGTGCTAATGATTTCACCATATTGGCTAAATAACGATTGTAACGAATCATATTACGCAGCAAGTTATTGTTGAGTAATGGTGTTTTTTCAAGCAGCTCCAGGAAAGAAGTTTTGCTAATGCTCAGTAATTGGCAGTCTTCTGCCGCATCAATCGAGAGTGATCTTGGCTCTTCATCAATTAAGGCCATTTCACCAAAACTGGTGCCGGCTGTTGCAACATAGAAAACAAATTCCTTACCAGTATCCGCACTAGAGAAACAGCGTAATCGCCCTTCGATTAGTACATACATCGATTCTGCAATATCGCCTTCAGCAAACAATAAAGAGCCTTTGCTGAGCGTGCGCCGGTTAGATATTTTCTCGATAGCTGCCAGAATGCTATCGTCTAAATCAGTAAATAACGGCACGGAAGCGAGTAATTGGTAAAGGGCGGTATTCTTAGTCATTAGTGTTCTGCTTTATCGGCTTCTGCGGGCTTTTCTTCGGATGCATCATTTTTCTCTACTTTTTTTACAGCAACAGGAGGAGGTGGTTCATCTTCTGGCGGAGAAATCACCTCAATCTTTTTTTGTTGCATATACTCGTTCATTTCTTTCCAGCCTGCGAAAATATCAGCCTTGGGAATTCTGGTGTTACGGCGATAGCAATCTTCAAGTGCTCGTCCACTATGGCGGCAAGCCGCGCCAATTGCTTTGCCATTGGCTTGCTGCTTGTTGACCACTTCCATGACTTTATCGCAGCCAGTTAGTGTGATTAATCCAAATAGCATAATAATAAGACGACGCATTTGCAGAGCCAGTATGTCAATAGTATTGTTATTAGTGTAAGCGAAAAATTAGCTATCTGTTCAGCCATCTTATTTTTAACAAAACAAAGACCGACATGTGTCGGTCTTTGTTTTGTAATGGCCTTTACGCTATTACAACTGCTGGATACCTGCCACCATCCAGCGTGGGTCGCCATTAATTGGGCGTACAAAATGCCAGATTTCTTGGAACTCCACAGGTGCAGAGTGAAGTGATTCACTCACTTTGCCGTAGAAGCGCACGCTGGAAACCATGCGGCCTTCTTCGGTGGCGCAATCAACAAGTTCGGTATTGAGCTCCGGAAACTCGGCGGGCTCTTCATTGCCGGAGATTTCCTGGCTTAGCTCGTTAAAGAGCTCAGGTGTTAAGTACTTGCGCATTTCATTCACTTGCTCGGCCGAATGCAGGGTTTGCATATGCATAAAGCTGCCCCGTGCCTGGCGAAGAAACGCTGCAGTTTCTGTGCCATCAGGCAGGCGAGTGATACCTGAAGCCGATGGAGCTGCTGCCATATTGCTGGCCTGATCGCCCATACGGAATACACGATCTTGCTGAAGAGGCTGGTTTTGCATGTTGGCAGGCATGCCGGCAAATGCAGGGGCATTAGCTGTAGCCGCTGCAGCTTCTTTGCGGCGACGAATCATGCGCATAGCAAAGTAACCACCCGCGCCGAGTAGCAGTAACAATCCCCATGGAAAGCCGCTACCAGATGATTCAGATGTGCCTGATGCATTGTTAGAGTTCAGCAAATTGCCAAGCAGGTAGCCACCTAGCGCACCAGCAGCGACGCCACCCAGAATCGAGCCCATGCCACTTCGCTGTGGCTGTGGGGCGACTTGCCCAGGCTGTTGTGCAGGTGCGACATTACGTTGAGGAGGTGGAGCGGCCGGGCGCGTATTCTGGCTACGCTGCATGCCGCTTGAGCGGCCACCACCGACTCGTTTTGCTTCAGCGATGCCGCTGGCAAAGAGTGAGGCGGTAAGTAGTGTAACCATGAGTGTGCGGCTAAATTGGCTCATGCCAAGTCCTTGCGGTGAATAATTCAATACATGCTTAGTGAGGCTGAAGCGAAAGAAGTTCAAGTCATTGTGTAAAAAAATGCAGGATGACTTGATGATGAGTATTGGCGCAGCGGATATTTTGGCGCAGCTGGGTAGATCGACACGCCTTTTGGTGGCGCTGAAATCTACACAAGCTGCTTTTGGAGTGCACTGCCTTGAGGCAATGTTGTAGACGATTTAAGCGCGGTGGCCACGCTCAATGGTGACGCCAACCCGACCAACTTCGTGCAAGATGCCGAGTTTTGTGACAGATACCTTAGCCCAAGGCGCGCCAAAGTCTTGCATAATCAGTTGTGCAATATGCTCGGCAAGCGCTTCAAGCAGCAAAAAGTGGCGCTCTTCAAGCACTTTGCGAATGTGTTTGACCACCGCATCGTAATCGATGGTATCGACCAAATCATCGCTGGCACAGGCGCGTGCAGAAGGGATGCCAATTTCCAAATCAAGCTCTACAACTTGCGGCGCAACGCGCTCCCAGTCGTACCAGCCAATAAGGGTGCGCGCACGCACTTCGTGTAAATAGATAATGTCCATGATGGGGTGACTTAATGGGTTTTACCCAGCAGCGGTCATTTAGCTTAAAATCGGAAGCTTACGATTGTAGTGGATTTAGGTATGACACCGTTAATTCTAATTTTAGTAAGCTACCTGATCGGCTCCCTTTCTTTTGCCGTGATTGTCTCTAAAGCCAGTGGCTTGGCCGATCCGCGCAGCTATGGCTCGGGCAACCCCGGGGCTACAAATGTTTTGCGCAGCGGCAATAAAAAAGCGGCTTTGCTCACTTTATTGGGCGATGCGCTTAAAGGCTGGCTGGCGATCGTGCTGGCGCAAGTCGCGGCTTCTTATCTGGGCTTGGGGCCGGAAGTCATTGCTATGGCTGCTGTAGCGGTGACAGTTGGCCATATGTGGCCGGTCTTTTTTAGCTTTAAGGGCGGCAAAGGCGTAGCCACGGCGGCGGGTATTTTACTGGCCTTGGATTGGCGTGTAGGTTTATTAACGCTGCTGCTCTGGCTGGTGGTAGCCAAGGGAATGAAAATTTCTTCTTTGGCTGCGCTCTTGGCCGCCCTGCTTGCGCCTGTGCTGGCTTGGATCTGGTTGCCATCTTCTGCACAAATTACGGCGGTTGTGGTGATTTCGCTACTATTAATCTGGCGTCATGAAAGAAATATTCGAGATTTGCTGACTGGTAAGGAAGGCAGTATCGGTGAAAAGGCGAGTGGGGCCAGCAAAGAGTAGGCAGCAAAAAGGGCAGTAAACTGCCCTTTTTGCTGAATAGATCATCGCGACAGGCGAGATTAGCTGTATTTATTATTGGCACGAACAATTTGCGCTTTTTCGCGCACCCATTCGCGATCTTTTTCGGTATTGCGTTTATCGTGCTGCTTTTTACCCTTGGCTAAACCGATATCCAGTTTAATAAAGCCGTTTTTATAATGCATATTGAGCGCAGCCACTGTGTAGCCGGCACGTTCAACTTTGATCGACAATTTTTCGATTTCACGTTGATTAAGTAATAATTTACGCAGGCGGGTAGGCTCTGGCAGTACATGGCTTGATGCGCTGGTGAGTGGCGAGATATGCGCACCCATTAGCCAGAAGTCGCCCCGCAGATACACCACGTAAGATTCTTTGAGCTGCACACGGCCAGCACGGATTGATTTGACTTCCCAGCCTTGTAGCATAAGGCCCGCTTCAAAACGTTCTTCGATAAAGAAGTCGTGAAAGGCCTTTTTATTATCGACGATCGACATCGCAATGGGTCCGGTTTTGTTTCACTAAACCTTGATTCTAACACTTTACGGAGTAAGTCATAGATGCAGAGAATTCGCGTCATTTATACCGGCGGCACTATTGGTATGTTGCAAAGTGCGGACGGCTATGCGCCCGCACCTGATTATTTGCAGCAGCAGTTGCAAAAGCTCTACCCCGGCCTATCTGTGCTGGAGTATTCCCCGCTGCTTGATTCCAGTGAAATGACGCCTGCGTTATGGAATCGCATCGCGGCCGATATTGCTGCGGATTACGATGACTACGATGGCTTTGTCGTGCTGCATGGTACGGACACCATGGCCTATACCGCTGCAGCACTGTCTTATATGTTAGAAAACTTGGCTAAGCCTGTGGTGGTCACTGGCTCGCAAATACCGTGGTGCGAGCCGGGTAATGATGCGGTAGAGCATGTTGCTGCAGCATTGGCATTGGCGAGCATGCCTGATTTTTGCGAAGTGGCGGTGGTATTCGCTGGGCTGTGTCTGCGTGGCAACCGGGTGCGCAAAGTCGATTGTGATGGCATGGCTGCTTTTGCTTCGCCTAATTTACCTACCTTGGGGCAATGGGCAGCAGGGCGCTGGGTGATGTCTACGATTATTCCTGCGATGGTAAAACCGCTTAAGCCGTTCAGTTTTCAGCCCGTGGCAGAGTCGGCCCGTATTGTGGCGGCAAAACTGGCGCCGGGCTTTAGTGCCCAGTGGCTGGCATCGTCATTATCTGATTTAGATGGCGTGGTGCTGGAGACCTTTGGTGCAGGTAATGCTGGAACCCAGCCTGCTTTAATGGCGGCATTGGCGAAGCAAAGCTTGGTGGTGAATTGCACGCCGTGTTTGCAAGGCTCGGTAAAAATGGGGCGCTATGCGGTGAGCGGCAGTCTGGCGGCGTTGGGCGTGCTCGATGGCGCGGATATGACGCCAGAGGCGGCACTGGCTAAGCTTTATTATGCACAGGCTAAGGGCGCGGATAGGGCAGAGCGGGTGAGTATCTTCTTAAATTCGCGTTCTGGTGACCGATTAGGGTGATTTTCCTTGGTGCTTTTATTGGGCTGTGCTATAGTGCGCCCCTGTGTTCGACGGCGGGTCTCCCCGCATAGCTAGAAGGTGAACTTGGTCAGGTCCGGAAGGAAGCAGCCACAGCTTTTGATGCTAGTGCCGGGGGTTAGGCTCGCCACCTCCCCATTTTAAAGTTTTGCTATTCTGAGCAAGGCTGATCCAAATCCCACTTCTTGTATCTAATTAGGTTGAGCGATGAAATGCAATGCATTCATCGCCGAAATTCGTTTGCCATTTGCTGGCTTAAATCACTGTTTGCGTCCCCCCCTGCTTGATCCAAATCAATACGTGGCAAGGGGGATTACACGAGAATGGTTGTCACGCGAGCTTGATGCTTCGTGTATCTCCAGTGGTAAATTTTGCGCCGCGCACTGTCGCGGCGCCTTTTTTTGTCTGCATTTACTTGTTTTCATAAAAATGGGTCAGCATAATGCGGCATCTCTCTGTTGATGATGCCAATGAAAGCCCTTTTCGACCTCCTCTCCGTTATCCTGTTTTTTGTAACTTACTCCATCACGAAGAGTATTTATGCTGCAACCGGCGTGGCAATTGCGACTACAACGGCGCAAGTGGCCTGGTCATGGTTTAAATACCGCAAAGTTGATGGCATGCTCTGGTTAAGTTTTGGCTTGATTTCTGTACTAGGTGGCGCAACCTTATTACTTCACAACAAAGCCTTTATTTTGTGGAAGCCCACCGTGCTGTACTGGGTGTTTGCCGTTATTTTGTGTGGCTCTCGTTACTTGCGGGGCAAAAACCTGATGCAAAGCCTGATGGGCCCACAAATGAACTTGCCTGCTAAATTATGGGATAAGGTTAATTTAGCTTGGGTTACATTCTTTGTTAGCATGGGTGTTCTTAATCTCTATGTTGCCTTTAACTTTACTGAAGACCAGTGGGTTAATTTTAAGATGTTTGGTACATTGGCGCTGACACTGGTATTTGTGCTGCTGCAAGCATTGGTGCTTTCACGGTATCTTACTGATGATTCGGGAAAAGAGGAGTCTTGATGCTTTATGCAATTATTGCTAATAACTATCCCGATTGCGCTGCCGCACGTTTGGCGAGCCGTTCGGCGCATCTGGCTAGGCTAGAGCAACTGAAAGAAGCGGGGCGCTTGGTGCTTGCCGGTCCTTTTCCTGCAATTGATGCAGTGGATCCTGGGCCTGCCGGTTTTTCGGGTAGTTTAATTGTTGCAGAATTTGATTCGCAGCTGGCCGCGCAAGCTTGGGCTGACAGCGATCCTTATGTAAAAGCAGGGGTTTATGAAAATGTCATTGCAAAGCCCTTTCTCCAAGTCCTCCCCTAGCGTTATGATTACTGAAGAAATACACTCACGGCTTGCCGTATTACAGCCAGAGTATGTTGATGTTTACGATGATAGTGCTTCACATGCAGGTCACGCAGGCAGCGTGGCAGGTGGCGGGCATTATGATTTAACCATCGTATCCGCACAGTTTGCAGGCAAAAACACCTTGGCTCGTCATCGTATGGTGATGGCTTTATTTACCGATTTGATCCCGCACCCTATCCACGCGCTCAGTATTAAAAAAACACTGACGCCGGACGAGTTGTAAAATTGACTGAACCTAAGCTCTACTGACTTTAAGATCAAAGGACTAACACATGCGTCAACCAAACCGTATTGCTCTTGCTCTCGCTGCTTGTTTCTTATCTGCTTCTTTTGCGGCTACTGCTGCAAACGTAGCCACCGTTAACGGCGTTGCTATCCCTGATAGCAAGGTTGATTTCTTCTTGAAGCAAGTTGCTGAACGCGGCCAGAAAGATAGCCCAGAATTACGTGCACGCATCAAGGAAGAGCTGATTCGTAACGAAGTATTGTTCCAAGAAGCACAAAAGAAAGGCGTGGAAAAAAACGCTGAAGTACAGCAACGCCTTGATATGGCTAAGCAACAGATTCTGGTTGGTGCTTACGTGAATGACTACGCTAAAGCAAACCCAGTGAGCGATGCTGATCTGAAAAAAGAATTTGATAAAATCAAAGTTAACTTCAGCGGCAAAGAATACAAAGCTCGTCATATTCTGGTTAAAACAGAAGAAGAAGCAAAAGCAGTTTTGGCTGACCTGAAAAAAGGTAAGAAGTTTGAAGATATCGCTAAGGCGAAATCCGCAGACAAAGGCAGTGCTGTAAATGGTGGTGACCTGGGTTGGTCTACTCCTGCTAACTACGTAAAAGAATTTGGTGAAGCGTTGGCCAAACTGCCTAAAGGCAAAATCTCTGATCCAGTGAAGACCCAGTTTGGTTGGCATGTGATTAAGCTGGATGACCAGCGCGAAGCGAAAGGCCCTTCATTTGAAGAAGTAAAACCAGAGTTGACTCGTGAGCTGCAAGGCCAGCGTGTACAAAAAATGGTTGAAGAATTACGTGCTAAAGCAAAAGTTGAGTAATCCGTTTTTTGTATAAGAAAAGCCCCGCTAGAGAAATAGCGGGGCTTTTTTGTGGGCGGTGATTTAGAACAGTCATATGCCGCTAGGCAGCAAGGTTGTTACTATCTTTTCTAAGCAGGCTCAATCGTTTGTTTAAGATGCTGGATATGTTTTATGTTATCTACCTTTATCGCCTGAGCGGCTGAGAAATGGGGCTGATAAGTCATTAGCCTAAGATGTTGCACGCTATTGCTTGAGGCAATAATTCTAAAAAAAGCCCCGACCTCACTGAGTGGGAGCGGGGCTATTATTCATGCGTTTCTTTAAGCAGGCACTTTATCCATAAAGCGTATGGTTTTTAGTGCAGGGGCGGTGATTTGCAGGGCGAGCCCGCCGCAGGATGTTTCGCGGTATTTTGCGTCCATATCCTTGCCAGTAGCGTACATTGCGGCAATCACTTTATCTAAAGACACTTTAGGGCTGCTGCTGCGGTGCATGGCCATACGGGCAGCGTTGATGGCTTTGACTGCGCCAATCGCGTTGCGCTCGATACATGGAATCTGTACTTGCCCGCCAACTGGATCACATGTCAGGCCAAGGTTATGTTCCATGGCAATTTCTGCAGCCATGCAGACTTGGGCAGGGCTGCCGCCCATCAACTCGGCAAGGCCAGCCGCCGCCATAGAGCAGGCGACGCCTACTTCGCCCTGACAGCCTACTTCTGCGCCAGAGATGGATGCGTTTAGCTTGTATAAGCAGCCAATCGCGCCTGAAGATAAGAAAAAGCGCAGGGCGCTGTCTTCATCTAATGGCTTAATAAAATGATTGTAGTAAGACATTACGCCAGGAACGATGCCGCAAGCGCCATTGGTAGGGGCGGTAATGACGCGGCCACCGGCAGCGTTTTCTTCTGACATTGCCATCGCATACATATTCACCCAATCCATCACATTGAGCGGGTCATGGGCGACATCCAATGAGCTGGTCAATAGATGATGCAGGGCAGGCGCGCGGCGGGGAATGCGCATTGGGCCGGGCAGATTGCCTTCGGTTTTCATGCCGCGCTCGATGCTGCTTTGCATCACACTCCAAACACGGGCGAAATGGGCCTTGATATCGGCCATATCATGGAAGGCTTTTTCGTTTTCGAGTACCAGGGCGGAAATCGACAGGCCGCTGTCTTCGCACATATTGAGCAAATCATCAGCACTTAAAAAGTGATGCGGCACTGGAATATCGTTACAGCTACCTTGATTGAAGTGCTCTTCATCAACAATAAAGCCGCCGCCAATCGAGTAGTAAGTCTTGCTTAGGCAGCAGGTGTCACCCACAAAGGCACGGATCATCATGCCGTTTTCGTGCAGGGGCAGGTAGCTATCTTGGAATACAAGGCTAAAACCAACGCGTTGCTGGGTGCGGCCTAGGCAGATCGTGCCGTTTTGCTCTACTTCATGCACGATGCTGGCCATATTGTCTAAATCAATCGTGTCGGGCAGATTGCCTGCTAGGCCCAACATGATGGCGTGATCGGTGCAATGGCCTTTGCCTGTGAGGGAGAGCGAACCGTAGCAATCTACTGCAATTTTGGTAACGGCATTAAATTGCCCGGTTTCTTTAAGCGTGCCTAAAAACTGGTGCCCTGCTTTCATGGGGCCAATGGTGTGCGAGCTTGATGGGCCAATGCCAATTTTGTAAATATCTAAGGTGCTAAACATGGCTACTTCCTTGTGAATACAGCCTGCTCTGTATGAGTGCAGGCTGTATATATCGTGTCTAGGACATGAGGCTGAAGAAGATGGCAGAGATGGCAATGACACCAATCAGCACAACGAATACATTGCTGGCTGCGCCGGAATACTTACGCATGGCAGGTACTTTACGGATGGCGTACATCGGCATGAGGAATAGCAAGATAGCAATAACAGGGCCGCCTAGTGTTTCAATCATTCCCAGGATATTTGGGTTGATGGTGGCGACCAACCAAGTGGTAATCAGCATAAAGATCGAGGTGTAACGCTCAAGCTTAGGTGTTGAAATGGTTTTACCTTTTTCACGCAATTGTTTGATCACCAAGCCATGCAGACCTTCTTTGGCACCAAGATAGTGGCCAAGGTAGGATTTAGTAATGGCGATAAAGGCAATGATCGGGGCCATCCAGGCAATAACCGGGTTGTCAAAGTGGTTTGCAAGGTAGGACAAGATTGAAATATTTTGCGCTTTAGCGGCAATCAAGTCGGCAGGAGCCAAGCTAAATACACAGCTAAATACAAAGAACATCACCGACAACACCATCATGATATGGCTGCGTAACAAGATTTTAGAAGCCACTTGGTCTTCTTTGCCCGGGTGCAGCTTTTTTTGGCTCACAGCAAAAGAAGAAATGATAGGTGAGTGGTTAAACGAGAACACCATCACCGGGATCGCTAGCCACAGCGTTTTGTAGAAAGAGCCGCTGCTTAGTGCATCGCCCAAGCTGCCTGCATGATCGAGCACGGAGCTATTCCAGTTCGGGATTAGGTAAACCGCTAAAACCATCAGCGCAATCACAAAGGGGTAGACCAGTACGCTCATGGCTTTAACAATAAAATCGCCACCTAATCGCACAATCGACATCAGCCCCAAAATCAAACACAGCGCAAAAATACCGCGTGTGACGAGATCAGTGCCTACAGCAATATGCATTTGATGGGTGAGGAAAGACAATACCGTGTTGGTAATGGCCACGCTGTAAACTAATAGAATGGGGTAGATGGCAAAGAAGTAAAGCAGAGTAATGAGTTTGCCTGCGCCCTTACCAAAGTGCTCTTCTACTACCTCGGTGATATCGCCATCTTTAGTTGAGCCAGAAAGCACAAACCGGCTCAGCCCTCTGTGTGCAAAAAAGGTCATTGGCAAGGCTAGCAGTGCCATCATAATTAGCGGCCATAAACCACCAATCCCTGCATTAATGGGTAGGAATAAAGTACCCGCGCCAACCGCCGTGCCATAAAGCCCTAGCATCCAGACCGTATCTTGCTTGGTCCATGTTGCTGCGCTGTGTGGCAGCGCTAGATCATTGAGTGTGGTATCAGACATGATGTTTTCTCGATTAAAAAATAGTGATTTAGTTGTTGTTTTTTAAGTAGCGATAAAGCGTGGGCTCTGAAATAGCCAGTAATGAAGCTGTTTTGGCGATAAATCCTTTCACAAGGAAAACGCCGTTTTGTTCTAGTTTTTGCACAATGTCTTTTTTATCGGCACTGCTTAAGTGCTTGGCGTCGATAGGGTAGCTGGCTAAGGCCTGCTGAATAATGTCGTCGCCTAATTGCTCTACCGAGTGGCTGAGTAACTCCTCGCTTGGGCTATTTTCTTCGTGTTGAAAAAACTGATGGAGCAATTCGCTGGCGTGTTGTAGTTGATGATCGTTGCGATTAATGCAAAGCATGGCAACCGAGGTGCCGGTTTCGTCTTTAAGCAGCATGCTGGAGCTGCGCAGACGATGGCCATCGAGCGTCTTGCCGGGATAGTTGGTGCGAAAAGGTGCTTTGCTACTGTCTTGGCATTCGCGCAGCAGACGCAGGGCAAAGTCTGTAGCGGGGGCGCCTGGCTCACGGCCGGAAATTGGGTTTTTAATGATTCGCAGGGAGTTTTCCAGCTGGGTCATATCGTGCACCGCAATCTCTGCGTGTGTGCCTAGCACTTGAGAGAGAAAGCTTGAAAGCGTGTCGAGGTCTATCGAGATCTTCATGATAAAAAATTCTTGTCTTGATAAGTTGATGTGGATTTTACTCCCGATATCCTGTCCTTTATGTTGGATTTAGTACGTTTTTTGACGCGCATCAATAAATAATTTTTCATGTAAATAATTTATTATTAGCATGATGTTCTAATTTTTATTTTTTTTGTTAAATTTTGTTCTGTTTTTTGAGTGTTTAGCGCATTTTTTGTGAATTGTTGCAATTTTGTTTGTTTGTTGCAAAATTTACTTTTATGTTTGCGTTTATTGATGGCGTAAAAAAACCAACATGCCTTTGCTATTGAAGGCAATGTTGGTTTTTTGATGCGTCAAGCCTTGCTTTATAAGGCTTGGGGAGTTGTAGGGCAGTAGTTTTTATTTATGCGGGAAATATTATATTCAGTAAAAAAAGAAGGCATCAAGGTCGTAGTTTGTACCAGAGCATGCCTAAAAGCTCATGCAGGGCGAAGCTGCTGTTGCTCATGGCCTGTGCTTTTGGCATAAATGACAAGATAGATAATGGCTCCTGATTTGCATAATCTGTTGCCGCTGGAATAACGTTAAATCCTTGTTTGGTAAATGCACTTTGCGCGCGTGGCATATGGACAGCCTGAGTCACAAGGATGATTTTTGCGTTTTTAGGCAAAAGCTGAGCACTTAAGCTGGCATTTTCCTGGGTATCCACTGATTCACTTTCTATCCAGCGTACGGGCGTATTGAATTCTTTTTGCAAAATATCGGCCATCAGAGTGGCTTCGCTGATGCCGCCCAATGGTTTCCCACCGCTGACTAAGATGGGCAATTTACTTTTTTTTGCTAGCTGGGCGGTATAGCGCAGGCGCATTAAGGTGGCATTGTTGATCGTCTCACCTTCAATTTGGTCGTAAGCCGTAAAACGCTTTCCGCCGCCTAAGCTGACAATTGCGATGGCATCGTTTGGAATAAACTTGAGTGCTGGCGGCTCAACCATCAGCAGGAGTGCATTGGCCACAAGCGGCATGGAGAGTGTTGTGAGCAATAGCAGACTGCTTGCAATAAGGCTGCGGGCAAGGCGAGGCTTGCGGCTAATGAGGAACAGGCCAATGGCAATCAAGAGTAAAAAAAGGCCGGGAGGTAAGAGCCAGGCTGCAATGGCATTTTTAGCAAGTACGGCAGAATGCATGAGTTTCCAGAGGAGTAGAGATGAAGCAGGCAGGATTATATAAGGGAAGTTAGAAAGCGATCTTCCCTTGTTGCTCTGTGTGGCTTAAATAATATCCACCCGTATGTCTCTACGATGCTTGAAGGCTAGCACTAGGTACGCTTTGAAGCCAAACCTTGCCAATTTAAGTACAAATACCATAGGAGCGGCTTTGGCCAAGAATGGTTTAAATGGAGAGGGTTGATTTTGAGATGCCTGGCATAAAAAAACGAGCCGCAGTGTGCGGCTCGTTGTGTGCGGCTTGAAAATGCGGGGCTTACTCGCCTAGATACGCTTGCTGAATCTTTGGGTTGGCCAAGAGATTTGCTGCGGTGTCGGCCAGCGTAATTTTGCCTGATTCCATCACATAGCCGCGGTTGGCGGTTTGTAGTGCCAGTTTGGCGTTTTGCTCAACCAGCAGCATGGTGACGCCTTCGGCCGCGATCATTTTGATAATTTCAAAAATCTTTTGCACGATAATCGGTGCCAGGCCCATCGATGGCTCATCCAGTAGCAGTAGCTTAGGCCTGCCTAAAATAGCACGGCCAATCGCAACCATTTGCTGCTCACCACCAGACAGCGTACCTGCCAGCTGTTTCATACGCTCTTTCAGGCGGGGAAAGAGGTAGTAAACACGCTCCATATCATGCTCAATAGCCGCTTTGTCGTTGCGTGTATAAGCCCCCATTAAAAGGTTCTCTTCTACGGTCAGGCGGCTAAAAATACCACGTCCTTCAGGCACCATAATCAGCCCCTGTTTAACATAATCGTAAATTGGCTTTTTAGCCGTCGATTTACCGTCAAACAAGATTTCGCCAGAGCTGGGGTTGCACATGCCGATCAGTGTTTTAAGCGTGGTGGTTTTACCCGCGCCATTGGCTCCAATGAGGGCGACTAGCTCACCTTGATTGATTTCTAAATCAATGCCTTTTACTGCGTGGATACCGCCGTAGGCCACTTTAAGGTCTTTTACTTGTAGTAATGGGCCACTCATGCTCTTGCAACTCCTTGAAACGCCACTTGCAGCTTATTGATTTGGCTTGTATTGATTTGCTGTAATCGCTTGTTCATTCTGGCGCAACCCCTAGATAGGCTTCGATCACGCGTGGATCGTTTTTTACCATGTCGGGTATACCCTCAGCGATTTTCTTGCCGTAATCCAGCACCGCGATGCGATCACACAGGTCCATCATCAGCTTTACATCGTGTTCAATCAGCAAAATGGTGACGCCATCGTTTCTGATCTTTTCCATCAGTTTTTTAAGATCGTCCGTTTCTTTCGGGTTCATCCCTGCAGCAGGCTCGTCCAGCGCCAGCAGCGTAGGGCGGGTGGCCAATGCACGGGCAATCTCTAGGCGGCGCTGATCCCCATAAGACAAATTACGCGCTAGCTCCTTGGCATGTTTGCTGATGCCAACATAAGCCAGTAGTTCGGCGGCTTTGCTGTGGATTTCGGCTTCTTCTTTAACCGCCTTAGGGCTATGGAAGACCGCGCCTAAAATGCCGGAGTTTGTTCTTACATGCTGGCCCACCATCACGTTTTCTAGGGCCGTCATATTGGCAAATAAGCGAATATTCTGAAAGGTACGGGCAATGCCAGATTCAACGACTACGTTTGGCTTTTGGCGGAATAAATCCAGGCCATTAAAACTAAAGCTGCCTTCGTCAGGCTGATAAAGGCCGGTTAGCACATTAAATAGCGTGGTTTTGCCTGCGCCATTGGGGCCGATCAGGCCGTAAATCTCACCCTTGTTGATGGTTAGACCTACGCCGGATAGGGCGTGCAGACCGCCAAAGCGCTTGGTAATACCGTCAATTTTTAGAAGTAATTCGCTCATGCCTTTGCCTCTTCATCTTTTTCATGGAACTCTGCTTTACGGCGCTGGGAGGGCCAGAGGCCCTCAGGGCGCAGCAGCATAACCACAATCATGGCAAGGCCAAAAATCAGCATGCGTAAGTTTTCCGGATCGACCACTTTGCGGCCAACCAGGGCGTGTTGTAGCGGGTTGATTACATCACGCAGAATTTCCGGTGTGATCGATACAATAATCGCACCTAAAATCACGCCAGGAATATGTCCCATGCCGCCCAATACCACCATACATAGCACCATGATGGATTCCATCAGCACAAATGATTCTGGTGAAACAAAGCCCTGGAAGCTGGCAAATAGAGCACCAGATACGCCGCCAAAGCTCGCGCCCATCGCAAAAGCGAGCAACTTGATATTGCGGGTATTGATACCCATCGCGTTGGCAGCAATTTCATCTTCGCGAATCGCAACCCATGCACGGCCAATACGGGAGTTTTGCAAGCGTACTGATACAAAGATAATCAAGAGGCAGAAGGCTAAAATCAAGTAGTAGTAAAGATGCACTTTTTCAAAAGACAGGCCTAAAAACTCAATCGGGCGACCAAAATCGTAACCTGCAATCTGCACGGTCTTGATATTGTTAATTCCTTGCGGGCCATTGGTAATATTGATCGGGCGATCAAGGTTATTCATAAAGATGCGGATAATTTCACCGAATCCCAGCGTTACAATCGCCAGATAATCCCCTCGCAGTTTTAAGGTGGGGGACCCCAGCAAAACCCCGAAGATGCCCGCAACCAGCCCTGCCATAGCAATCATGACCGGGAAAGAGGGGTAAATGAGCCAGGCGGGTAATATGGCTGCCAGATGGGGCGAATTAAGAATGGCGTATAAATATGCGCCCACTGCATAAAAGGCGATATAGCCCAAATCTAATAGCCCGGCATAGCCCACAACAATATTGAGTCCGAGTGCCAGCATAATATAGAGCAGGGCAAAATCTATGGTGCGAATCCACGATTTACCGCTTTCAAAGCTACCCGTTAATACAAAGGGCAGGATAAGCATGATCACCGCCAGCACGGCCATGCCGATCAGCCGGGCGCGGGGATTTTCTAGTTTTAATAACATGGTCGTTCCCTTGGGCTTAAGCGCGGTCTGCTACACGTTCGCCTAGTAATCCGGACGGACGGAACACCAGTACGATAATCAGCACGATAAAGGCGAAGATGTCTTTGTAGTTACTACCAAATGCACCGCCGGTTAAATCGCCCAGATAGCCAGAGCCTAGGCTTTCGATGAGGCCAAGCAATAGTCCGCCTAATACCGCGCCACCTAAATTGCCAATCCCGCCCAGTACTGCCGCTGTAAAGGCTTTCAGGCCAATTAAGAAGCCCATATAGGCGTGTGCCTGATCGTAATTTGCGGCAACCATGACGCCTGCTACAGCGCCCAGCGCTGAGCCAATCATAAACACCATAGAAATAATGGAATTGATATTGACGCCCATAAGGCCGGCGACTTCCGGGTTTTGAGCTGTGGCACGCATAGCACGGCCTAATTTGGTACGTTCAATTAGGAAGAACAAGCCTGCCATCAAAGCCAGCGCCAAGCCAATAATGGAGATCTGCAAGCTGGTAATGGTTGCGCCGCCAATTTCGTGGATTGTGGTTGGCATAATGGCTGGAAAAGGGCGGTAGTTACGGCCCCAGATCAGCATGGCCACTTGTTGCAATACAATCGATACACCAATCGCCGTAATCAAAGGTGCTAGTCTTGGTGCCTTACGCAGCGGTCGGTAAGCGATTTTTTCGATGGCGTAGCCTAAAAGAATTGATACCGGCACTGCCATCATAAAGCCGACGAGCAATAGCATCGGGCCGGGCAGTGAAACATTTTGCCCTAGCAAAAGATTGATACATGTAATGGTTACCATTGCACCGATCATTACGATTTCGCCATGGGCAAAATTGATCAGCTGCATGATGCCGTACACCATGGTATAGCCGAGGGCAATCAGCGCATAAATGCTACCGACAACCAAGCCATTAAAAATTTGCTGGAGAAAAATATCCACGTTGTTTAGCCCAAGTGAGGAGTGCAGATGCGATTGAATAAGACCATTACAGTTTGGTCTGAGTGCGAAAATTAACCTTGAATAATACCTGCGGATACTTGTGAATTTCCCCAACTGGCAATCTTGAACCAGGCTGTTTTAAACAAAAAGATTGCCATTAATTAAGTAATGGATTCCATTTAGATATTAGCCTGAAATAATTTTAATATTCATTATTCTGAAATGTTTATTCTTTTTTAAACAAGCAGATAAGGTGTAGGGGGGGAATTGATTGTGAAACAATGATTTTAAATGTGAGTAGAAATGTAGGGGTTTATACAGGGGCTTGCCGGGAGGGCCATTGTTTTTTAGGATAAAGGGGAGCGCGGGTAAATAGAATGCCTTAATCGCTTGTCATGTGGTGCGGCGTAAATAGGGTAAGCGGCGTGTAAAAACCTTGCGTTGCCATGTGTAGAGAGTACTGAGCTTGAAAGGTATTGCTAAAAGCATAAAAAAAGCCACCGAGTTATTTTCGGTGGCTTTTTTTTATTCAAACGAGATTAAAATTGCTTGGTTTGAACTTGTACAAGTGGTTCGGCGGATGTATCTACCGGAGCTGCGGCCGTTTCGCGTCGAGCGCGTACCGGTGCATCATTGGCTGTTTGTGATGCAACTGCTGCATTGCTGGCGGCTTGTGTTTCTACTTGCTGCAACATAGGTGCTTCACTGCTGGCTACGGTGTTGCTTGCTTGTGCATCACGACGACGGCGGCGTACCGGAGCGGCTGCCACAGGATCACTTTCCGCTGCTAAAGCACGCGTTGCAACCATAACCAATCCCGCCGCTTCCGGCGTACCAATGACAAGTGCTGGTGCAGCAGGGATCGCTACCGGAGCGGGAGCGGGTACAGGGGCGGGCACGGGAGCCACCGGTGCAGCGATAGCTACAGCCGGAACTGGCGCTGGTGCCGCTACCGCTACTGGAGCAGGTGCAGGCTCGACAACAGGAGCGGGTATGGGTGCTGCTACAGGTGCTGCCATAGGAATAACAACTTCTGGAGCCACTACGGGAGCAGGTGCTGCCACAACGGATACAGCAGGCACAGGTACTGGTGCAGGCACTGCCGCAACGGGCACAGCAGGTACATGTACTGGTGCAGGTGCAGGTGCAGGTGCAGGTGCAGCCACAACAGGAGCAGGTGTTACTACAACCGGTGCAGTAGTAACGGGCGCTGCTGAGGCACTTGCTGCTACAGGTGCTGTATGTGTTGGCTCTGTGGCAACAAAACCAGGAGCGGGTGCATCAATTGCAGTGAATGCCGCTTCTGTACCCGGCGCTGATTCAACACGCTCACCACGGCGCTCACCACGACGGCTACGACGACGACGACTACGTTGTTGCTCGCTTGCGTCATCCGTGTTGTTTTCTATAGCGGGCGTAGTCAGCAAGGCTTCGGTCTGGGCAACAGCAGCTTCTTTGCGTGGCTGACGTTCCTGGCGCGGAGGGCGCTCGTTGCGAGGACGCTGTTCTACCGCCGGGGTTTCGTTGCGCTCGCTGCGATCATTGCTTGGAGTACGTTCACGTGGCTCGCGGTTTTCACGCGTTTCACGAGTTTCGCGGCTCTTTTGCAAGTCTTCTTCGATACGTGGCTTGCCACTGCTACGGCGCGGCTGGGCAGGCGCTTCTTCGTTACGGGCCGGGCGCTCTGCACGAGGCGCTTGGCCTTCACGTGGTTCACGAGGAGGGCGCTGGCCACGATCATTGCGATTGCGTGAGTTATTTTGCGGGCGGGCAGCAGCAACCGGTTTAGGTGCTTCTACTGGCGCAGCAGCAGGCTCGCCTTGGAACCAAGTGACTAGCTTTTTCCAGAGCGATGGAATAATGACATCATCGCTTGGTGCGGCAATACGGTCACGAGCGGAGATCGGCGCTGGCTGGTCTGGCGTAATGCCTTTGACCATGGCTTCCTGGCGCTTGGTTTGCTCTTCTTTCACTTTACCTGGCTGATAGCCTGTTTCGCTTGGCAAATCGACCATTTTATAAGAGGGCACTACATCTTCAATATTGCCGATATCTTCGTGGCGCAGACGTGACAGGTTGTAGTTTGGCGTTTCCAAATGGGTATTTGGAATCAAAATCACGCTTACTTTCAGGCGTGCTTCAAGTGCAAAAATCTCGGCGCGTTTTTCATTGAGCAAGAAGGTTGCAACATCAACCGGCACTTGTGCATGGATTGCGCCGGTGTTTTCCTTCATTGATTCTTCTTGAATAATACGCAGGATATTTAGCGCAGAAGATTCAATGCCGCGTGTAAAGCCAGTGCCGTGACAGCGCGGGCAGGCGATGTGGCTGGTTTCTTCTAAGGAAGGCTGCAAGCGTTGACGGGATAATTCCATCAGGCCAAAACGGCTGATTTTGCCAGTCTGAACGCGAGCACGGTCGTGGTGCAGGGCGTCCCGCAGGCGGTTTTCGACTTCACGCTGATTCTTTGGGTTTTCCATGTCGATAAAATCGATCACGATCAAACCACCCACGTCACGCAGACGCATCTGACGGGCGATTTCGTCAGCGGCTTCCATATTGGTACGCAGTGCGGTTTCTTCGATATCGGCACCCTTAGTAGAGCGAGCCGAGTTCACGTCGATGGAGTACAGCGCTTCGGTCTTGTCGATCACAATTGCGCCGCCGGAAGGCAAATTCACTTCGCGGGCAAAAGCGGTTTCGATTTGATGCTCAATCTGGAAGCGCGAAAACAGTGGCACATCATCCTGATAAAACTTCACGCGGTTTACATTGGCCGGCATCACATGGCTCATAAACTGGCGTGCTTGCTCATAAATATCGAGCTTATCAATCAGAAGTTCGCCGATTTCCGGCTGGAAGTAATCACGGATTGCGCGGATCACTAGGCTTGATTCCTGATAAATTAGGAATGCGCCAGTTTGAGTAGAGGCAGCGCCTTCAACCGCACGCCAAAGTTGCAATAGGTAGTTTAAATCCCATTGCAATTCTTCAGCATTACGGCCAATAGCCGCAGTACGTGCGATCAGGCTCATACCGTTTGGTGTTTCGAGTTGGTCGAGTACAGCGCGAAGCTCATTACGCTCTTCGCCCTCGATACGGCGAGAAACGCCGCCGCCACGTGGGTTATTAGGCATCAGCACCAAATAACGACCTGCCAAACTGATGTAGGTCGTGAGGGCTGCGCCTTTATTGCCGCGTTCGTCTTTTTCGACTTGAACGATCAGCTCCTGGCCTTCTTTGAGCGAATCGCCGATGCGAGGGCGGCCATGGCCGTCACCGCTGTCGTTGAGATAGGCACGGGCTACTTCCTTAAATGGCAGGAAACCGTGGCGATCGCAGCCATAATCAATGAAGCAGGCTTCAAGGCTAGGCTCTACGCGGGTAATCACACCCTTGTAGATATTGGATTTCCGTTGTTCTTTGCCAACGGTTTCGATGTCGAGGTCGACTAGCTTCTGACCATCAACAATCGCAACGCGCAGCTCTTCGGCTTGCGTTGCGTTAAATAGCATACGTTTCATAAAAAATGCTCCGGCTCGCACTCACGCGGCAGGAATTAGGTTCTGGCAAGCCCAGCGCAACCGAACATGACTAAAATGCAGACATTGTTAGTTAAGTGCTCGCATCCTAAGTCAAGACAACAAAGGTATTGGAGGCGCGGGTGGGGCTATTTCCATGCAATTATTTACAGTGGCCTGCAAAACGGCGGTGAAGTTCATACCTAGCCTTGAAAATGGGCCTAAAATTCTTGTTTTAATCCATCTTTTTACAAGAGTTTTGGCCAGTTTAGCTTGCTGGTTTTTATTCTTCTCTCACCTTTTTTTAGAAGGCCATTACAAGGTGCTTAGCTGCCGAACGTACCATACCGGCGTTTTTACTTGTTTTTCTGTAAAAGTAGGCCAGTACGCTAATAAGAATCCGATGAGTGCTTTATATATACAAATCAATTACCATCGCTGCTTTTTGCGGTGAGCGAGATAACCGCTTCCCGGAACTTGTTGCATAAGCCTGACGGCAGATAGGCGAGCCCCGCGCTTGCGCTCCCTGTTTTACTAAGACTGGCTTTTTGTGCCAGTTGGGAGGCGTAGAGTGTTTTTACTCTACGGCGGGAAGGTAATCGCCGACTGTATCGCCCTGCAGTATTGCTTTAAGAGCGGGATCTAAAAGTGGCCTTAGCCACCTTACGCAGTGCTTGTTTGAAGCGGGTAATTAAAAGTCCCTTGTCAAAACAAGCCCTTGCGGTAATCGTTGCCGTTGCGTTTTTATCGCTTCGGCCAACCTGCTACAACCTTCTGGGTTGTGGCGTGCGGAGAGTATAAGTCAAGATGAAGGGCAGTAGCAAAGCATCCGTCACGTTCCTGACCGTGGACGAAGAAGATGCCGGCCAAAGGCTGGATAATTTTTTGTTAAAACACCTCAAGGGCGTACCAAAAAGTCATGTTTATCGCATTGTGCGTAGTGGTGAAGTACGCGTAAATAAAGGCCGCAGTGATGTGACTTATCGCATCGTTGCCGGCGATATTTTGCGCTTACCTCCGGTGCGCGTGGCAGAAAAGCCAGACGCAGCGCCTGCGGTGGCGGCCTCACACCGTATCGATATTCCAATTATCTTTGAAGATGATGCGATTCTTATTCTGAATAAGCCTGCAGGTTTGGCTGTGCATGGAGGCTCTGGTGTGAGCTTTGGCTTGATCGAGCTGATTCGTGCCCAGCGCCCGCAAGCCAAATTTTTAGAATTAGTACATCGTCTGGATAGAGAAACCTCAGGTATTTTAATGGTGGCCAAAAAGCGTTCTGCGCTGACCGTGCTGCAAGATGCCTTGCGTGATAATCACCGCATCGATAAGCGATACTTGGCTTTGGTGAAAGGTGTGTGGGAGAATCCGCGCAGTCATGTTAAGTTTTCTTTGCTGAAATACAACACAGCCGAAGGTGAGCGCCGCGTGCGTGTTTCACCTGAGGGGAAAATTTCACATACCGTGGTGAATCGTCGTAAGGTATGGAAGGATTGCTCTTTGCTTGAGTGTGAGCTTAAAACTGGCCGAACTCATCAAATCCGCGTGCATCTGGCGGCCAGTGAGCATCCTATTTTGGGCGATGAAAAGTATGGTGACTTTGCTTTGAATAAAATCTTGCCAAGACAGGGGCTGCGGCGCATGTTTTTGCATGCTTGGCGATTAATCGTTGATCATCCGATCACGGGTAAGCCTTTGGAGCTGGAAGCGCCTTTGCCGCCTGAATTACAATCTTATATTGACCTACTTGAGAAAACGCATGCCTAAACAGTTTGATTTGCTGGTGTTTGACTGGGATGGCACTTTGATGGATTCCACTGGCACCATCGCCCGTGCGATTCAATCGGCGTTTGCCGATGTGGGCCTCGCGGTACCGACAGATAAAGAGGCTCGCTATGTGATTGGCTATGGTATGCAAGAGGCAATGCAATATCTTGCCCCGGATGCAAAGCCTGAACAAATCACTGAAGTGGTGAATATCTATCGTCGTCATTATCTGGCCAAGGATCAGGAAGTGACTTTGTATGATGGGGTGATGGAATCTTTGCCGCTCTTTATTGAGGCAGGATTTCAGCTGGCGGTGGCAACGGGTAAATCCAGAGCGGGTTTGGATCGGGTTTTGGCATCCACCGGTTTGGGGGCGTTTTTTAAAGTGACGCGCACGGCAGATGAGGCATTTTCTAAGCCTCATCCGGCGATGCTGCATTACATCTTAGATAAGTGTCATATGGAGGCGGGCCGTGCCTTGATGATTGGCGACACCACGCATGACTTGCAACTGGCACAGAATGCGGGAACGCAAAGTGTGGCATTGACTTATGGTGCGCATAAATTGCCTGAGTTGCTGACGTGTAAGCCACTGGCGCATTTTGATGATTTCTACGCTCTAAAAGATTGGATTTTGCTCAATGCCTGAGCGGGTATTGTGCCAGAGTCAGGATTTGCTTGAACGAGGCTTGGCTCAGCGTTTTACCTTGCAATGGGGAGGGCGTGAGCGCAGTGCCTTTGTGTTTCGATATGATGCTGCTGTTTACGCTTATATTAATGAGTGTGCGCATATTCCGATTGAGCTGGATTTTAACCCGGGGGATTTTTTTGATTATTCTCACTCCTGGCTGGTTTGTTCTACACACGGCGCATATTACGCGCCAAATACAGGTCTTTGCTTGGGCGGGCCTTGCCCCGGCCGCAAGCTTATTTCTTTGCCGGTTCGTGAATACGCGAATCAAGTTTATTTGATCGAGGAACAGCATGAATGAATCTTGGGAACGCGAACAATTACAAAGTTTGCTGCATGCCGGTATTAAAGAGCGCCGTAGCACGCGTCGCTGGAATATCTTTTTTAGATTACTGACCTTTAGTATTGTGATTATGATCTTTGCCGTGAGCATGGGTTGGGTTGGTGGTAAGGCGGGAGATGAGCTGACTGGCCCGCATACGGCCGTGGTTCGTTTGGAAGGTGCGATCTCTGCGGGCGGTGAGGCCGATGCTGCTACCTTGATCGAAGGCTTAACTGCGGCATTTGAAGATAAAAACACCAAGGCTGTGATCTTGCAGGCCAATAGCCCCGGTGGTAGCCCTGTGCAGGCAGGGATGATGGCCGATGAAATTGCACGTTTGAAAAAGCTGCATCCAAAGATTCCATTTTATGTAGTGATCGAAGAAATCTGCGCCTCAGGCTGCTATTACGCTGCAGCTGGAGCAGACAAGATTTATGCGGATAAAGCCTCGATGGTGGGCTCGATCGGTGTCTTGATGGATGGTTTTGGCTTTAGTGGCGTGATGGAAAAGCTGGGTGTTGAGCGTCGTCTGCTGACTGCCGGTGCAAATAAAGGATTTTTAGATCCTTATTCACCGATGAGCCAGGGCCAGCGTGATAAAGCGCAAGTGATGCTTGATGAAATTCATCAGCAGTTTATTGGTGTGGTTAAAGCCGGTCGTGGCAATAAGTTGGCTGATAATCCTGATCTCTTTTCCGGTCTTGTGTGGAGTGGTGCTGCCAGTATCAAGATGGGTTTGGTCGATGCTTTAGGCTCAGTAGATAGCGTGGCGCGCGATGTGGTTAAAGCCAAAGAGATCGTCGATTTTACGCCTCGCCCTAGCTATGCAGATCGTTTGGCGCGCCAGATTGGCGTATCAGCAGCGAATAAATTGGTGTCTGAGTTTAATTTGCAGTTGAAGTAATCTGCAGGGCGGGTAGGTTTCTCACTCACGCGTTTTAGAATGTTTGTCAGTGCGCGTGGGCACAGAAACGTGCCCACCCTAATCTTGAAAAGGAATTCAGCATGGCACGTAAGCACAGGCACGAGGAACATGAAAACCACGAGCGCTGGTTGGTGTCTTATGCGGATTTTATTACCCTGTTATTTGCTTTCTTTGTGGTGATGTACGCTATTTCTTCGGTGAATGAAGGTAAATACAAAGTACTGTCGAATTCGATGGTCGATGCTTTTAAGCAAACGCCAACCAGCAAGGAAGTGATTAAGCAGAATCAGCCTGTGGCGGGTGTGCCGGATAAGCTGGTGGTGCTGAATGTGGTTTCGACGCCAACACCTAGCCCTAAGCTCGCTGAGCAGACACAAAAAATGCAAGGTATGGCGGGGGATTTAAAAAAATCACTTGGGGCGCTCATTGATCAGGGCAAGGTGCGGGTCACTCAGTCCAAACGGGGCATTGCCGTTGAAATCAGCGATTCTGTTTTATTTGATACGGCTAAAGCAGATTTACATACCGAATCGGCCACCGCCTTGATTGCGGTGGCTGAGATGGTTAAAAACACCGATAACTTAATTCAAATCGAAGGCAATACCGATAATCAGGCGATGCGTTCTGGGCAGTTTCCTTCCAATTGGGAGTTGTCAGCTGCCCGTGCTGCTAGTGTGGTGCGATTATTTGTTGATGTGGGTGTTGCACCGCAGCGCTTGGTGGCGATTGGTTATGGCGAGTTCCGGCCTCAAGTCAGTAATGACACACCTGAAGGGCGCGCGAGTAATCGCCGAGTTACGCTCAATATCTTGGCCGATAATAAAGACGAAGTCGCGGTGTTGTCCTTGGGGAGCGAGACCAAACCTGCGCCCGCTCTCCCTGCGCCTAAATAAACTAGGGTTCACCCACTTAAAAGCAAAAAGATATGTAGCCACAGAGAAAATCCTAGGATATTTAGGTTTGCTCTGTTTGCTCTGTTTGCTCTGTGTTCTCACTTATATTTGTGTCTACAGGTTTAGGGTTGGGGGCTTCTATTTAAATCGAAAAATCCTCGGTCTCTCCACTTAAAGCCTGCATGGCTAAGTGGGCGCTTAGAAAGATCTCCCCATCCAGCGTGCTCAGCATCTCACTGCGTAATAAGTGATCCATAACCGGCCCTTTGACGTCGCTCAGGTGAATTTTAATTTGCCTTGCGCGTAAGTTTTCTTGCAGCAGGCCAATCGCCTGCATGGCGCTGTAGTCGATGCTATTTACGGCAGACAGAATCAAGACGAGGTGCTGGGTTTTAGGGGCTTTTTCTAAAATGTGCATCAGTTCGGTCTGTATTTTGGCGCTGTTGCCAAAGTAAAGACTCTCATCAATTCGCACGGCAACAATATGATCGCTTGTTTGCGTGTTAAAGCGATTGATATTGCGGTAATGCTCTGTGCCTGCAATTCTGCCAACTACCGCAATATGCGGCTGGCTGCTGCGATATAGAAAGAGCAAAAGAGATAATCCAACCCCTGCTAGAATACCCTGCATCACACCTAAGGCTAAAACAGCAAGCACGGTACAGGCAAAGGCCGCGCCATCACGCCGGTCGTAGCGCCAGCTGCGAATTAAAAAATCAAAATCAATAAGGCGAATGGCGACCAGAATAATTGTGGCCGCAAGTAGAGATTGCGGGATAAGAGTTAAGTAATCGTTGAGCGAGTATGCGGCAAGGGCAATCCATATTGCCGTCATGACGCCCGCTAATGGTGTGTTGGCACCCGATGCGGCATTGACGGCAGTGCGTGAAAATCCGCCACTTACCGGAAAACCCCCGCTGGCCGCTGCGGCAATATTGGCGGCGCCTAGGCCGATTAATTCTTGATTACTATCGACGCTACGTTTAGCTTTTAAGGCAAGGCTTTGGGCGATGGTAATGCTTTGTAAAAAGCCAGCCAGACCGATGGTGATGGCGGGGAGCCAAAGCTGGTTAAATGCGCTTTGATTGAGTACTGGCCAAAATAAGCGGGGCATGCTGCTGCTAAAAGAGCCTGTGAGGGGGGTGTTGATTTTTAAAAAAAATACAGCAGCGCTTATGATCAGCATCAGTAAGAGTGGGCTTAATTTGGCGAGGGCTGCGCCATAGCTTATTTTGTTGAGTAATTGAGTCAGAGGTCGGCCGGCCAGCCAAAGTAATACTAGGCAAATTAATCCAAAAGCTTGGATTTGGGGTAGGGCGTGGCTAAGTTGCCAGAGTAATTGTCCCAGATGCTCGCCCTCAACCCGTATGCCGAGTAAGGGGCCGATTTGCCCGACAATAATCAGAATGGCTGCACCACTGCTGAATCCATTGATGACGGGATGCGATAAAAGTTGCGTGATAAAACCAAGCCGCAGCAAGCCTAATAGCGCTAAAAAAAGACCAGAAAGTAAGGCAAGGCTGGCTGCCAGTGCACTGTATTCCGGCGAGCCAATGGCCGCTAAGGGGGCGAGTGCGCTGGCGGTCATGGCTGCGCTAATTGCCATCGGGCCAACAGACTGCACCATGCTGCTGGCAAAAAAGGCATAGACCACCAGTGGCAAAATACTGGCGTAAATACCCGCTTGCGGTGGCAATCCTGCCAATAGGGCGTAGGCCAGACTTTGGGGGATAAGTAAAACGGCCACAATTAAACTGGCTCCCAAATCCCCGATAAAGGTTTTTCTTTGATAAAGCGGTAGCCAATGCAAAATAGGCAGCAGCTTGCTTAGCAACTTGAGTTTACTCATGGCTTCTTAGGCAGCAGGGTAAAAATAAACATGCCCACAAGCATGGCAATGACAAAAATAAACGCTTTGGCTTCGCCCATGGCCAGTGCAACAATGCCAGGTCCCGGGCAAATGCCAGCTAAGCCCCAGCCAATGCCAAACAGAATGCTGCCGCCAATTAGGGGGCGGTCGATGATTTTACTATCGGGCAGGGACATTTTTTCATGGGTCAGTAATGTCTGCTTGCGGCTTTTTGCCCAGATAAAAAAGGGTGTGGCTGTAGCAATGGCACCGGTCATAACAAGGGCAAGGCTGGGGTCCCACTGGCCTGCCAGATCAAGAAATCCAATCACCTTGGCGGGATTCACCATGCCGGAAATAATCAGCCCTAAGCTAAATAATAGCCCTGAGAGTAAAGCAATTAATTTAAGCATCTTGGCCTCAGAATAAGTGGCGTGTAATCAGCACGGTGATAAATCCTGCACCCATAAAGCTGGCTACGGCGGCCAGTGACCGAATCGAAAACCGGGATAAGCCGCAAACGCCATGGCCACTGGTGCAGCCATTACCGTAGCGGGTGCCGATGCCAACCAAAAGCCCGGCAATAATGAGCATGGGTATATTGGCGCTGATCTGGATGTCTGCAGGGGAGTTAAACACCAGCCAAAGCAGGGGTGTTAAGAGTAGGCCGATTAAAAAAGAGCTGCGCCATGCCATCTCTTTGCTGGAGTGCGAGCTAAGTAAACCACCTAAAATACCGCTGATTCCTGCAACTCTCCCTGCTAACAGCACAAGTAATCCACTCGCTAGCCCAAGTAATGCTCCGCCCAGTAAGGCGTTCCACGGCGAAAAATGAATCCAGTCAATTTGCATCGGAGGTTTCCTTGAGATCGATCGGGCAGTAAAGGGCGTAGAGCACTTCAAGCAGTTGTTGTACTTCGGCACTGGCTAAGCTGTAATAAATGCGTTTGCCGTCCCGGCGCGTGTTGACCAGCCCTTCTTTGCGCAATACGGTGAGTTGCTGGGATAGTGTGGGTTGGCGGATGTCGAGCAAGGCTTCAAAGTCTGAAACGCATTTTTCGCTGTCTACCATCTGGCAGAGCAGCAAGAGCCGATCTTCATTTGCCATGACTTTTAAAATACGAGTTGCACCATGCGCCGCTTCACGCATGGCGAGGATTTGTTGGGGGGTCATTGTGTGTACCGTTGGAAGCATCTTTGATATATTATAGTTTTATATATAATATTTTCAAATATATTTAATCTGGAGTAGAAAAAATGCTGCTGCCTCAAGTTGAAGCCTTTTTTGATTCGAATACTTCTACAGTTAGTTACGTCGTGTTTGATCGGCAGGGTGGTCATGCTGCTTTAATTGATACGGTGCTGGATTACGATGCCAAATCCGGACGCACCTCCACGGCAAGCGCCGATCGCCTGATCGAGTTTGTGGCAGCTCATACCTTAAAGGTGGAGTGGATATTGGAAACCCATGCTCATGCCGATCATCTTTCTGCTGCTGCATATTTAAAAGCAAAGTTGGGAGGGAAAGTAGCGATTGGCCAGCAGATTCACCAAGTGCAGCGTATTTTTAAACCGGTATTTGGTTTGGAGGCTGATTTTGCCGTAGATGGTAGCCAGTTTGATGTTCTGTTTGTGGCGGGTGAGGTGTTTCAAATTGGCCAACTAAGCGCCACCGTGCTGTCTGTGCCGGGGCATACTCCGGCTGATATTGCCTATTTAATTGCCGATGCCCTATTTGTGGGCGACACCCTGTTTATGCCGGATGTGGGCTCGGCCCGCTGCGATTTCCCAGGAGGTGATGCTGCATTGCTTTACGATTCAATTCAGCAGCTTCTGGCTTTGCCGGATACAACGCGCGTATTTGTCTGTCATGATTATTTGCCCGCAGGGCGCTCACAGGTGCAATGGCAAACCAGCATTGCAGAGCAGCGCAAGGCCAATATCCATTTGCATCAGGGGATAAGTAAAGCGGCCTTTATTGCGATGCGTGAAGCGCGGGACAAAACATTGGATATGCCGCAGTTGATTTTACCGGCGATTCAAATCAATATCCGTGCCGGGGGCTTTCCAGAGGCTGAAGCGGATGGACAGCGCTACTTAAAAATCCCCCTAGATGTGCTGTAAAAAAACAAATTAATTAACGAGAGCAAACATGGCCGGAACCAGTCTTTTAGTATTACTTGATGATATCGCCGCAGTTTTAGACGATGTTGCGCTGATGACCAAAATAGCAGCAAAAAAAACCGCGGGCGTTTTGGGGGACGATCTGGCTTTAAATGCCGAGCAAGTTTCAGGCGTGCGTGCCGAGCGTGAGTTGCCTGTGGTGTGGGCTGTGGCAAAAGGCTCGTTTATCAATAAGCTGATTCTGGTGCCTGCTGCCTTGGCAATCAGTGCCATTGCTCCTTTGCTGATTACGCCGCTGCTGATGTTGGGGGGCGCTTATCTTTGTTTTGAAGGCTTTGAAAAACTGGCGCATAAATTTTTACACCACAGCGGCGAAGATCAGGCTGAAAAAGAAGCACTGGCCCATGCTCTGGATAATCCGGCGATTGATTTGGTGGCATTTGAAAAAGATAAAATCAAAGGCGCGATTCGGACGGATTTTGTGCTTTCTGCCGAAATTATCGTGATCTCGCTTGGCACTGTTGCGGCAGCGCCGTTTGTGTCGCAACTGACGGTGCTTTCTATTATTGCCATTGTGATGACAGTGGGCGTTTATGGCTTGGTGGCGGGGATTGTTAAGCTTGATGACGCGGGGCTTTACCTCTGCAAAAAGCAGGGCAGCGATATGCTGACAAAAATCCAGCATAAAATTGGCACGGCCTGCTTGCTGGGTGCACCTTACCTTATGAAAACGCTTGCCGTAGTGGGAACGGTCGCTATGTTTATGGTGGGTGGCGGCATCCTGACGCATGGCTTTGCCCCTGCGCATGAATTGATTGAGCACTTAAGCGAAGCGGCAAGTCGCTTAAGTGGCATAGGTGCGGTTTTGCACGTGGTCTTGCCTAGCCTGCTGGATGCGGTGGTGGGTGTGCTGGCCGGGGCTGCTTTACTTGCGGCTTGGATGGGCTTATCAACTGCTTTGAAAGCCGTGAAGTCTTAAGCTTGGTTTTAGGGAGTGTTTGACACTGCTTTAAATATCAAGGGCAATTGATTTGCCCTTGATTGTTTTTTTATGGTGATATTTGTATTAGTGTTTTCTAAAGTAGTTTATTTTTTATTTGATTTATTGCGAGTAAGTATTTGAAGGCGTTGAGTTTTATCATCAGGCAAAAGAGTTTGGTGTGCCGCGTAGTTTTTGCCTTCCTCTTAATGAGTGCATATTAATGTGATTAATAGCATGAATGATATGGGTAGAAACGGTGTCTTGTGATGTTAAGCCACGCTGGCTCTAGGTAAAAAGTACAGTAAAATTGAGCTAATATAAGGCTTAGTAAGGGTACTGAGTCGCTTAAGTCTGGTATCCTTTTACATGAATGCAGTTAGTGCCGCGTAAATGTCTAAATGGGCGATGTGGCTTGGCTGGCAAATAAACTCAATAAAGCAAGAAAATGGCCGAATAGGGTCACGATTTTTTCATCAAGGCCATTTGTAATGGGTATTTTTGCATGTGCCGATGAAAAACTGTTGTGGCTGAATAGATGGTTAGGCCGCTTATCTAATTAACACTGAATATAGACTGGTCCGATATCGGCTCGGATATTTCACCCTTGTTGCATCAGCTTTTGCTTGGGGTGCTATTCGCAATGATAGATCGACTTGCCAAGAGACCTAAAGAATGACCGATTTGCAACTAGGATCGCTGATTGTGGGTGGCGTGATTGTCGCCACCGTTTACGCCTTCAATTGGTGGCAGGAATATCGCTATCGTAAGCAAGCTTCCAAAGCGTTTGCGCGTAATGAAAGTGATGCCTTACTTGATGTGCCCAAAAACATGGTGCGCACAGGCGAAGCCAGCCGCATGGAGCCTTCTTTAGAGCGCGCTGAACAGGTGGCTGATCGTTTTGAGCCTCAGTTTGCCGAGCCGGAATTCGAAGCTGAAGTTGCGGCTCCACCTATGCGTGAGCCTTATGTAGAGCCTGTTGTTGCGCCTTCTCCGCTTGCGGCCCCCGTCCTCAGCGCGCCAGTGGCTGCAGTGGAAGTGTCGGCTCAGCCTGCAGCGATTGTGGGTGATGATCATGAGGCGTTGGCTAGCAGCTTACTCGATCCTGCTCTTGATTTTATTGCTGAAATCCATGCCACTGAGCTGATTGCCGCTACAGAGCTGCCCGTGTTTCGTGGCTCTAAACGTGTGCAGGTGATGGGGTGCACACAGGATCGCCGCTGGGAGGCCTGTGTACCCAGCGCGCGCTCACGTTATAAAGAATTGAAAATTGGGTTGCAATTAGCTGATCGTCAAGGGGCATTAAGCTCGGAACAACTCAATGCTTTTTGTATGTCTGTGCAGCAGTTTGCCGATGAGCATGAAGCGGTGGTGACTTTTCCTCAGCGCTCGGCCAAACTGGTGGCGGCCACTAATCTGGACGAATTTTGCGCTGGTGTAGATGTGCTGATTGGCTTGAATGTGATGGCGGCCAGCCGCCCGTTTCCAATGGAGCGGGTGCGCTTACTGGCAGAAAATGCTGGTCTGATCCGCAGCCCTGAAGGCGCGTTCCATTATCGTAGTGATTCGGGTAAGACTCTTTTTACTTTATCCAATCATGACCATAGTCATTTTGGTAATACATCGACAGGCTTGACGCTACTGTTTGACGTGCCCCGGGTAGCAGGTGGTGTTTCGGTGTTTGATTACTTTGCCGAGTTTGCTCAGCACTTATCCGTGGCTTTATCGGGTGAGCTGGTAGACGATAATAGCAAGCCACTGACTGAGGCTAGCCTTGATAATATTCGTAAGCAGCTAGGTGTTTTGTACGCAAAAATGGACGATAGAGGTATTGCGCCAGGGTCGGTAGCGGCTTTACGTTTATTTGCCTGAGTTGTGCAGAGGCGCAGGGTGATAAGTTTTACAACAATGCCGCTGCTCGTCAGCGGCATTGCTACTTTGGGGTGAATGCAGGCAGATTGTGCTGCATTTTTCGGCTAAAGTGACGATACGAGTATATCGCTGTTACGCTGCAGGAGGGTGTATGAAACGCGCCCAAGTAAGCTGTGCGATTGCCAGTGTAGTCCTGACTTCCTGTGCTGCCCTTCTGCCCGATTCGGAGCAAATTAGCCGTACGCCTTGGCCCGATTATCAAACGGCAGAGCACGCATTTAAAAGCATTTCTTTGGAAACGACCAGCTTGCAGCAATTGCACGCAATGGGGCTGGATCCGCTTAAAACACCTAATATTGTGGTATTGAGCTACGCAGATTTAATGCGCCGCTTAGCTTTGAGCGGGGCAGGCGAGCCGCGTTTATTAGCGCCGCAAATTCAGGCATGCATCGCTGCACAAACATCTTGCTTTGCTTATGAAATTGAGCAAAAAAGTTCGGTCAGAAAGCGCTATGGTAATTTCTGGGCGGATTTTTTAAACTTTGAGCGAAAAACGATTATTTCGGGCTGGCATTTTGACGTGATCTTTATTATTCAGGATGGCGTGCTGGTTTATAAGCTCTGGAGCGGTACGCCCAGTATTGAGCAGTTTGAACAAGAAAATACCCCGCTTGGGCCATTTCAAGGCATGGGGATTTCTATTTTTGCTCGCTAGGCGGCTCGCTTAATGCAGAATTCAAGCAGCGGCACAGCTTGGCCGTGTTGCTGCCATTACCTATATGCTGTTGATTATTGATGCCCAAATACAGTAGGAGGGGCTAAAGTCACTCTTACAAGAAAACGAGGCTTCTTTGCTTAAATTGATAGAATTAGGTATCTGCCTAGTTAGGATGTTGCTATCTTTCCTCTGAAATTTATCCCGTTTTAATCCCCAATTCAGCCTACGACCCCGAAAATGATGACTCTGCCAGAACAGGCGCAATCTCTGCGCAAACAACTTCACCAATATGCCCATGAATACTATGTACTCGATGCACCCACGGTGCCTGATGCTGAGTACGATCGCCTGTTTTGTGAGCTGCAAGCGCTGGAAATAAGCAATCCTGAGCTGGCGACGCCCGATTCGCCCACGTTGCGAGTGGGCGGCAAGCCGCTGCCGCAGTTTGAGCCGGTTACCCACACCATTGCCATGCTGTCGATTCGTACTGAAACTGATGTGACCCCGGCAGGCGCATTGGCTTTTGATGTCAGCGTGCGTAAAGAGCTGGATTTGCCTTTAAGTGCCGCTGCGATTGAATACGCGGCCGAGCTGAAATTTGATGGCTTGGCCATTAGCCTGCGCTATGAAAACGGTGTGCTAGTGCAAGCCGCCACGCGGGGGGACGGCGCAACCGGTGAGGATGTCACACAAAATATCCGTACCATTTTGCAGATTCCACTGCGTTTACGGGGTGAGGATTTACCCGCGGTACTCGAGGTGCGTGGCGAGGTGTATATGCGTCGCGACGATTTTGATCGCCTGAATGCACGCCAATTGATTGCGAGTGAAAAACTTTTTGTTAATCCAAGAAACACCGCCGCCGGTGCGGTGCGTCAGCTCAATCCCGCCATTGCAGCCGCGAGGCCGCTGTCTTTCTTTGCCTATGGATTAGGCGTGGCCGAAGGCTGGCCGCAGCCAGCTACGCATTCTGCCGTGCTGGATGCGTTGGCAGGATTGGGTTTTCCGGTTTGTGCCGAGCGGGCTGTGCTGCAAGGTGGGGCGGGCTTGGCTGAATTTCATGCTCATGTGAGCGACATCCGAGGCAGCCTGCCTTTTGATATTGACGGTGTGGTTTACAAAGTAAATAGCATGGCGCTGCAAAAAGAGTTGGGCTTCAGAACCCGTGAACCACGCTGGGCCGTAGCGCATAAATTCCCTGCCCAAGAAGTCTTAACCATTGTGGAGGCGATTGATGTGCAGGTTGGGCGCACTGGTGCTATTACCCCTGTGGCGCGCTTGCAGCCGGTGTTTGTTGGGGGGGTGACCGTGACCAATGCCACGCTCCACAACGAAGACGAAGCAAGGCGCAAAGATGTGCGGGTGGGCGATACCGTGGCCGTGCGCCGCGCCGGAGATGTGATTCCGGAAGTGGTTAATGTGGTGCTGGAGTGCCGCCCTATGAAATATGTGCCGGGCGTAGATTTATTCTCGCCCGCGCAAGAGCCGCTTTACCCCGTGTTTTCACTGCCCAAAGCCTGCCCGGTTTGTGGCTCGCACGTGGTGCGTGAAGAGGGCGAAGCGATTGCGCGCTGCTCGGGGGGCTTGAGCTGCTCCGCGCAGCGCAAAGAAGCAATTCGTCACTTTGCTGGCCGACGCATGATGGATATTGATGGCTTGGGCGAGCGTTATGTAGAGAGCTTGGTTGATTTGGGCTATGTGAAATCGCTGGCGGATTTGTACGCCCTGACGCTGGACGATTTTCAGAATATGAAAGCCGCCGCAGATGAAGCTGCAGGGGTGAGTGCGGAGAGTATTGCGCAAGGCCGCCTTGCGACCAAATGGGCAGAAAACTTGCTGGAAGGCATTGCTGCAAGTAAAACACCGCTCTTGGCCCGTTTCTTATTTGCACTGGGGATTCGCCATGTGGGTGAGTCAACCGCCAAAACACTAGCGGATTGGCTGGGCAGGCTGGAATTAATTCGCCATGCCCCGGTGCCGCTATTGCGATCCCTGCCCGATATTGGTGACACCGTGGCGGTGGCGATTAGCGAATTTTTTGCTGAGCCTAAAAATCAACTCGCGCTCGATGCTTTACTCGCAGCGGGCATCGCCCCAAAAGATGAGCATGCTCCAAGTGGCTTGCTGCGTGAAAAACTACAGCCCGCCGTGCTTTACGCCCATCTGGCGGTGCCTAAATTATCAACTGTGCGTAGTAGCCAATTGGCTGAGCGAGTCACCCGCTTAAGTGAGCTGGCAGAGGCCGATTGGCTCTCGCTCACCTTTTTGCCTAGCGATGTGGCCAAGGCTTTGCTGGCTTGGCTGGATGAAGAGGGGCGGCGTGCATCGCTACAGAGCTTGGCTAAATGGTGTGCAGATTTAGAAAGCCAGTTGCCTGAGGAGCTTGAATCGATCGCTGGCGTATTTAAAGATAAAACGCTGGTGCTGACTGGTACGCTACCCACTTTATCACGCGATGCGGCTAAGGATTTGATTGAAGCTGCGGGGGGCAAAGTATCTGGCAGCGTTTCGAAAAAAACCCATTATGTGGTGGCAGGGAGTGATGCGGGTAGCAAGCTGACTAAGGCACAGGATTTGGGGGTGTCAATTTTAGATGAGGCGGCATTGCTGCGGATGTTGGAGGGCTAAGGGCTTTTTTACCTTTTTTAAGGGGCGCTACCGCAGGTGTGTTTTAGCCAAGATTACCTGCCTAGCGCTTTGCAGAAAGCCACTCCTGCAAAAACGCTTTGCCCTAAGTACTTTGCTTTAGCTAAGAATTGCTGCGGCAATGTTTATTTTATTAAACATTCGTGAATCCAACTTTATACCTTGACGGTGGTGTTTATTTGGATAAACATTACGTCATGCAAAAGTCTGAAGCAATCAAACTGTTTGGCACCCAAACCCGCTTAGCCGATGCGTTAGGGCTTGGGCGCTCTGCTGTTTCCCAGTGGCCGGGCACGCTCCTTCAGCGCCAGGCGGATCAGGTATTGGGTGCCGCCCTTAGATTAGGTTTACTCTCTACTTCATATCAGGATTCTCACATGCAAAAAGTACGCAAGGCTGTATTCCCTGTCGCAGGCATGGGCACACGTTTTCTGCCCGCTACCAAGGCTAGCCCAAAAGAAATGATGCCCGTTGTGGATAAGCCGCTGATTCAGTATGCGGTGGAAGAAGCGCTGGCGGCTGGCATTACCGAAATGATCTTTATTACCGGCCGTAATAAACGCAGCATCGAAGATCACTTTGATAAAGCGTATGAATTAGAAGTTGAGCTGGAAGCCAAGAATAAACAAGCGTTGCTGGAAATTCTGCGTGGCATTATTCCAAAGTCAGTCAGCTGCATTTATATTCGCCAACCAGAGGCACTGGGCCTAGGTCACGCCGTGCTCTGCGCTAAACCTGTAGTTGGGGATGAGCCGTTTGCAGTGATTCTGGCGGATGATTTGATTGATGGCGGCGCAACCAGCGAAATGAAACGTATGGTTGATGTATTCAGCGATACGCACTGCTCCATCCTCGGTGTTGAGCAAGTGCCGCAACAAGACACCGGCTCTTACGGCATTGTAGAAATTCAAGATGGCAACGGTCGTTTGAAAATCACCAATATCGTCGAAAAACCAAAGCCAGAAGAAGCACCATCCAATCTGGCTGTTGTTGGTCGCTATATCTTAACGCCGCGTATTTTCCATCATTTGCAGCATGTGCAGCCCGGTAAGGGCGGTGAAATCCAGCTTACCGACGGCATCTTTGCTCTGATGCAAGAACAACACATCCTCGCGCATAAAATCATCGGCACCCGCTACGATTGTGGCTCTAAGCTAGGCTATTTAAAAGCGACAATGGCTTATGGCATGAAGCATGGCGAAGTAGGAGAAGAATTCTCGGCTTACGTGAAGGGTCTAAAAGCTTAAGTGCTATTTCAATAGGCTTGCAAAAAAGGCGGCACCACTGGTGCCGCCTTTTTTTTTGCGCTATGATGAATTAGCATTAATTAATTTTGATTTTTTTTGAATTTATTGAAAGAGTCTACTGATATTGCTGATTGGATTATAGAAATTTTTTAAATTTATATAATCAAGGTGATTGTCTTTCTAGTGTGACTTTATATTCAATTTTTATTCATTCTGTTTTTGTTTTGTCGTGATCATTTTGGGTGGAGACGGGTGTGTTTAATCATAAAGCAATTCTAATTACTGGTGGAACAGGCTCATTTGGCAAGCAGTTTATTCGTACGCTGCTAGCTAAGTATCAACCTAGTCGAGTGGTGGTTTTTTCAAGAGATGAGTTGAAGCAGTTTGAAATGCAGCAGGAATTTAATGCTCCGTGCATGCGCTATTTTTTAGGGGATGTGCGCGATGCTACTCGTTTAAAGCAGGCGATGCGAGGGATTCATTTTGTTGTACATGCTGCAGCATTAAAGCAAGTGCCCGCTGCAGAATATAATCCTACCGAATGTATCAGAACAAATGTAAATGGCGCAGAAAATGTGATTAATGCCGCTATTGAAAATGGTATTGAAAAGGTTATTGCACTTTCAACGGATAAAGCATCTAGTCCTATTAATTTATATGGTGCAACAAAACTCCTTTCAGATAAATTATTTGTGGCCGCAAATAATATGGTGGGCGATCATCCAACTCGTTTTGCTGTGGTTCGTTATGGAAATGTGGTGGGTTCAAGAGGGTCTGTGGTCCCGTTTTTCAAACAGCTCATTCATAACAATGCAGATCATTTGCCTATTACTGATCCACGTATGACGCGTTTTTGGATTACCTTGCAACATGGGGTGGATTTTGTGATGCAGGGCTTTGCCAGAATGTATGGGGGTGAATTATTTGTGCCTAAAATTCCGTCGGTGCGTATTACCGATTTGGCGCTGGCGATGGCGCCTGATTTATCTCAGAAAATAATTGGTATTCGCCCTGGTGAAAAACTGCATGAAATGATGATTTCCAGGGATGATAGTCTGCATACCCTAGAGTTTCATGATCATTATGTGATTACACCAAGTATTCAATTTGTTGCTGCTCGTGATTTTTCAATAAATGGTTTGTCAGAGCCGGGTGTATTGGTTGAGCAGGGGTTTAAATATGTCTCAGATCAGAATGAGCATTTTTTAAGCGTGCTTGAGTTGCAATCAATGGATCAGGCAACGCTATGATTCCTTATGGGCATCAATTGATCAGTGCCGCAGACATTGCTGCCGTTACTGAGGTGCTGCAATCAGATTGGTTAACGCAAGGGCCAGCAGGGCCTCTTTTTGAGCGAGCTCTTGCTGATCTTTGCCAGAGTAAGCATGCATTAGGCGTAAGTAGTGCAACAGCTGCTTTGCATTTGGCTTGCTTGGCCCTAGGAGTGGGGCAAGGAGACCGAGTTTGGACTAGCCCCAATACTTTTGTTGCCAGTGCAAATTGCGCCAGATATTGCGGGGCAGAGGTCGATTTTGTAGATATTGACCCGCGAACACGCAATATGTGTGCACAGGCACTGGCAGAGAAACTGCGGCTTGCTGCACTGAAGAATGCGCTGCCTAAGGTGCTGATTCCCGTGCATTTTGCGGGCGAGCCTTGTGATATGGCCGCAATATCGGCACTTGCCAAGCAGTATGGGATCAAAGTAATTGAGGATGCTTCTCATGCGATAGGTGCTCAGTATAAAGATGGGAGCACTGTGGGGGCCGGGCAATACGCCGAGCTGACTGTGTTTAGTTTCCATCCCGTCAAAATTATTACGACCGCTGAAGGTGGCGCTTTGCTTTGTCAGGATGATGCTTTGTTTGCAAGGCTTAATCGCTTACGTAGCCATGGCATTACGCGAGATTCAGGGGCGATGGATCAATGTGATGGTCCTTGGTATTACCAACAACTGGAACTCGGATTTAATTATCGTTTGAGTGATTTGCAGGCGGCACTGGGTAGAAGTCAACTCAATGAGCTAGCGGCGTTTATTCAGCGTCGCCGTGATTTGGCGCGTCGTTATCATCAGCTTTTAGCGGGTTTACCCATACAGCTGCCAGTAAAAAGTGAGCACTCAGCTTGGCATTTATATGTCATTGAGGTAGATGCCGCACAAAGAGCCGCTATTTTCTCTGCCTTACGTGCGGCAGATATTGGCGCTAATGTGCATTATATTCCGGTACATTTGCAGCCTTATTACCGTGAATTAGGCTTTAAATTGGGTGATTTTCCAAATTCAGAAGCTTATTATTCCGGTGCAATTACTTTGCCCTTATACGCAGATTTAAGTGAGGAGCAGCAGGATTTTGTGGTGAGTATTTTGACAAAGGCTTGTCAATGAAGCTTGCGATTATCCCTGCGCGTGGCGGTAGTAAGCGTATCCCACGTAAAAATATTAAATTATTTCATGGGCAGCCTTTGTTGGCTTATTCCATTGCAGCAGCAAAAGCATCGGGTGAATTTGATCGGATTATTGTAAGTACCGACGATACTGAAATTGCATTATTGGCTGAAAAATTGGGTGCAGAGGTCCCTTTTATTCGTCCGGCTCATTTGAGTGGCGATCATACGAGCACGATTGATGTCATCCAGCACGCTATCCAAACCTTGCAAGATCAAGGGCATTTTTTTGATTTTGTATGCTGCATTTATGCGACGGCCCCTTTCTTGCGAGCCAGCTTTTTGAGTCAGGGCGTGCAGTTTTTAATAAATTGCCCTAGTGCTTCTTATGCGTTTTCTGTGACGACCTTTGCTTTTCCGGTACAAAGGGCGATTTGCTTGGATGCATCTGGCCGAGTGGGGGCGCTCTACCCAGAGTTTCGCAATACACGTTCGCAAGACTTACCCGAAGCATTGCATGATGCAGGGCAATTTTATTGGGGGCGTTGTGATGCCTGGCTACGGGGAGATGTTATTTTTTCAGCATGCTCGCTTCCCGTGCGACTTCCTCGACATTTGGTTCAAGATATTGATACACCAGAAGACTGGCTAATGGCAGAGCATATGTTTGCAGCGGTTCTCGCTAATGAGGCTGCGCAATCATGAAAGTATTAATACGAGCAGACGCCTCGTCTGTCATTGGAATCGGGCATGTCATGCGCTGCCTTACCTTGGCCAATGAATTACGTGCTCGTGGCGCTGAAATCGTTTTTGCATGCAGTGAGTTTTCCGGGCATTTAATTGCATATATTGGTGCTCAAGCTTTTGAGGTCATTCCCCTTGCTGCGCCTTCCTTGCCTCTAAATTGGCAGGCTGATGCGCATTCTTTGCAAGTAAAAATCACCCCGGATTTTGATTGGATCATTGTCGATCACTATGGATTAGATAAAGACTGGGAATGCGCAATGCGCCCCTTTACTAAATACATTGCCGTGATCGATGATCTTTGCAATCGGCCGCACGATGCAAATTTATTACTCGACCAGAATCTGAGTGCGGAAAGGGACGCATACGAGCAATGGGTACCTACACATTGCCAGTTATTATTAGGGCCAAAATATGCTTTGTTGCGGTCTGAGTTTATTGGTGGGCCCATTACAATAAAGCCACAAATTGAACGCATCTTGGTCAATTTTGGTGGAGCAGATCCAAGTCGAGAAATGTTTAAAGTAATGGAAGCCTTGCAAGAAACGCAGGGTATTCATGTGGATTTTGTGGCGGGTAGAAGTAATCTGGCTTGGCATGAATTACAGCAACATATTTTAAGTCAGCCTAATTGGCATTTTTATCATTATGTGGATGATTTTTCGCAGCTTATGCGCCAAGCCGATTTATTTATTGGCGCAGGAGGAAGCTCCACTTGGGAGCGGGCCGCATTAGGTTTGCCTTCTATTTGTATTGCGGTTGCGGAAAATCAGGTGTCAATTGCGCAAGTGATGCACGCTAATGGCATGCATTGTTATCTTGGTGATTCGGCGTCTGTAACTGCTGCTGATATCCGGCAGCAGGTGGCCGCGCTAAGTGATTTATCGCAGCGCTTAAGCTGGGCTAATCAATCATTTACCCTTGTCGATGCTAAAGGTGCTGGTCGAGTCGCCACTGCCCTGCTTCAATCTACTTTGCAAATGCGCAATGTTGTCTTTGACGATGCCTCCTTATTATTTACGGCCCGTAATGCGCCTGAAGTCAGAATTTGGTCTTTGGAATCAGACGTGCTGAGCTGGGAGGCGCATTGTGCTTGGTTGAAGAATAAGTTGAGCAGCTTCGATACCCTATTGTTGATCGGTGAAGCGATTGATGGTCCGGTGGGTATTGTGCGTTTCGATCGATTTATGGACAAACAAGTTGAAATTTCTATTTATTTATTGCAAGGGCGTTATCAAATGGGTTGGGGCCGTGTTTTATTACGCGCCGCTGAAACTTATTTGATTAAAAATTGGCCAGATACCAAATGCATTAGAGCGTTTATTAAAGAAGAGAATAGTGTATCAATCAGAATGTTTGTGGCGGCAGGGTATCAGCTGGAGCAAGGCTATTACCTTCATTATATCCAGTAGTTTGAAAATGATTTCAAATAAGAAGCGAAAAGGAATGCTATCGTGAGTGGTTTTTTTATTGGTAATTGTCAAATTGGCCCCGCTGCTCCCCCTTTTATCATTGCCGAAATGAGTGGCAATCATAATCAATCACTGGATCGTGCTTTGGCAATTGTAGAAGCTGCCGCCAAGGCGGGCGCACATGCGCTTAAATTGCAGACCTATACCGCAGACACGATGACTTTAGATCTTGATGAGGGTGAATTTCATATTTCAGACCCGGCTAGTTTATGGGCAGGTACATCACTCTATAAACTTTACCAAGAAGCTTATACGCCATGGGAATGGCATAAACCTATTTTTGATCGTGCGCATGAATTAGGAATGCTGGCATTCTCTACGCCCTTTGATGAAACAGCGGTTGATTTCTTAGAAAGTCTCAATGTGCCTGCGTACAAAATTGCCAGCTTTGAAAATACCGATTTGCCTTTGATTCGTAAAGTGGCCGCGACCGGCAAGCCGATGATTATCTCAACAGGCATGGCCAGTGTGGCCGAGCTGGATGAGGCAGTAAAAGCGGCGCGGGATGCGGGCTGCAAAGATTTAATTTTACTTAAATGCACCAGTACCTATCCGGCTAGCCCAGAAAACAGTCATGTCCGCACCATTCCCCATATGCGGGAGCTATTTGCCTGCGAGGTGGGCTTGTCTGATCACACGATGGGCGTGGGGGCTGCTGTCGCTGCGGTTGCGCTTGGGGCAACGGTGATCGAAAAACACTTTACTTTAAATCGGGCGGAAGGAGGCGTGGATGCGGCATTTTCACTGGAGCCCGATGAAATGGCCTTGCTGGTAAGGGAAACAAAGACGGCTTGGCAGGCATTAGGCACCATACGTTATGGTGTGAGCCATTCCGAAAAAAATAGTTTAACTTTTAGGCGTTCACTATATGTTGTTGCGGATATTGAAGAAGGTGAAGTTGTGTCCGCGTCAAATGTAAGAGCTATCCGGCCAGGGTTAGGGCTTGCTCCATGTTTTATGGATAAGGTGCTGGGTTTGCGTGTAACACGCCCTCTTAAAAAAGGAACTGCCTTATCTTGGGATCATTTTAAAAAAATGGAGGGTGCATTGTGAGCGATGTTAATAATGCTGAATTGATTCAGTGGAAAACAAATGCATGGCAAAACCCAGATATGGTTGCTTGGTATTCAGGCCGTATGGTGGAAAATTCAAGTACAAATCATCTGAAAAATACCGTAGAAATAGGAATTATTCGCTCATATGTCACTGGGCATGATGTTATTGATATTGGGACAGGAACTGGGCGAGCGGCATTGCCTCTGGTGCGTGATGGTTATGCTGTAACAGGCGTTGATAGCTCACAAGCTATGTTGGATGAAACAAGGAGATTGGCAGATGGGATGCCAATTACACTAAAAAAAGCAGATATTCAGAAGCTTTCATTCAAAGATGCGGCTTTTGATTGTGCGGTTTCTTTAAATGTTTTAGTGCATTTTCCAAATTGGCGGGAGGCATTATTGGAGTGGGGTAGAGTGATTCGGCCCAATGGTAGAATTATTTTTGATATCCACTCTAAAGATCATGTTATGTCAGCGTATGGAGATTGTACTGAGCAATGGCCTGATGCGTTAAATAAGAGTAATGATCCCAATGATTTTGGGAGCTATATGGCGAGATTGAGTGCCGATGAAATTATTGATTTCGCAAATGAGCAGGGCTTTGTTGTGAAGGCTTTGGTGCCCTATGGTGCATTCTTAGGCGGAGGCAATATCAACTGGTTGCTGTATCCATATTTAGATCGAAAGAATAGCTGGCGAAGAGTGTTGTCTTGGTTTGCTGTGGATTCTGATTTAAATGCTTTAGGTGAATTTATAGAGAATGACATCATTGCGCATCTCACGCCCAAAGCAACTGGGCGTTTATTTGTAGTGCTGGAAAAACGAAAAGGGATTAGTGAGAATGAAGAGCTAAGAGCTAAGCTATTTAAGCTTGATATGCTAATTGAGCACAGACTTGTGTCAGAGTTAATGTTATTTCTGCCTTATGAGAAAGAGTATTATCAAAATAAATTTTTAGACTTGTTAAAACCTTTGCGAAGTAAACGTTTCTTTTTATTGTTTATGGACTCAATATTTTCTCGCTTTGGAGAGTGTGATTTTTTAGCGTTGCTTGGCCCTTCAGTATCAAAAGAGCTATTGAGTTGGAGGCAATGCCGCGCTTTGGATGAGCAGTGTGTGAGTATTGTTGAAAAAGTATGTACTGAAAAAGATTTGCCCATTGTTTGTGGTGTGGAGATGACTGCATCCCTGCCATATTCCTTAATGGGGGAATTATTGACGAAGTTTTATAAAAAATTTACAGGAATGCGTGCATGACTCAGCCTGCGATTATCAGTCTAATATGGGGTAAAAATATAAGTGTATTAGAGTGTTTTTTGAAGAAAAAAGGGCCATGCACAATATTGACCCTAAGTGGCTTTATTGATCAAAAAATGGCTGATGTGATTGAACGAGCGGGTGGCACAATTGTCTTGCTCGATCAACAGATATTGTATGAGAAAGATATAAAGCCTTTTTTATCTGATTTGATGTCTGGGTTTGAAGATAAATTAAAAAATATAAATTTTGTAATAAATAGTGATGATGTTAAATATAGTCGTATTGAGCTCATTGATGTTGTTGAAGAATGTATGGCGAGTGAATTACCACTTGTTGCTAATTTACTTAACTCCTTAGAATGGGCTAGAGTTAACTTTAACGTTAGTCTTTTGCTGGTTAATGAAGATTTAACTAATGTAGGCCGTCCTGCCACTTTGTGGGCCAAAGCGCATGCAATACCTTCATTACATCTTGCTCATTCGATCTCATTGGCTGATCCATATACTGTTCATTCTAAGCTTCTTGCAGATAAGTTGGCGGTGTTTTGTTCGCGGGGAATGGAGGGTTATTTAGACCTTGGTATTCCTTCTGAGCGGATGTGTATTACAGGAAATCCTGCTTGGGATGTTTATCAAGCACTGCGCAAAAATAAAAAAGAACTGCTTAGCGCTCTTGTGGATAAGTATCATTTGAAAGGTGATATTCCAATTGTTGTTTTTGCGACAACATGGTCAGCAAATTTGAGTGCATTTTGTAATGAAAACATATTTTCTGAAACACTAACTTCTTTTATTTATGCTTGCCATGATCTGCATAAAGAGGGCTTTATTTTTAATGCAATAATTAAAGATAGAGTTTCAAACTTGGCCTATGGAAATAAAAAACTAAACGAACTTTGTTTGTCGATGAATATTGACCCTTCTTTGTTTGCGTATACCTTAGAAGATAGCGAGGGTTGGGCTGTAGTTGCTGATGTATTGATTGCTGTAGATTCTAACTACACAGTGGAGGCCATGATCTGTGGAACGCCGTGCATTAATCTTCTTTGCTCAGCAAATGGATTGTACGGTGGTGCTTTTGAGGTTGAATCTGGTGTTGTTGAAGTTGAAGCGGGTGAATTGGCGTCAGCTATTCAAGAATTGCTGAGTAATAAGTCATTTAGAGATGTACATTTAAATCAAACTAAACTACGGCTACCACACTATCATTTTTCTGGGGTAGGAACTGCTGCTGAACGTGTGGCCGGACTCATGCTTGAAATGGTGCAGAAAAACGGGCCGGTTAATGCTACGCAATATGTTTGGCAACAATACCTTGATGTTGAAGAATTGGATGTTAATTCTTATTACCATGATAGTGCGCGTAAAGAGTTAATTGGCATGTTTAGTAATAATCCTAGGATTGTTCTAGATATTGGCTGCGCTGCGGGTGCAAATGGTGAGTTGTTAAAAAAACAGTACCCAGAGTGCCAAGTTTGGGGAGTGGAAACGAGTCGCTCAGCGGCTAAAATTGCATCAGAAAGATTGGATCGAGTGCTTGTTGGAAAGTTTGAGGAGTTTGATTTTGAGAAAGAGGGCTTGCTTAAAGGCTCGCTGGATGGCGTGATATTGGCAGATGTACTTGAGCATATGTACAACCCTTGGTCTGTAATGACTGCGCTGCAGCCTTATTTGTCGCCTACTGCTCAGGTTATTATTAGTATTCCCAATGTGAGAAATCTGAAATTAATGGAGGATCTTGCAGATGGATTTTGGCGATATGATTCAGCGGGCTTGCTTGATATTACGCATATTCGCTTCTTTACATTAAAAGAATTTAATCGCTTTTTAGATGAAACAGGTTACAACGTTCGTGTATTGAATTACACCATTGATCAGCGTTTGATGTCGGTATACGAAGCCAATAAAAACAAACAAATCATGGATCTTGAATTAGGTCGCATGAAGCTCTCTGCTGTAAATAATGAAGAGCTGCTTGAGCTGTGCTCTTTACAGTTTTACATTGTTGCTACGGCAAAGGAAAGTGCGGCTCCGTTATTGCCCGTGGTACAACTGGATCCTTATGAGCAGTTTTTAGATCATCGTTATTTGAGTACAAGTGAAGCACGGCATTTTGATATGGCTATGGGCTATCTTGGTGAAGCCGGTATTAGCCAATTTAATTATCCAACATTAAAAATATTGATTCTAGATCGATATGGTGATCTTGATGCAATTGTGCGAACGATAAAAAGCATTACAGGTCAGTTATATAAAAATATAAGTTTTAGTGTTGTATCTATTGCTAAAAACCCAATGCCTGCATCGGAAATTGATTGGATTAAATGCCAGAATAATGTGTATGTAGAGGCACTGGCATATTCGGCGAGCTTAGATGATGATTATATTGGTTTTCTTGAGGGGGGGGATTTATTCACGGTTACTGGTTTATTGCTTGCTGTTCAGAAAATTGTTGAAAATCCCCATTGGGATTTGATTTATACGGATGATGATATCTTAGATGAAAAGATGTTACCGTCTAATCCTAGATTTAAACCAGATTTTAATCTCGATTTACTGAGAAGTATGCCCTACGCCGATGGGTTTATTGTGATTCGTCGGCTTGCGATGAGTGCGATAAATTGGCTGGATTTAGAGGTTGATGGGGCTGAGCAGCTTGATTTAATTCTGCGAGTATTAGATAAATCAGGCCCGCAATGTATCGGCCATGTGCCAGAGATTGTCTGCCATCTTCAGCTAAATGATGCACGCGCACTTGGTAGTGAGTTGCGCCAATTGGCGTTTGCAAAGGCCGTGCATGCTCATTTGCAGCGTTGGCAGGTTGACGCTGAGTTGCTGCTTGGTGCTCGGATTGAAGGTAGTTTGCGTATTGTTTATCAACATGAGGCTCAGCCTTTAGTGAGTATTTTGATTCCTAGCAAGGATCAATTAGGTATGTTGCAGAGGTGCGTTGAAAGTCTTTTAGAAAAAACAACATACTTGTCGTATGAAATTATTATTATTGATAATCAAAGTGAAACCTTACAGGCTAAAGCCTATTTAAATAGCCTTGCTTTGATTTGTGAGGAAAAGATTCGTGTTATTTCTTATCCTCATGCCTTTAATTTTTCTGCAATGAATAATATGGCAGTGAATGAGGCAAAGGGTGAATATCTTGTCTTGCTAAATAATGATACTGCGATTGTTGAAGGGGATTGGTTGCAGTCGATGTTGCATCATGCTCAACGCCCAGAAGTAGGGGTTGTTGGGGCAAAGCTACTCTACCCTACAGGTCTTGTGCAGCATGCAGGTGTAGTACTCGGTTTGCGTGGGCCGGCAGATCATCCTTGCCTGGGTACAACATTAGAAGACTCTGGCTATATGCACCGCTTGCAGTTGGATCAAAACTACTCGGCAGTGACGGCTGCTTGCTTAATGATTCGTAAATCGGTTTATGAGCAAGCAGGGGGCATGGATGAAGTTGACTTTAAAGTGTCGTATAACGACGTTGATTTATGCCTGAAAGTTGGAAAGCTGGGGTACCTCACGGTATGGACGCCTTATGCGGTTGTGATGCACGAAGGAAGTGTGAGTCAGAATGCAGTTGATCCAGATCTTGTCGTTGCCAAGCAAAAGCGTTTTGAGGGTGAGCAAACGGCGATGTATAACAAGTGGTTGTTTGAGATAGGGAATGATCCTGCTTATAACAAAAACTTAACCTTAAGTGGTGCTGGTTTTGAGCTGGAGCAGCGCTCTTTACTGACATGGCGGCCTTTAAGTTGGCGACCAGTGCCCTCTGTGCTTTGTCATCCGGCAGATCAGATGGGCTGCGGTCGCTACCGTATTTTTCAGCCATTTGCTGCTCTAGAAGATGAGTTGAAAATATCGGGTGTCATTGCTCTAGAGCTTTACCCTGTGTTTGAGCTGGCCAAGCTAGCACCTGATGTGATTGTTTATCAGCGACAAATTACCGAGGGGCAGATTGATTTTCTGCGGCGCTCGAAGCTGTGTTCGCCTGCATTCAAGATTTACGAGTTAGATGACTATTTGCCAAATTTACCGCTCAAAAGCGCGCATCGCGAGCATATGCCTAAGGATATTGTTAAGTCCCTGCGTAAGGCGCTTACTTTTGTCGACCGATTTGTGGTGTCGACGAGTGAGCTAGCTAATGCTTATCAAAGCATGCATGCACAGATCCATGTGGTTAATAACTATCTTCCTGTTTCTATTTGGGGGGCTTTGTCAGCGGCCCGAAGGGTCGGTAAGAAGCCGCGCGTGGGTTGGGCTGGGGGAATTAGCCATACCGGCGATTTAGAGTTAATAGCAAGTGTTGTTCAGGCTTTGGCTGCAGAGGTGGAGTGGGTATTTTTTGGAATGTGTCCAGATAAGCTACGGCCTTTTGTGCATGAGTTTCATTCTGGCGTTCCAATCGAGCATTACCCTAGCAAGCTTGCTAGCTTAAATCTCGATTTGGCTCTGGCGCCGCTTGAGCACAATACGTTTAATTTATGTAAGAGTAATTTGCGCTTATTAGAGTATGGCGCTTGCGGGTTTCCTGTGATTTGCACCGATATTGCCCCGTATTTTGGTGATCTGCCTGTTGTGCGAGTGAAAAATAAGCATAAAGACTGGGTAGATGCGATTCGAGATCATTTGGCTGATTTGGATGCCGCCGCTGAGCGCGGAGATGCTTTAAAAACTGCAGTATTAAAAGATTGGATGCTTGAGGGAGATAATTTGGAGACGTGGCGTGAAGCGTGGTTGCCTAGTTAGCTTTCAGCTGGTTAAAAAAGATTACATCTAGCCCTAAAGTTTGGTGGATTACTACCGATACAGCATACAAGGGCTTACTTATATGCCTGAAACACTAAAGCACCGATTCTAGGACAAGCAAGGGGTAAGCATCATGTCTCAAGTCATTAACACCAACGTACCATCACTCAATGCACAGCGTAACTTAGGTACGTCGTCCATGAGTTTAACTAACTCTCTGCAACGCTTGTCCTCGGGTCTGCGTATTAATAGCGCGAAGGATGATGCAGCGGGTTTGGCAATTTCAGAGCGCTTTACATCACAGATTCGCGGTATGGATCAAGCCAAGCGCAATGCCAATGATGGCGTGTCACTGGCTCAAACGGGTGAAGGCGCCTTAGGGCAAATGGGCGATATCTTACAGCGTGTACGTGAATTGGCTGTGCAGTCTGCCAATGCCACTAACACCACGAACGATCGCTTGGCGATTAACTCTGAAGTAACACAGCTGGTGTCAGAGCTTGATCGTTTTGCCACATCAACTGAGTTCAACGGCCAGAAATTATTTGATGGTAGCTTTACAGCGGCTACTTACCAGGTAGGTGCCAATACTAACCAAACGATTTCTGCCAATACAGCTAATTTGCGTACCAATCAATATGGTACTTATCAAATGGGTGTAGGTAATGGTACAGGGAATTTAGCCATTACAAATTCAACGTCCGGAGCGACAGCAAACGGCGTAACGGCCGGTGCATCGGGTGTTGTCAATGCAGATGGCGCGGCTGTGTCAGCAAGTGGTGATTTTAGTATTAATGGGACAACAATTTCTGTCTCAGGTACTGATATGGCTAAGGACATTGCCAATAAAATTAATGCTGCAGGGACAGGTGTTACTGCAACTGCGCGTACAGAAGTTAATTTAGGTTTGGCCTCGGGCTCATACAGCATAACGGCAGCATCAAAAAGCAGTACTTTCGAATCTGTTTCATTCAATGTGACCGATTTGAACAATAACAGCACGATTGATGCAGATGAGTATTCACAGGCCATTCAGGCCTTTAACTCAAAATCTTCGAAAACGGGGATTACCGCGGAATTAGCCACATTCCAAACGGTTGATCGCCAAACACACTATGCCTTGAAGCTGGTTGCTGCGGATGGATCAAACATCGCTATTGGCGATCCAAGTAACGCAAGTGGTTTTGGTGGTGCAGTGACTAAGTGGGATATGGATGTCGGGGCATCTAGTGGCTCCATTCAGTTCATGTCTAGTGGTAGCGCGGCAGGTATATCAAGTACTGCTGCGGGCTCTGGTCTGGCGATTTTTGGTGGTCAGGTGGTGTTGAACTCTTCCAGTTCTTACTCGGTTACTACAAGTGGAGCTTCGTTTGCTTCTGGGGTGTTGGCGATTGGGGGCACAGGGTCTGTTGCATCTAGCGGTTCTGTATTAAGTTCGGGAACTGCATATGCTTCAACACTTAAAACAGTTGAAAAGCTAGATATTTCAACGGTTGAAGGGGCAAATCAAGCTTTACGTGTTGTAGATGACGCTTTGTCGACTGTAAATGATCAACGTGCCAAGTTTGGTGCGCTGCAAAGCCGCTTCACTGCTACCATTAATAATCTGGCAACAACGTCAGAGAATATGAGTGCGGCACGAAGTCGAATCAGAGATGCAGACTTCGCAAGTGAAACTGCCGCACTGACACGGGCTCAGGTATTGCAACAAGCAGGTACGGCAATGTTAGGTCAAGCGAATGCCTTGCCTAACCAAGTGTTAAGTTTGCTACGCGGTTAAGTTTAAGTTTGACTTAAATAAGTAAGGCCCCGGCGAACCTGTGTTGTCGGGGCATTTCTACAGGAAGGTGTATCATGGATATTCAATCTACATCATCGCTCGTGTCGCCCTCTCCCGTTGCTGCTAAAAGTGTGAGCGAGCGGTTTCATGATGCGCCCAGTGACTTAGCAAAAGTGGTGAGTGCTGAGCCAGTTAAAGTTAGCCCTGATGCGGTGCAAGCTTTAAAGCCCGCAGTAGATCCGAAAGATGTTCAGCAGGCGATAGAGAAGTTGAATCAGGCTGTACAAGGATTCTCTAATACCTTACAGTTTTCGGTTGAAGAAGAAACTAAATTGCCTATCGTGAAACTGATTGATATAAAAACCAAAGAAGTGATTCGTCAGTTTCCAAGCGAAGAAGCAATCTCTATTGCCAAGGCAATTGATCGATTTCAAGGTTTATTAATTAAAGATCGGGCATAATTTGCCGATTAATAGCATATATGTAAACGGGAGAGCGTCATGGCTGGAATTTCTTCTTTAGGCTCAGGTTCAGGAATGGATTTAAATGGGCTGATCGATAAGCTTATGACCGCGGAAAAAGCACCGTTAAAAGATTTATTGCTTAAGGAAGCGTCGTACCAATCAAAAATCTCTGCTTTTGGTTCAGTGAAAAGTGCGTTGTCTGCTTTTCAAACATCAGTCAAAAGTCTTTCTAGTGTGCAGGGGTTTAAAAGCACATCAGCTTCGCTAGCGGACGCTTCAATTGCAACGGTTAGCTCAAGTAGCTTGGCTCAGCCTGGCTCGTATAGCCTAGAAGTTTCCCAACTGGCACAAAATCAAAAACTGACTTCTACTGCATTCAGCAGCCCAAATGCAGGTATTGGTACAGGTACGCTGACTATTCAGTTTGGTACGGTTAATACACAAAATACAGATTCAACTGCGGATGATACGTTTACTGCGAATGCTAATGTTAAAAAAGCGGCTTTTTCTATTGTGATTGATGGAAAAAATAACACATTAAGTGGTGTTCGCGATGCGATTAATAATAGTAAAAATAATACGGGTGTTAGTGCAAGCATTTTAAATGATGGCACAGGTAATAGATTAGTATTGACAAGTAAAGAAACGGGTGCTGAAAACTCATTGAAAATTTCGGTGAGTGATGCTGATGGTAACTCAACAGATACAGGTGGATTATCTGCTCTGGCTTATGATCCGGCAGGGGTTCGTAATTTAGCTGAAACACAATCGGCTAAAGATGCAAAATTTAAAATTGATGGTATTAGTGTATCTAAACCTACAAATTTAGTGGGTGATGCAATTCAAGGTTTAACTATTAATTTAACGAAAGTCTCTTCACCTACGAGTACGGGGGCGACTACGCTGGCACCTACAACGATTACTGTGGGTTCTGATTTAAATGGGATTAAAGACTCTATTAAGGGTTTTGTTAAAGCATATAACGAACTTAATAAAATACTGAAAGAAGTCTCGAGCTATACGCCGGGTAATGGAGCTTCGGCGGCAAAAGCAGCGCCTCTCAATGGCGAATCATCTATTCGTGCAATTCAAAATCAGATGCGTTCAGTTGTTAATCAGATGCAAGGCGAGGGTAGTTACTTTAAATCTCTCAGTGATGTTGGTGTGTCTTTTAGTGGCTATACAACCGACGCAAAAGGCGTAATTGTTGGTGGCGCATCACCTAAAGGTGATTTGGTTTTAAATGAAGTAAAATTGCAAGCAGCAATAACTAGTCATCCAAATGATGTCGCTAATTTGTTTACTGTGAATGGTGTGGCCAGTAATAACCAAGTTACTTTTTTATCTGGATCATTAGCAACACAAGCGGGTAATTATGCTGTAGAGGTAACTACGCCTGCTGCTCAGGCTAAATACGCTTCTGCATCAGCTCTATCTTTTTTTAAAGTCGATGTCAGTAACCATAGTAAGGCCGTTACTTTGGATGGAGTGACAGCTAATTTAACGCTGGATGATAATAATTATACAACGGACACTTTGGCTGCTCAGATTAAGTCGAAAATTGAAGCAGATAGCACACTTTATACTGCAGGTGACACGGTCAGCGTGGTTTTTAATAGCCTCAGTAAAAACTTTGATATTAGCCGCTTGCGGTCTGGAACAACGACTTCAATGGTTTTGCCGATGACAACAGCAGCTAATCCTGTTGAAATTACTGATGATAATAAAACTTTAATGCTGTCGGTAAATGGTACTTCAAGTCAGACAATTGCTTTAACTAAAGGCAATTATGCCACGATGGCTGATTTGGCTGCTGAAATGCAATCTAAAATTAATGGGGATGAGACTTTATCTAAAGCAGGTAAAACTGTTGGTGTAGTGTTTAATGAGTTGACGAGTAAGTTTGATATTTTTTCTTCAGAATATGGCAGTAAATCTGAAATACAGATTACGGGTACAGGTGATGTGGGTACGAGCACAACCGCTGCTACGCTTGGACTAACTGTTGGCGGATATAACAGGGGCACTGACGTAGAGGGGAAAATTGGTGGAGAAACTGCGAAGGGGGTTGGGCAAGCTTTAACAGGTACAGGCTTGAGCGAAGGTATGAATTTAATCGTAACGGCCAGTACGGCAGGAGATTATGGCTATGTGTCGTTTAACCGTGGTGTTGCCTATTCCCTAGATAAAACACTTGAGGGTATGCTGAAAGAAAATTCTGGTTTTCTGGCGAAGCAAACACAAGGGGTAACTAGTAGTATTACGCAGCTGGAGCAGAAGCGAGTGCGCATGAATCGCCAGTATGATGCCACTGAAGCGCTGTATCGTAAGCAATTTACTGCCATGGACATTGCGATTGCAACCTTGAAAAGCACCAGTAATAACTTAACTGCACAGCTTGCTGGCTTGTCAAAATAAGCACGGCCCGCATAGGGCCTTAAGTGTTGTGGCTATTTAACTAAAGTTCATGATGAGCCTGTATTTCCTGAATTATTCAAGAGAGTTATTTCTATGAGTGCTGTCAAAAAAGCGCTTTCTGCTTATGGGCAAACCAGCCTAGATACGGTGGTTGAATCTGCCAGCCCGCACCAATTAATTGTGCTGTTGTATGAAGGGGCTATTAAAGCGATTCAGCTGGGTAAAATTTATATGCAGCAGGGTCTTATTGCGCAAAAAGGTGCGGCGATTTCTAAGGCGATTGCGATTATTGAAGATGGTTTACGTTTGGCTTTGGATAAGGAAAACGGCGGCGAGCTGGCTGAGAATTTAGATGCTTTGTATGACTACATAAGCTTCGAGCTGCTGCAGGCCAATATCAATAACGTGCCCGAGCGTCTAGATGAAATGCTGGCCCTGCTTGAGCAATTAAAAGATGCTTGGCTGTCAATTGGCTTTAGTAAGGTAGAGCTTGCAGCACCTGCCGCTGAACGTGATGAGCAAGACCGGAGCGCATTAAGCTATGGCCGCATCTGATTTTGAGGCCTATTCGGCATTAAGTGTGTGTGTCACCAAAATGCTGTCTGCAGCTCAGGCCCAAGATTGGGATAATATGTTGTTGCAAGCGCAATTATTTGCAGAATTAAGCGCGAATTTGCCTATGATTCAATGGGGCGCGTTAACTGGCTTGGAGCAACAGCAGCTTGCTGAGCTTTTGCAAAAGTGCAATCAAGACGTGGAAGAGCTAGAGCAAAAGGCAGTAACTCAGCGTGGGGAGCTGGCTACACTTTTGCAAAATATGCATAACACCGGAAAACTACAACGCGCGTATGACGTCTAATAATGACCTGCCAGCCCCGGCGGGGGAGATCGTCTTATGAATGGCATCGTCATTACCTGGGTGCAGTTACTTTATATCAGCCTTATATTAATTTTATTTTATGTGGCTGAATTACTCCTGTTTATGCGTAAAGCATCTGCACAGCGAAGTGTGGGCACCGATCCGCTTGAGGCTGAATTGCTTCGGAAGGAAATTGCTCAGCTGCGCTTTGAGATGGATGCGCTTAAATTGCGTTTGCTTGCAACGCAAGCAGAGTGGAGCCAGCCTGCTGAATTGGTTTTAGACTCCAAAGAGAGTCCATACAGCCATGCTATTCGCTTGGCTAAACTGGGGGCAGATTCAAACAGCGTTGCTCATCAATGTGGCATATCGCGTGGTGAGGCTGATTTAATTGTGGCCCTTTATCGATCGAGCACGCAAAGATAATCATGTTACCCGGTACTAGCCCAATCAGCTTGGTTCAGCATTACCTCAATGCACAAGAGGGAGTGGCTGAGGTTACGCGTATCTCTGCCGATGATGTGCGTTATACGGTGGGCGAGCGCGTGCATGCCACGGTGGCTGGCTTATTGCCTAATGGCCGCTTTGCGGTGCTGATTAAAGACCAGCTGCTTGATCTCAATTTACCTAGAAACACTGAGCCGGGTGAAAAGTTGGATCTCACCGTGGTGAGCAACGGCCCAAAACTCTCTTTCTCTATTAGTACTGGGGTGTCCCCCCAGCCTACTTTGCCACAAGAAATGGCTTTGAGTCAGGGTGCTCGTTTTTTATCCGCTTTATTAGGCAAGGGCGAGCCAGCAAAAGACGGGGTGGCTGTTTTAGCTCATGCACCCCTGTTTGATGGTGCGCCGGATACAGCGAGTTTGGCGGGTAAGCTTTCGCAAAAATTAGCAGATAGCGGCTTATTTTATGAGTCTCATCAGGCCGAGTGGGTGAATGGTGAGCGGCCTTTGCAATCTCTGTTGAAAGAGCCTCAGGCAGGGCTTGGTAAATTGCCGTTACAAGGTCTTGAGGCAAAGCAGGAGCAGGCTGTTGCGCAGAGTACGCCTGCAAGTGAAAAAGCCGCGCTGGCCCCTGAGGCCAATGCCACGTTGCGTCATTTGGTTCAGCAGCAATTGGATGTCCTAGAGCAGAGGCCCATTGTTTGGATGGGAGAGGCATGGCCTGGTCAGCCTTTACGCTGGGAAGTGGAAGCAGACAAGGAGCGTCAGGCCAGCGGTGGGCAAGATGAAGCCCCGCGCAGCTGGCAATCACGGCTTGATTTACAGCTGCCGCATCTGGGCGATATCGGCATTGTTGCTGTTTTGCGCAATGGTGAGTTTTCATTACGTTTTGAAGCGTCTTCAGAAACAGCTGAAAAAATCCGGGCAGAAACCACCGCTTTACAAAATCGCTTTGAAGCCGCAGGTTTAACACTGGCATCTAGTCAGGTGGTGGTGAATGCAGAGCCTATGAATGTCACGTAAACGTTTAAGTAGTACTCGTCAGCAAGCGGTTGCGCTTGCTTATCAGCAAGGTAGTAGCTCTCCTCGTGTTGTCGCCAAAGGTCAGGGCTTGCTGGCCGAGCGGATTATTGAGCGTGCACAAGAGGCTGGCGTATTTGTGCATGAATCGCCAGAGTTGGTGGCGATGCTGATGCAAGTGGATTTAGATCAACATATTCCTCCGCAGCTGTACCGCGCCATCGCCGAATTGCTGGCCTTCGTTTATCATTTGGAACGCGGAGAAGCAGCGATTGTGCCTGTTTTTGATTTACCGCCCCTCGTCGACGATCAGCCAGAGTAAATCCATGCTTCGCCATCATTTAAAAACAGCAACTTACGCTGTTGCCGCACTTTTTTTTGCCCTCGGTTTTAACTACGGTAGCTGGGCTTCTCGTTTACCTGCCATTAAATCACAACTTAACTTAGATCCAGCCCAAGTTGGTTTTTTGCTCTTGGCGGCAGGCTTGGGCGCTGTTTTTTCTTTTCCTGTGACAACGGCTGTATTACAGCGTTTTGGATCAAAAAAAGTGTGCTTGGGCGCTGGGCTGGCTTTGCCTCTGGTTTTACCTGCTTTGGCTTTTGCTCCAAATTATGGTTTTGCTTTGGCGATTATGGCATTTGAGGGTGTGGCACATAGCTGCTTAAATGTGGCGATGAATGCGCAAGGCGTAGCGGTGGAGTTAGAAAATGGCAAGCCGATTATGTCAAGGCTGCATGCTGTATTTAGCTTGGGTGGCTTGGCTGCGGCATTGTTTGCATCTCTGATGACGGGGATTTCGCCAGATTTATCTTTGCATTTATGTATTGTGGCGGCATTGATCTGGGGTACGGTACTTTGGGCTTCACCACGTTTATTGGCCGATCGTTCTGAATCCACAGTATCGGGAGGAAAGCGCTTTTCCTTGCCTACAGGAATGGCGGTTTTGCTGGGCTTAACGGCCTTATTCGGCACCATTGTTGAAGGCTCAATGGTCGATTGGACTGCACTGTATTTACGCAATGATTTAAATGCGGAGCAATGGGTTGCCCCGCTGGGCTTGGCAAGTTTTTCTGGCGCAATGCTCCTGGCACGCTGGTTTGGTGACGGCTGGCGTGTGCGCTGGGGAAGTCGCAAACTGTTGCTGGTGGGGAGTAGCTTTGCAGGTGTGGGCTTGTTACTTGGTTTGGCTGTCGGAGGGATTATTCCCGCGTTGATTGCTTTTGCTTTGGTGGGCTTAGGTGTGGCTGCCGTATCGCCGTGTGTTTATATGGCAGCAGCAAGACAGGGCGCTGTGGCCTTGGCTGCGGTAACGACGATGGGATCGATTGGTGCTTTGATGGGGCCACCGATGATTGGCTTTATCGCACATATCAGCAGCCTGACTTGGGGTTTGGCTTTGGTGGCGCTGGGCGCGCTGATGATTGCTATGTTAGTTAGAAAAATAGCTTGGCCAGCTTAGAAGTATCGTGGGCTTGATTTTAATCCTGTCAACGTAAGGGAATTTATAGGTTGGGTTAGCCGTCTGCGTCTGAGGTTTACCAAGCTCAGATATATCGCGTAACCCAACATCTTTTGCGCCTAAATGTTGGGTTACGCTGGCTTATCCGCCCCAATCGGCGAATAAACCAGCTAACCCAAGCTACAAAAGCATGATGTCCCGCGGATTTTCTTGGGTTGATAGGCTTGGGCAGGATCTGCTCACGATGCTTTTTTGAATGGCGTTTAAATTAAACCAAAGCCATTTAATAAAATAATGCCGATTAAAAGCGGTGCAATATAGCGCAGCAAAACAAACAGTACTTTAATCAGCGTTGGATTATTTATAGTTCCGCCATTAGATAGCGCATCTTTTAGCTTAGGCAATCCATAAGACCAGCCCACAAACAGGCAAATTAAAATACCACCTACCGGCATCAGAATATTTGAGCTGATATAGTCAAATAAATCAAAAGCATTGAGGCCAAATAATTTCCAGTTGGCGGTAAGAGATTGTGATAGCGCAGCAGGCAGGCCAAAGAGAACAATCGTCAACAGGCTGATTGCGGTGGCTTTTTTTCGGCTCCAATTGCAGCGCTCAATCAGCATGGCAACGGGCACTTCTAAAATAGAAAGAATCGCGCCAGTGGCTGCAATGGCCGTTAGGATAAAAAACAGCGCCATAAAGATGCTGCCGCCAGGCATACTGTGAAATACCGCTGGAATCGTAATAAACACGAGCGATGGGCCGGCTGCAGGTTCAAAGCCAAAAGCAAATACAGCAGGGAAAATAGCAATCCCAGCGAGCAATGAAACAGTTAGATCGGCAAACATCACACGAGTGGCGGTGAGTGGAATATTTTGCTCAGCACGGAAATAGCTGCCGTAAGTCAGCATCGTTCCCATGCCGATAGATAGCTTGAAAAAAGCCAGCCCGACTGCGGTCAAAATAACACCCGCATTGATTTTGCTAAAGTCGGGGGTAAATAAAAATTCAAGGCCACGCATTGCACCGGGTAAAGTCAGGCTGCGGATACAAAGCGCAATGAGCAGTAAAAACAATACCGGCATCAGTTTTTTGCTAACGGCCTCAATGCCTTTGGATACGCCACACATAATAATGGCACCGGTAAAGGCCAGTACAATCCATTGCCAAATCAAAGCCGATTGTGGATTGGCAACCAATTCGCCAAATACAGCTTTGGTGTGGGCGGGGTCGGTAGAGCCGAGTTGCCCGGAAAGCGCTTTAAAAATATAGGCAAAAACCCAGCCGGCTACTTCGGTGTAAAAGGCCAGAATAAGCACTGCAGCAGCCACGCCCATATAGCCAATCAATTTCCATGCGCCTTGGCCTTTTGGAGCTAGCTTTTCAAAGGTAGTGATCGCATTAGCTCGGGATGCCCGGCCTAGCATGATTTCTGTAATCATGACGGGTAAGCCAACTAAAAGCGTAGCAATGATATAAACCAATAGAAAGCTCGCACCACCATTCGTGCCTGTCAGGTAAGGAAATTTCCAGATATTACCAAGGCCGACGGCAGAGCCCAAGGTGGCAACCAGCACACCAAAGGTAGAGGTGAAGCCGTCGCGGGATGAACTGCTCATAATATATTTCCTGTTCTTGAAAGCAAATTAACGATGTTTAAGTCTTTAATACGGTCTTAAACGCTCAGCTTAGCTTACTTGTTGAGTGCTAGTCGGGCAGGCACGGGTATAATCGGCCTAAGATTATGGAGCCCTGCATGTTTAAGTATCTAGAAGATTTTGTCGGCCATACGCCTTTAGTGCGTTTGAAACGGATGCCTGGCAACACCAGCAATATTATTTTAGTAAAGCTTGAAGGTAATAACCCCGCTGGATCTGTTAAAGACCGGCCCGCATTATCCATGATTCGGCACGCAGCGCTACGGGGAGATATAAAAACAGGCGATACTTTGATCGAAGCGACTTCGGGAAATACAGGTATTGCCTTGGCGATGGCCGCTGCCGTGATGGGGTATCGAATGGTTTTAATCATGCCTAAGAGTGCCAGTATCGAACGCGTGCAAAGCATGAAAGCCTACGGTGCGGAAGTAATTTTGGAAGAAAGCATGGAAAGCGCGCGTGATTTGGCGCAAACAATGGTGGAAAAAGGGCAGGGCATCGTGCTGGATCAATTTGCCAATAACGATAATCCGCTAGCGCATTTTGAAAGCACAGGGCCAGAAATCTGGCAGGATACTCAGGGTTTGATTACCCACTTTGTTTCCAGCATGGGGACGACCGGTACGATTATGGGTACGGGCCGCTACTTAAAGCAGCAGAATTCAGCCGTGCAAGTGGTGGGTGTGCAGCCTTGCGATGGCGCGCAAATTCCGGGGATTCGCAAATGGCCCGTGGAATATGTTCCTGCTATTTGTGATTTTTCTCAATTAGATCGCATGATGGAAGTTAATCAGGCCATTGCCGAAGAAACCACGCGTCGCCTAGCGAGAGAAGAAGGCATTTTTGCAGGGATTTCATCGGGTGGTGCTTTGGCCGCCGCCTTGCAATTGTCGCAAGAAGTAGAAAACGCAGTGATTGTTTCCATTGTATGTGATCGCGGGGACCGCTATCTTTCGACCGGCGTATTTCCTGCGTGATGGGTTTGCCTTCCCCCGTGCGAGGCTAACGCCTCCTGATCAGTAAGATTATTTAGCCTTGATAGAGAGCTAAACCTTGAACCACAGGGTAAAACGAGGACGCAAAGCTTCACAGAGAAAGGCATTAAATCGTTAGTTTCTTTGTGAAACTCTGTGCTCTCTGTGGTTCGATATTTTGCCCTCTCAGCTTTAAGCTGAAGTATCTTTATAATCAGGAGATACTTTGAAGTCATCATTTAGCTGTATTAGCAAGGAAAAAGCATGACCCCCGTCGATCTACATTGCCATTCAAACCATTCCGATGGCCTGCTTCCTGCGCGTGAAGTGGTGCGTAAAGCATTTGATCGCGGATGCCAATTATTTGCACTCACCGATCATGATGAAACGCGTGGCCTTGCCGAGGCAGAAGACGAAGCCCAGCAATTAGGGATGAAGTTTATTAATGGCGTAGAAATATCAGTGAGCTGGGGCAAGCATATTTTGCATATCGTTGGCCTTGGCTTTGATCGCAATAATGAAGCGCTGTTGGCGGGGCTGGCTAGCGTGCGTTCTGGCCGTGGTGAGCGAGCCGAGCGTATGGCGGCCGAGCTGGATAAGGTGGGCATTCATGGCACCTTAGAAGGCGCTCGTCAGTATGCAGATAATCCAGCAATCCTGAGCCGTGCGCACTTTGCCCGCCATTTAGTTAAAACCGGTGTGTGTAAAGATATGGGCACGGTGTTTAAGCGCTATCTGGTGCGTGGCAAACCCGGCTTTGTTGAGCACGAATGGGCTAGATTGCACGAGGCGATTGAATGGATTACTGGCGCGGGCGGTGTTGCTGTACTGGCCCACCCTGCGCGTTATGAAATGGGTAATGAAACACTCAGAGTGTTGCTCACCGAATATAAACGCCTTGGTGGCGAAGCCATTGAAGTGGTTTCAGGCTGCCACGGCATCCCCGATGCGGCGCGATTTGGCAGATTAGCGCAAGAATTTGGCTTTTTGGCCTCTTGTGGTACGGATTATCACGCAACCGGCGAAGGTGCGCGTGAGCCGGGCCTAAATCCTGATCTGCCTATGGATTGTGCGCCCGTTTGGCATCGCTGGTTACCCCCAGAGACGATGTCCTCTTCAATTTCAGCAGGTTAAATAATGTCTCAGTTTTTTTCTATTCATGCAGAAAACCCGCAAGCACGCTTAATTAAACAAGCGGTGGATATTATTCGTAAGGGCGGCGTGGTGGTTTACCCAACGGATTCCTGTTACGCCATCGGCTGTAAGCTTGATTCCAAAGATGCTTTAGAGCGAATCAAACGTATTCGCCAGCTAGATGACAAGCATCACTTTACCTTGGTTTGTAGCGATTTATCCCAGCTAGGCACTTACGCCAAAGTAGATAACCGCGTTTACCGTATTCTGAAAGCCACTACCCCTGGTAGCTATACTTTCATTCTCGAAGCCACCAAAGAAGTACCACGCCGCATCTGGCATCCTAAAAAATCCACAATTGGTTTGCGTGTGCCCGATCATCCGATTGCTTTAGCAATGCTGGAAGAATTAGGCGAGCCGATTTTATCGTCTACTTTGATTTTGCCAGGTGATGAAGACCCTTTAACTGATGCCTGGGAAATTCGAGATCGCCTAGAACATGATGTTGATCTGGTGATTGAAGGCGGCTATTGCGGTTTGGAGCCAACGACTGTCGTGGATTTATCGGGTGATGAAAGCGAGCTATTACGCACCGGAAAAGGCAGCTTAACCCCCTTGGGTTTATAAAAAGAGTGAGTAAACTTTTTGGCGAGCCATTGGGCATGAATGTGGTTCGATCAAGGACCAAAGTTGCTGTTGATGACGTAAGGCGCATTGCCTTGCAGCATCTCTAATAAATAAGGGCATTTAATGGAATTGAATCTGATTCAAAAAATTGCCGTCATGGCATTGCCGGTTTTGTTTGCGATTACGGCGCATGAAGCGGCGCATGCCTATGCTGCCAAAAGATTAGGCGATCCAACGGCTTATTTATTAGGCCGTGTGACGTTTAATCCTCTAAAGCATATTGATCCAATTGGTACGATCTTACTGCCCTTGATTTTTCTTATGCTGCCAGGTGGTTTTTTGTTTGGTTGGGCCAAACCTGTGCCGGTGGATTTTGGGCGTTTAAACCATCCTAAGCGGGATATGTTGTGGGTGGCTGCTGCAGGGCCTGCTGCTAATTTTATGATGGCGATTATCTGGGGGCTTTTCTTTAAACTGGCAGAAGGTATGGATGGCAGCTCTTTTCAATTGCCCTTAGCCTATATGTCACAAGCAGGGATCAGCATTAATGTGGTGCTGATGGTGCTGAATTTAATCCCTGTGCCACCGCTGGATGGTGGACGCATGTTGATGTCAGTATTGCCTGATCATTTGGCTGCTAAGCTCGCTTTGGTAGAGCCTTATGGCTTATTTGTATTAATTGGCCTGATGGCAACGGGGCTGCTGAACGGCATTATGTCGCCGTTTATTGCTTTGGCTTATCGCCTGATTCATTTTATTGTCTGACTAAGTAAAGTGGATGCGTGTTTATAAACCACCTGCTCTGCGGCTAAGGATTTGCAATGTTTCCCGATCGTGTTCTTTCTGGTATGCGCCCTACAGGCAAGCTGCATCTGGGCCATTATCATGGTGTGTTAAAGAATTGGGTGCAGCTGCAAAGCGAGTACCCATGCTTATTTATGGTGGCTGACTGGCATGCACTGACCACAAATTATGATGATGTGGCGGTGATTGAAAAAAATGTCTGGGATATGGTGATTGATTGGATTGCCGCGGGTGTTGATCCCGCACAAGCCACTATTTTTATTCAAAGTCGCGTGCCAGAACATGCGGAGCTTCAACTTTTATTATCAATGATTACTCCGCTTTCCTGGCTGGAGCGAGCACCCAGTTATAAAGATCAAATTGAAAAGTTAAGTCATAAAGATTTGGATACCTTTGGTTTCTTGGGCTATCCCATGCTGCAAGCGGCAGATATCTTGCTTTACCGCAGTAATTTGGTGCCTGTGGGTGAAGACCAGGTGCCGCATATCGAAATTACGCGGGAAGTGGCGCGCCGCTTTAATCATGTATTTGGCAAAGAATTAGGTTTTGTAGAGAAAGCCGAAGCGGCCGTTAAGAAAATTGGCGGGAAAAAAGGCAAGCTATACGATGGTCTACGTACCCGGTATCAGCAGGATGGCGATGTTGAGGCCTTGGAAGCCGCTCGTTCCCTATTGCAAGAAACGCAAAATCTAAGCCATGGTGACAGAGAGCGCTTATTTGGTTATCTGGAAGGCGGCGGCAAAATGATTTTGCCAGAGGCTCAGCCGTTGCTGACGGATGCACCGCGTTTAGCCGGCTTAGACGGGCAGAAAATGTCTAAATCGTATGGCAACACCATTAATTTGCGTGAAACGGCTGATTCGGTGGTGAAAAAGATTAAGCAAATGCCGACTGATCCGGCTCGCGCCCGCCGTGCTGATGCAGGGGATCCAGAGCGCTGCCCGGTGTGGAAGCTGCATCAGGTTTACTCGGATGCTCCTCTTCAGAAGTGGGTGGTGGAAGGCTGTAAGAGCGCAGGTATCGGCTGCCTTGAATGTAAACAGCCGGTAATTGATGGCATATTGGCAGAACAAAAACCCATGCTGGAGCGTGCCCAGCCTTATTTGGAAGATCTCACATTAGTAAAAAGTATTGTGGCCGATGGCTGTGAGCGCGCCAGAGATTTGGCTCGCGACACGATGCGGGATGTGCGGGAAGCAATGGGCCTGGCGTATAGCTAAGGCGTTGTTAAGTGATGGGCTTAAATAAAGGTTGGGGCTTATGTTGGAAAAAAAACGGAGTGCGGTATTGCCCATTGTTTTAATTGCCATTGGTGGCGGCTGGTTGGTGAACGAGCTGCAGCTGATGCCGCAAATAAGTACTTTGATTATTCTGGGCTTAATTGGGGCAGGGATTGCGGTGCTGGCTGTTGAGGGGCTTAATAAATCAAGCGTGGTGACCGCCCCGATGTTGATTGCTACGGGCTTTGCTATTTATTTGAAAGACTATCATGCTATTGGATTGAAGCTTTCTATCCCTGCGCTGATGGTTTTAGCAGGCATCTTGATGCTGTTAGCCAGATCCCGGCATATTGCGGAGCGGATTGAGCCAGAGCAGGATTAAACAGTAGGGCAAAATCCTAGCTTGTTTGTAAATACAGATTAAACAATAGGATGTTTGCTGGCAAATTCGCGTTTTTGCAATGGTGTCCATTGTTTGATGGTGTATTCGGTGCTGGCTGCGCTTGCGCGGTCGCTAAATTCAATAACGGCTAATAATTTAAGTGGTGGGCGGATTCGCGTATAGCGTGCACCTTTTCCTTTTACATGTGCAGCATAGCGTTTTTCCACATTTACGGTAATGCCTGTATAGATTGAATTATCCTGACATTCGATCAGGTATAAAAACCATAGTTTGTGGGGGCTTGCTCGTTCTTTAGGCATATTGCAATGACCTTTTCTGAATCTCTTGAAAAATCACTCTATCTTACTGTGGAAGATGGCTGTAAATCCTTGCGCTTTGATAGCCATTCAATACAAAGCGCAATGAATTTAGATGATCCCTATTCACTGGCTTTAGGTTATTCACAAACCATGATGGGCTTTTTGTTGTTTAGCCCAGAGCCAAAGCATGTGTTGATTGTGGGGCTGGGCGGGGGATCTTTGCCCAAGTATTGCTATCGCTACCTGCCTGATTGCAAAGTAAGCACATTAGAAATCAATGAAGACGTGATTGCGCTTCGTGATGAGTTTTTAATCCCTCGTGATAATGAACGATTTACAATTATTCAAACCGATGCCGTAGATTATATCACTCAGGGTTTGGCTGAAGCAGATGTGATTATGCTCGATGCTTATGATGAAGAAGGCTTGCCCGCAGTATTGGCCACTGAGTCTTATTACGATCACTGCCGTATGGCTTTATCTGAGCAAGGTGTCTTGGTGATTAATTTGTGGGGTACTGATCCAAAGCTCAATATTTATATAGAGCGATTAAAGCGGGTATTTAATGGCCAAGTATGGTTTTGCCGTGCATTTCATAGCTATAACGTGATTGTATTTGCCAGTAACGATGAAAATTTTAAAATAAACTGGATCAAATTATTGTTTTTAGCTTCTAGGTTAGAATCTCAGCACCATGTGGATTTACAAGGTATTGTGCGGCGTTTACGTGCAGGCTTGCCTTATTCGCTGTAAATCGTCGGGTTATCCGGCTGATTTTTCGCCTTGCCAATAAGCTGGTATGATCCCGCCTTTATTGAAGTATTAACAAGAGATAAAGCAATGCAAGAATTTGAAGTTGAACTCAGTAATGAATTTATCGAGTTGCATAACCTGCTGAAAATTACCCAAGTAGCGACTTCTGGCGGTGAAGGCAAGCAAATTGTGGCCTCAGGTGCTGTGCAGGTGGATGGACAGCAAGAGCTGCGTAAAGCATGCAAGATCCGCGCCGGACAAGTGGTGCAGGTGGGTGATGCGGTGCTGATCCGTGTTGTGGCTGTAGCTGCAGAATAATGATATGAAGCAAATCTCTTCACTTGATATCAAGCAATTAGCAGGGCAGGCCCATACTTCGCCACGCCGCCGTGCAAATTTTAATGTACACGGCGAATTAAGCGATCCGATTCAGCGGCTGGCTATAGCAATGGAGCCGGATACACTGGTTTGTCCACACCGCCATCCGCATACATGGGAGCTGCTTTATCCCTTGGCAGGGCGGTTTGTGGTGCTGAATTTTGATGAAGCAGGCTATGTGATTGAGCGCCGTATCTTGGGAGAAGAGAGCGCCGTGCTGGAAACAGCCGCTGGCGTGTGGCATGCAGTGCTTTCTCTTGATGCAGGCGGGGTGATCTTTGAAGTAAAGCATGGCCCGTATAGGCCGATTGCCGAGGAAGACTTCGCACCATGGGGCCCCCAAGAGGGCGAGGCACGTGTTGCTGATTTACTGGCCTGGTATGCCAATGCTCAAGTGGGTGAGCGCTGGCCTGGTTGATAGGCAATATGGGCTTACAGAAGACCTGCAACAAGATAGTCTGCAGGTCGTGAAGTCTTGTTTCGTAAGCTGTAATGATTAGGCAGGCTTTAATCTAAGCTGAGCGTTGTTTTATCTAGCTCTATCGCTGCATCCAGTGAGGCAAGCAGCTCTTTGCGCACTTTAAGCTTGGTATTTCTGTGCGCTTTCATACTTATTTTTTTGAGTGATTCTGCGACGGCCTGCGCACTGCTGGCCAGAGCTTCCGGTTCTACTAGTAAGTCTAAAAATCCGGCAGCCAAAGCGTTTTCCGGATTAAACATCTCCCCATTGACCACCGAGCGTTGAAATGCCGCCGGGCTTAAGCGATTGCGTGCGATCTCTATGCCCGTGTAAGGCATGGTCATGCCAATTTTCACCTCATTTAATCCAATACTAAACGGCCCTGCTACCCCTATGCGGTAATCCGCAGAGAGCAAAAGAAATGCGCCTTTTGCAATAGCATGGCCCGGGCATGCCACGATCACCGGATAGGGGTGTGACAATAGTCGGCGGCTAAGCGTGGAGCCAGCGGTGACGAGCGGAATAGCATGATCTAAGCCCGAAGTCATTACCTTCAAATCGTAACCTGCAGATAAAACGCCCGCGGCTGCGGTGATTAAAACCACCGCCTGATCTTGCTCGGCCTGATCTAAAGCTTGGTTAAAAGCATCAATAACAGCCATAGAAATAGCATTAACTTTGCCATTGGCCAGCGTTAAAGTGGCAATGCCATCGTTATATTGGTAATTAACAAATGAATTCATAATTTAGCTCTGCAAAAAGGAATGGACTAGACCTTAACGATTCCATCTGAGCCGGTAAAGTAGGGCTAGCCCGCTTGCATCAGCCCATCGTTTGATTTCGGCGTACTTTATGCTGCTGCACAAAGTGATTACCTGAGTATTTCATATTTCTTTTATGGTGCGGTGCACTATGTAAATAGTGTGGTAGATATCACTCATTTGTAATGTTAAGCAGGTAATGGCAGATAAATAAATTGTGGCTGAAAACTACAAATTTTTGAGTATTTTCACCCCGTTTTTATTGGGGAAAACGTATTAATAGTACAAGCTAGAGCATAAAGAAAGCATAAAAATGCTTGTAATTTCTTTCAATTATAGAGCTTCACTCACTTATTGATAAGTGGTTGCTGCTTGTTTTGCTTACAAACAATTTTGATGCAATGCTTAATTGTCATTGGTTTTATGGTGGGTTGATTGCTATCTTGTTGATTTAATTAAAATAAGTATTTTATCTTATTGCTATTTTTCTTGTAAAAAATAGTTCAAAAACGGAAATTTATCTGTAAGCGACTCAAGTTAGGAGTATCCCTAGCTTGCCGATCATTTCTTGATTTGCATCAAAACAGAACAAAAAACCAACATTTAAAACTAAAGCCACCTGCCCCTTGTTTTGGTTACATACCGTTACATTTACAACATTCACCTATGGTAATTTTTACTTAGCGAAAGCCGCGGACACAAAGACAGCGGCAAGCAGAGCGAGGAATCTCACTTTTACGGTGAGTATTTGTAAGTCTAAAAATCAGGGGGCTTTCATGCGGATGAAACAATTAGCGGTTGCGATCGCTTTAATCGGTGCCGGTGCGGCAATCAGTGCTCAGGCAGAAGAAAAAGTTAATAAAGTTGAGCGCGTTGAAGTAACTGGGTCGAGTATTAAGCGGATTAAGAAAGAAGGCTCTACACCAGTTGAAACGGTTTCTCGCAAGCAGATTGAAAAAATCGCGGCGACTTCTGTTAATGAATTACTTAAAAATTTAGCCTCCATGGACATCATGGATCAAGGTGAATTAACCAGTAATGCACCTTCTGCTTCAGGTAGTTCTACGATTAAAATGCGTGGCTTGGGGGCGGGTGATGTCCTTGTTTTGCTGAATGGTCGCCGCCTACCTACAAGCGCTATTGGTGATACATCTTCTCCGTCTGGTGTTGACGTAAATATGATTCCCGTGGCGGCAATTGAGCGTGTGGAAATCTTGAAGGATGGTGGCTCAGCGATTTATGGTGCGGATGCGGTCGGTGGGGTAGTCAACTTTATTACCAAGAAGAACTATCAAGGTGGCGAAATTCGTACAAACTTTGGTCAGTCAAGTCGCGGAGATGGCACTGAAAAAAGTTTTGGTTTGAGTGGGGGTTATGGTGATTTAGGCGAGCAGGGTTTTAATGTGTTTGCTAGTTTTGATGTCTTTAAGCGCGACCCGATTATGCGTAAAGACCGTGATTTGACAAAATCTGCAGATTTCCGCCATTTTGGTGGTGGTGATCAGCGCAGTACCTATGCGCCAACAGGAAATTTAAACGGTAAGCCATACAAGCCGTGCCCTACAACAGATGCTATTAATTCAGCGGGTTCATGTGTTTTTGATTTTAACACTGAGCTTTTAACCGCGTATAACGGTGCGGATCGTAAGACGGGAATGTTGTTGGCGAATATAGCCCTGACAGACGATATTCGAGCTTTTGCTAGTGGTTTTTATTCGAAGAGTGACGATCATTTTGAGGCGCACCCTGCGCCAGGTGTTCTACCTGTTCCTGGAACAAAAGATACTTACAAAGGACGTTTCTTACAGGGCGGTCCACGGATTACAGATCGTGAGGCTTCCCTCTATCAGGTTGTGTTGGGTTTAGATGGTGCTTTCAAAGGATTTGATTGGAGTGTTTCAGCGGGGCATGGCGTAAGTAAACAGACAAACAGTGATAGTAACTATCTTGATATTGAAAAGTTTTATGACGCTTTAAACACTGGCAAGATTGATGGCACATCAACTACAAACGATCAGGCTATTGTTGATTCGCTTAAGGTAACGCCACGTCGCGAAGGAGAGAATACTCTTTCATTTATTGATGCAAAGATTAGCGGTGAAACAGGTATTAGCTTGCCAGGCGGTGCTTTAGCATTCGCGGTAGGCGCGTCTTTTACTCGTGAAGCATTAAAAGATACGCCTGATGCGCTATCGCAAGCTGGCGGCGTATTTGGAAGTATTCAGCAAGCTGCAGTAGATGCGTCCCGTAATGCAAAGGCCGTCTTTGCCGAGTTATCTATTCCGCTGGATAAAACGCTCGAGTTACAAGCTGCGTTACGATACGACAGCTATGATACTGATTCAAAAGCATCGCCTCGTATTGCTGCACGTTACCAGCCAATCCCAGAGCTATTGTTCCGAGGCTCGTATACTGCTAGTTTCCGCATGCCCACCCTTAAGCAATTAAAGGGTGGGGTGGATGAAGGGGCTTACACTGTTAAGCTGAAAGAAGAGTGTAGAGCTTTGAACCTTGGCGATAATTGTAAGGTAGAAGGGTATTACCTTAATGGCAGTAATGCTAAATTAAAGCCTGAAAGTGGCGAATCATTCAATATCGGTGTTGTGGTTGAGAATGGTCCATTTAGTGGCTCAATGGATTGGTGGAAAACTAAAAAAACCGATTTGATTGATGTGCCAACACAGCTGCAAGCCATTCAAAAAGGCGAATATAAGTACGAAACTCGAGGCATTGTTATTAACACTGGCTTGATGAACATGAATGGCTTGACTGTTGAGGGTATTGATACAGAGCTTAAATTCCGTATTCCAACGTCAATTGCCACATTTATTATTGGTAATACCAATTCATTTTATCTAATGAATGAAAAGGTAAATGGCGATAATCAAAAAGAAGATTGGAAAAATATATTTAATAACCCAACTTGGCGGAACACTTTCCGTGTTGAAGCTGAGACAGCGGGTTGGATCGGCGTAGTTTCTGTTAAGACAACGGCAGGATTCGTGAACCGTAAGGATCCAGTGACTAACACTGATCCAGTAACGGATGAGCGTGAAGTGCCAAGCCATTCAGAAACAGACTTAACAGTTAGCTACACTGGTTTTAAGAACTTTAAAATTGATGCTGCTGTGAAGAATGTATTTGATCGCATGCCACCGTTCACGGATGTGGGTACAAGCACTATGGGCTTTGCTGATATATACGGCGTTCGTGGTCGTTTCTTCTCATTAGGTGGTAAGTACTCTTTCTAATATAAGAGTTGCCTGCAGGGTCTGTGGACTCTGCAGGTTTTTATTCGCCAATATATGATTTTTATATGAAGAATAAAGATATAACTTTTCATTTTTTGACTCGTTACTATTTTTGTTTATGATGCGTATGAGTTGTGCTTGTTTGGATGTTTTTCCCAAGAACTCATTTATTTGTGTCTAAAAATTAAAAAGCCAACTGGATGGTTTTTTCTATTCACTAATATTTATTAATTGCCCCATCAAGTATTTATTCTTGCTGGTTTTGCTGAAATTATATTGGTTGAATTAGAGTAAACCCTAGTAAAAAAATTTAAATGACTAGCGTATCTTAGTCATGTAGCCGCTTAATTATTTGATTAAGTCATTTCGTAAATTATTTAAAGGAGAGCATCGTGGAAGCTTTTGGCCAGAACGCACGTGATCGTCGTGCCGTGGGCTTGGCTGGAGTGGCTGCCTTGCATGTGCTCGTAGCCTATGCGCTTCTTACCGGCTTGGGCAAAAACTTGGTAAAAGTCATTCAGCAAAAAGTTGAAGTGGCTGTGATCAGTGAGCCGCCACCACCGCCGCCGCCACCGCCAAAAATTGAAAAAGTGGTGAAGGAAACTGCACCTCCACCGCCACAACAACAGCCTGCTTATGTTCCGCCTCCTATTGTTGCACCGACTACCCAGTCGACAAATACGGTTCAGGCAACTTCGGAAGTTAAAGCACCCTCTGCTCCGGCTGTGCCTCAGCCCGTTGCAACGCCAGCACCAGCGCCTGCAGGCCCAATATCTGCAACAGGGAATTGTTCTAAGTTAGGGCAGCCAGAGTACCCAAGAAAGGCTAATGCTGATCAGATTGGTGGGGACGTTACAGTTTGGTTTAAGGTGAATTCCGAAGGGAAGCTCAGTGATATAACCAATATTAAATACGCGTCTAGTATCCCTCCTACATATCGAAGCCAGTTTCAATCTGCAATTAAGCAGGCTCTGAAAGAGCATGTTTGTAAGGCCGCTTCAAACGAAGCAACTCTTGAGCAAACGTTTGGCTTTACCGCCGGCACTGAAGAATAACTAAGCCCCTCACTTTTTTTATGGAGTATCTAAATCATGGCCAAGTTCTCCCGCCAATTCTTTATGCTTGCAGCCGCGGCTGCAGCATGTGCTCTGCCAGTATTGGCGAATTCCACTGTTGCAGTTGCAAACCCATATGGGCTTGAAGCACTGTGGGCTCAGGGCGACATCGTTGCTAAAGGTACTTTAGTTATTTTGCTGACGATGTCTGCTGCAACTTGGTATGTAGCGATCGTTAAAATTCTGGATCAGCGCCGCCTGATTAAATTAGGCCGTGAGTTGCTCAAAGAGCGCGGTCCTGAGCTGCTGGCAAAAACTAAAGTTTTGAAAGACGATGGTATTTACAGCTCCGTGGCTCATGCTGGCGCTAATGCTGCAAGCGAGCATCACGGTGAATTAAGTAAAAACGTTGATCTGAATACTTGGGTTTCAATGGCAACTTACGATGCGGCTGCTAATGCAAGCAGCCAGATGCAAGCAGGTATGTCGGTGATTGCAACTGTGGGCTCTACTGCACCTTTCGTGGGTCTGTTTGGTACTGTTTGGGGTATTTACCACGCGCTGACAGCGATTGGTATTTCTGGCCAGGCATCGATCGATAAAGTGGCTGGCCCAGTGGGTGAGTCGCTGATTATGACGGCAATTGGTCTGGCTGTAGCTGTACCTGCGGTGCTGGGTTACAACTGGCTGGTGCGTCGTAACAAGTTGGTAGTAGAAATGGTTCACACCGTAGCTGCTCGCTTGCACACCAATTTGCTTAGCACACCTAAGTAATCATTATGAGCTACTTGCGGCCAGGACAAAGGGCATCTAGCCAAGAGGATGATGTGATCTCAGCGATCAATACCACACCATTAGTGGATGTGATGTTGGTTCTGCTTATTATCTTTTTGATCACTATTCCAGTTGTAACGCAAACGATTCAATTAACACTGCCAAAAGAAGTCAATCTTCCGACGCAAACCAAGCCTGAGAATATTATTTTGGGCGTGGATGATAAGAGTAATATTTTTTGGAATATCAGCCAGGTGAAGTCAGATGAAGAATTACTGGCTCGCTTGGTGAAAGTTGCAAAAATGGATCCGCAACCGGAAGTCCATATTCGCGGTGATATGTCTTCTAAATACAGCTCAGTAGGGCGGATTGTTTTGGCAGTACAAAGGGCGGGAATTGTAAAAATCGCTTTTATTACCGAGCCTCCCGCTAGAAATTAATAGCTGTGTGTAAGGGTTGGGCCAGGGTTTATTTCACTGAAATCGCTGGCCCGATTCACTGACTCTTTAGACAGCAAATGCGCTGTGGAGAACGATTATGGGAATGCAAGTTGGTGGTAATGACGATGATATGATGATGGAAATCAATACCACGCCATTGATTGACGTGATGTTGGTTTTGTTGATTATGCTGATTATCACCATCCCAATTCAAACGCATGCCGTAAAATTGGATATGCCTGTTAATTCGCCTTCTAAAGCAACTGAAAAGCCGGAAGTAGTTCAGATTGATATTGGCAGCAATAATGTCATTTCTTGGGCTGGTGCTCCTTTGGCTGATCGTGCTGCATTAGAAAAAAACTTATCTGAGGCTTCACAAAGAGCGGTGCAGCCTGAGTTTCATATTCGCCCTGATAAAGACGCAAATTATGAAGCGGTTGCAATGGTCTTAGCCAGCTCGCAGCGGCTGGGTGTAAAGAAGATCGGTATTGTGGGTCACGAGCAATTTATGCAGTAATTTAAAGCTGGGCGGTTTCGCCCAGCTATCCTGTTTTACTCAAAAAAATAGATAAAACTGAATGGCAGCAGGCGTTTGCGTGTGCCAGTTTTGCTACGTCTGCCGATTAAAAATACTTGCTAATAAACATCCAATTAACCTTTGCTGGGGAATAAATTGAACAAAATAGCCATGAGCCTCGCCGTATTGTTTTCTTCTGCTCCGCTATTTGCAGCGCAGGGTGGCGCATTGCTTTTGCCTGATGCTGCCGATATAGCGCGCCAGTGTCAGCAAACGATTTCCCAAGCAAAAATAAAAATTGCTGCATTAGAAAAATTGCCACTGGCTAAAGTAAATGCAGTAAATACACTGGGTGAATGGAATAGAATTAATCAGGATCTGGATCACTTTGGGGGACCCGCAGGTTTGCTCTCTGAAGTGAGCCCATCTACGCCAGTGCGTACGGCAGCAGATGCATGCAATTTAAAAATGTCTGCACTCATCAGTGATGTTTTGCAAAGCGAAGCTTTGTATAGCCGGTTTAAAGCTTTAAAGCCAAAAGATGCCATTGATGCTGAGGCACGTGCTGATTTACTGAGTAATTTTGAAGATCGCGGTGTTAACTTACCTAAAGAAAAACGTACAGAATTAGCGGCTATTTTTAATAAAATAGAAAAGCTACAACAAGATTTCTCCCGCAATATGCGGGATAACCAAGCCAGAATGAGTTTTACTGCCGCAGAATTAAAAGGCGTTTCTGCTAGCTTTTTAGCCACAGCCAAAAAAGATGCAGCAGGTCTCTATGTGTTGGGATTTGATTATCCCGAAATTGATGCTGTAATGGGCTATGCAGAAAATGAAGTCACGCGTGAGCGCTATTACACCGGTAGAATGAAGATTGGCGGTGCGGCCAATTTGCAAATTTTAAAAGAAGTGGTTGAATTAAGAAAACAAATTGCCCAACTCACCGGCTACCCAAGTTATGCCGCGTTTGCTATTCGCAATAAAATGGCCGCTACGCCAGAAGCAGTCAATACCTTCCTCGCCGATGTGCAAGCCCGTGTTGCCACTTTAGAAAAATCAGATATCGAAGAGCTGCGCCAGGAAAAAGCCCGCTTTACCGGCAAGGCTGATAGCGTGTTAAAGCGCTGGGATGTGCAGTTTTATGAAGAGCAGCTCAAAGCCAGCCGCTATCAACTTGATCAAAAGCAAGTGCGTGAGCAATTCCCTACCGAGCCGACCATTGCCTGGATGATGAATGTCACTGGCACACTCTATGGTGTTGATTTTCGTCCGAATGCCAAATTAAAAACATGGCACAAAGACGTACGCGCTTACGATGTATTTGATCGCACAAGCAAAAAATACCTCTCTAGTTTTTACCTCGATCTTTTCCCGCGTGATGGCAAATACAAGCATGCGGCGGCTTTCCCTGTTAGAGGCGTAAGCACTTTAAGTGGGCAAACACCGGTTAGCGTTTTAGTCACTAATTTTAGCCGCGAAGGTTTTAATCAGGATGAGTTAGAAACGCTCTACCACGAATTTGGCCACATCATGCACGGCGTGTTGTCGAAAACACGTTACACCATGCAGGCGGGTACCTCGGTGAAGCGTGATTTTGTGGAAGCACCGTCGCAAATGTTTGAAGAATGGGCGCGTCGCCCTGAAGCAGGAGCGTTGTTTAACGATACGTGTTCAAGCTGCAAGCCGATTGATCCTAAGCTGGTCGCTAAAATGGATGACGCCCGCCGCTTTGGCCGTGGCCTCAAATACGCCCGTCAAGGCCTGTACTCCGCTTACGATATGGCTTTAGCCGCAGCGGATGCGGGAGACCCTCAGGCAGTATGGCAGACCATGGAAGGTAAAACGCCGCTGGGTTACGTAGCGGGTACAGAATTCCCCGGCACCTTCGGCCATATTGTGGGAGGCTATGCGGCAGGGTATTACGGCTATATGTGGTCTGAAGTCTTAGCGCTGGATATGTTGTCGGCTTACGGTAGTAATGTGATGGATGTAAAGCAGGGCAAGCGTTATCGCGAACTGATTTTAGAAAATGGTGGTCAGCGCCCGGCGATGGAATTAGTTGAAGAATTTATTGGCCGCAAGCCTAATTCCGATGCTTTCTTTCAAGAAATTACTGGTCAGCGTGGCGTACCTACCAAGACGGCTAAGCAATAATATCCATCTGGCTATTTATTTAGATAAGGGTGAATGTTTCTATTCAAAAGATGGATCGATTCGCCATTGTATTGTTAAAGAGATGAAGAGGAGACGGTGATGAAAAAACTATTAAGCATCGCCATAGCGGGGGCGCTATTTAGCCAGCCAGCATTAGCTGCGGATATGAATAAAGTGTTGCGGGTGGCTTTTGTTGCACCTGAGACGGGTTTCGATCCAGCCAAAGTATCAGACGTTTATTCAAGCTCTATTACGGAAAACGTTTACGATCCAATGCTTACCTACGATTTTATGGTAAGGCCGTCAAAGCTTATCCCTAATACCTTAACTGAAATGCCAAAAGTCAGTGTCGATGGTAAGACATTAACTTTTAATGTTAAACCCGGTATTTATTTTTCGCCTGACCCAGTTTTTAAAGGGAAAAAACGTGAATTAACAGCCGCAGACTATGTTTATTCGCTAAAACGTCTTGTTGATCCTATTACCAACTCACCTAATGGTTTTTTAATTAGTGGCAAATTTGTCGGCTTAGATGAGTGGGTTAAATCTGCTAAAAATGGCAAGCTTGATTATGATCAGACGGTTGAAGGCATCAAGGTTATTGATCGTTATACTTTGCAATTAACTTTAATTGAGCCATATCCATCTTTGCAATATGTGCTGGCCATGCCGCATCTGGGGGCTGTTGCCCGTGAAGTGATTGAGGCTTATTCGGACAATACGAATGCGCATCCAGTAGGCACCGGCCCATATATGGTGACTAACTGGAAGCCCGGTACTTCAATATCCTTAGCGGCAAATCCAAATTTTCGTAAAGTCGTTATAAATTATAAGCCAAGTGATAACCCCGCTGATCAGTTGCTGGCTAAACAAATGAATGGAAAAACCATTCCAGAAATTGGCAGGGTAGAAGTTTCCATTATTCAGGAAGATCAGCCAAGATGGCTGTCTTTTAGAAATGGTGATTTAGATTCTCTGGATGGAATTCCTCAGCCACTGGTTCGTGGCTCGCTTATTCTTGATCCAAAAGATCCGTGGCGTGTGGAATTAAAAGCTGATTTAAAGAAAAAAGGGATACAGCTACATCGTGGCTTACAGCAGGAAATTACATACAATACATTTAATATGCAAGATCCTGTGGTGGGTGGTTTTAGTAAGGAAAAAATTGCTTTACGCCGCGCTATTGCTATGTCTTTTAATCGGGCAGAAACTATTTTAAATATTCGCCGAAATCAGGCCATTCAAGTTCAGTATGTGATTCCGCCTGAAGTTGCTGGGCATAATCCCAACTTCAAAGCAGCAGTAGAATATAATCCTGCACTGGCCAATGCGCTGCTTGATGAATTTGGTTATAAAATTGATTCAAATGGTAAGCGAATGCTGCCAAATGGACAGCCTTTAGTTATTGATTTTATTACTGGTACTACAGCAACAGATAAGCAGTGGAATGAGTATTGGCAAAAAACATTTAATACCTTAAAGATTGCAGTGAATTTCCGTTCCATGCAATGGAATGAGCAGATTAAATCTTTACGGACTTGCACATACGGTATGGCAGGTGCGGCATGGCTTGCTGATTACCCAGATGGTGATAATTTCAGCATGTTGCTCTATGGCAAGAACACTGGAAGTTCGAATAATGCGTGCTATAAATCTCCTCGTTTTGATCGTTTGTATGAAACAACTCAAACAATGGTTGATAGCCCAGAAAGAAATGCACTTTATGATCAGATGCATAAAATTGTGATGAGTGACACGCCTTGGGTGATGGGTGATACACGCTTTAAGAATTATGTGGCGCATTCCTGGGTAAAGGGTGTGAAGTCTCATCCACAATTTAATACATTGTGGCGTTATCTGGATCTTAAAAAATGATGTTAACTTTTGACTTTCTTGTGGCCGGGGAAAAATAATGCTCGCTTATTTGGTTCGCCGTATTCTGCAAATGATCCCCACGATGCTGGGGGTGATGTTACTGGTATTTACTTTATTTTCGGTTGTTGGTGGTGATCCAAGCCTGATTTTGGCTGGTAAAAACTTAACCGATGAAGTATTGAATAATATCCGGGAGCAATTGGGTTTAAATAAATCACTGCCCGAGCAATTCTTTATTTTTGTGAAGCAGGTGTTAACACTCAATTTTGGTACTTCATGGTCTACACAGCAGCCCGTATCTGATTTGATTGCCAGCCGTATTGGCCCTTCATTAACACTGACTGGTTCATTGTTAGTGGTTAGTTTGCTGGTATCGATTCCTTTAGCTGCGCTAGTGGCGTATTTCCGTGGTGGGCTCACAGACCGCGTTGTAACTATTGCGTGTACAGTTGCAATGTCGATTAGTGCCTTGGTTTATATTATTGTTGGCCAATTTTATCTGGGCTATGAGCTGGCATTATTTCCGGTTCGGGGTTGGGGGAATTCATTAATTACCAACTTATTAGTTTATGTGCCTTTACCATTATTAATGGGTTTGCTGGTTTCCGTTGGCCCGGATATTCGTTTTTATCGCAGCTTTTTTATTGAAGAAATGAATAATGATTATGTTCGTACTGCGCGAGCTAAAGGCTTGTCCGAGCACAAGATCATGCTCAAGCATGTATTGCGGAATGCCATGATTCCGGTGGTGACCACGGTGATGATGTCGCTGCCATTTTTAATGATGGGTGCGCTGATTCTGGAAAGCTTTTTTGGTATTCCGGGCATGGGTAATGAAGTGTTACTGGCCGTGAATAAAAGTGACTTTCCTGTGATTAAAGCAGTAACAATTTATATTGCTATGGCAACGATGGCTTTTAATTTGTTGGCCGATCTGGTTTACAAATTGATTGATCCACGCGTTCAGCTTAAATAAACCCGGAGTATGGAAATGAATGCAATTGTTGAAGCAATGCCGGGTCTGCAAACAGAAACGGCTTCAAAAAGTTTGTGGGCATTAGGCTGGCAGCGGCTTAAGCGCAATAAAGTAGGCTTTATTGCGCTGTGGGTGGTGGTGGTTTATCTGTTGATCGCCGTAGGTGGCTGGTTAAATGTCGTGGGCGGTCATTGGACCGATGAAGTGGCGGTGTCTTATGCTCCGCCTTCATGGGTAAAGCAGGACTTGGAAGTCCATTTAGCCACCGATAAAAATGCGGCTACTAAAGTAGCGCAGCCCATCCAGACTTTATTACTTTCGGAAGATCCGATTGCTAAAGAGCTGGCTGCAGCTAGCAAAAACACAGCTAAGTACGTTGATAACAGCCCTCCAAAGTTGGCAACTATGCCTTTTGGCGCTGATTTGCGTGGCCGTGATGTGATCGACAAAACCTTGAAAGGGGTTTCTACTTCGATTCTGGTTGGTATTTTAGGCGCGGTGCTGGCATTAACTATTGGCTCTGTGCTGGGTGCGGTGTCCGGGTATTTTGGTGGCAAAGTCGATGATTTCTTAACCTGGTTTTACAGTATCTTTACTTCTGTTCCAGATATGCTTTTGCTGCTGTCGTTTGCTGCGGTTTCTGGTCGTGGGATTAGCACGATTATTATGGTGATGGCATTAACAAGCTGGACAGGAACTTATCGTTTAGTACGCGCCGAGTATATGAAGCTGAAAAACCGCGAGTATGTACAAGCTGCCGATGCGATTGGTGCTTCTCATTCGCGCCGTATGTTTGTGCATATCTTGCCCAATATCAGCCATTTACTGTTGGTGCAGTTCTCTTTAATGACGGTTGCGCTGATTAAGTACGAAGCGATTCTGTCTTTCTTGGGTTTTGGCGTGGGTGTCACTCAAGTTAGTCTTGGGTCGATGCTGGCGGAAGCGCCTGCAGAGTTGGTGCAGGGTTTCTGGTGGCAAATGGTAGCGGTAACGATTGCGATGTCGGTCTTAGTGACGGCGTTTAGCCTGTTGGTGGATGCATTGCGCGATGCGCTTGATCCAAAAGTGAAATAAGGAGAACGCGACATGTCCCAAAATACTGAAACACTGCTATCCGTTCGTAACTTAGTGGTCAATTTCCGTCAGGAAGACGGCGAGCGTTTTAACGCCATCAAAGGCGTGAGCTTCGATATTCCCAAGCATCGCACCGTGGCCCTAGTGGGTGAATCGGGCTCGGGTAAATCTGTGACTTCGATGGCGATTATGCAATTGCTGCCACCGAACAACACCGAAGTGAGCAAAGATAGCCAAATTCTGTTTGAAGGCCGCAATTTGCTGGGCTTAAGCGGCAGTGAATTACGTAAAATGCGCGGTAAAGATATTGCCATGATTTTCCAAGAGCCAATGAGCTCTTTAAACCCTGTGTTTACCGTGGGCGATCAGGTCGCTGAAACTTTGATGCTGCACGCAGGCTTAGGTCGTCGTGATGCCGCCAAACGCGCGGTGGAGTTGCTGACTGAAGTGGGCTTGCCTGATCCAGAGAAAAAAGCGAAAAATTATCCGCATGAATTGTCTGGTGGTCAGCAGCAGCGCGTGATGATCGCTATGGCGATTGCTTGCGAGCCAAAGCTTTTGATTGCGGATGAGCCCACTACGGCGCTGGATGTCACTATCCAAAAGCAAATTTTGCAATTGATTGCCGATTTGCAAAAAAAGCACGGCATGTCGGTGTTGTTTATTACTCATGATTTGGGTTTGGTGGGTGAGTTTGCTCATGATGTGGTGGTGATGCGTCATGGTGAAATCCGCGAAACAGGCACGGTAGAGCAGATTTTCGATTCGCCCCAAGATAGTTATACCAAGGCGCTGCTGGCTTGCCGTCCGCACTTGGATCGCCGTCCAGAACGCCTTGCTGTGATTGACGATTTCCTAAAGCCAGGCGGTTATGCCGAGCCTGCAAATCGTGAGCGTGGCTATAAGGCGGATGACGAGATTGTGCTGGAGGTGAAAGGCCTAGGTAAATCGTTTGAATCGCGTGAAGGCTTGTTTGGTAAGCGCATCTTCCACGCGGCTAAAGATGTGTCGTTTAAATTAGCGCGTGGTAAGACGCTGGGTATTGTGGGCGAGTCGGGATCGGGTAAAACCACGGTAGGTTTAACGCTTGTGCGCTTGCATCAGGCGACTAGCGGCCAGGCGCTTTTTAATGGCAAAGATTTATTTGCCATGAGCCCGCGTGAGTTTAGTGAATATAAACGCCGTATTCAGATTATTTTCCAGAATCCTTATGCATCTTTAAACCCGCGCTTTACTGTTGAGCAAATTCTGACCGAGCCGATGAAATTGCATGGCATTGGTGCAAATGATAGCGAGCGAATTAAGCTAGCGCGTGATCTGCTCAATAAAGTGTGCCTGCCGTGGAATTCACTTGCTAAATATCCGCATGAATTCTCGGGTGGTCAGCGTCAACGAATTGCGATTGCGCGTTGCCTGACTATGAAGCCAGAAATTCTGATTTGTGATGAATCGGTATCGGCCTTGGATGTATCGGTGCAAGCGCAGGTATTGAATCTGCTGCAAGATTTGCAAGATGAATTCAAAATGTCTTACTTGTTTATTTCACATGATTTGGCTGTGGTTAAGCATATTTCAGATCAGGTGATGGTGATGAATAAGGGCGAAGTGGTTGAGCAGGCTGATGCGGATGCTATTTATCTTAATCCTACTGCTGATTACACCCGCAAACTTCTTTCGTCTATTCCGCAAGGTCGTGGCCGTGTTCAGAATCAGCAGTATCTAAATAGTGATTTAGTTACTTTATAAGCTGATTTTTAAGTATCAGCCGTTCAGACATAAAGTCTGGACGGCTTTTTTTTTGCAGAAGGAAGTGGGGCGAGTTGAATAGTGTCATGGGTGAGAGGGCGGATATAGTCTAAGTTAAATAGAGTGCAATTAGCCCTTAGGTGCATGTGATGATACGTATTTTGCTTTGTTGCTGCTTATGGCTGATGCCTGCGTCGGCGCATGCACTGAAAATTGCGATGGTGCTGTGGCGCGGTGAAACGGCCGCGGAGCAGGGGTTTCGGGATGAATTAAAGAAACTGGGTTTAAAACCAGTGATGACGGTTTTTAATGCGAACCAAGATCGCACCGCCTTAGCAACGATGCTGCGTACAAAGTTAGAGCCTCACTTAGCATCGTATGATTATGTGTATAGCTTTGGCACAACGGCGACTTTAATGAGTAAAAGCCTTTTATTAGGGCGCAAGCCATTGATCTTTAATGCGGTGTATGACCCGATTGGAGCGGGTATTGTGTCGGTAAATAAAGAAGACAATAAAATGGTGGCAGGGGTGAGTAATATGGTTTTTCTGCCACTACAGATGAGTAATGCCCGCAAATATTTGCCTAAAGGCAGCAAAATGCTGCTACCGGTTAATCCACGGGAGCGAAATACGCAATTGATTGCTGAACAGTTAAAGTCTGTAGCCGCTGATTATCAATGGGCATTAGAAACATGGCGAATTAATCCTGATAAAGCATTACTTAAAACAGAATTACTGCGTTTACAACAAGATGCTAAAGAGAGTGTGGTTTTTATCCCGGCGGATAGTTATTTAATTTCAGTTGCGCCAGAGTTAATGCGGGCACTTAATGAGGTACGTATTGCAAGTATTTGTAGTATTGAAGCTTTTATTCTTTATCACTGCACCGTAGGCACGGTAAGCGACTATCGTGTGCAAGGTATGCTGGCTGCGCGGATCATTGCAATGCATCAAAAAGGGACGGCATTGCAGGATATACCCGTGCAATATGATCCTAACCCTCGGCTTATTGCTGGGAATGTCAATAGGCCCTAATTGCTTGGGCTTAGTGTTTGCTTAGCAAGTGAAACAATTGTTTTAATTTGTTTGTCATGTTTTTCGGATAAGTTGCCCTCCTTACTCCTTTGGATGCGCAGCATGAATCGTCGTCAGTTTTTAAAGTGGACCGGCTTTGTTACTGTTTCTACTGTAGGCCCCACATTGTTAGTGGGCTGTAATAGTAGCGATGATGATGCTGTCTTAGCACTTACCCCATCGCTTCCTTGTAAATTCCCACAAAGTATTGCCTCAGGTGATCCGGCTGCCAATAGTATTATGCTGTGGACTCGCGTTGTGCCTAGCGATGCCGATGATGTGATCTCGGCTAAGGCTGCGGATATTGCGGTGCGTTTGGTGATTAGTAGCAGCGATCAATCGGGCCTTTTAGGTAGTAATAAGCCATTGGCTGGGGTGATGACGCATGAAGTATTGCTGAGTGCAAAAGCCGATTGGGATCACACAATTCGCCATAAGGTTGAAGGCTTAAACCCTGCAACTACCTATTTCTACCAGTTTATTGCGGGCAATAGCACCAGCCGTGTAGGGCGCTTTAAGACCGCTCCTGCGCTGGATGCCGATGTCAATAAGCTGCGTTTTGCTTACTTATCTTGCCAAGACTGGAGTATTAATCATTGGGCAGGTTTTACCGCATTGGCGAGCGAAGAGTTAGATTTTGTGGTGCATTTGGGTGACTATATTTACGAAACTGTGGGTGAGGATTTCCAGAAAGGTGCAGTAGAGGCCGCTCACACCGCCATCAAATTGCCCGATGGCCCATTTAAAAATGGCAAAGACGGTGCACGCTTTGCCAATACCACTGGCGATTACCGTACCCTTTATAAGCAGTACCGCTCGGATGCTCGCTTGCAAGCGGTGCACGAGCGCTTTGCCATGATCGCCATTTGGGATGATCATGAATTCTCTGATGATTGCTGGGGCGATTCTACCACTTACGATAATGGCAGCTTTGATGCCAAAACGGGCAAGGCCGATAATAAGCACGAAACCGAGCGCCGGCGCAGTGCCAATCAGGCGTGGTTTGAATTTATGCCTGCCGATGTGAAGTTTGATATCACAGACAAAGGTTTCCAGAACATTCGTCTTTACCGAGATTTTCGCTTTGGTAAGTTGCTGCATCTGGTGATGACCGATCAGCGCCTTTACCGCGCCGATCATGTGATTCCTGAAGCCGCAGCGGGCAGCTCGGTGGGATCGCGCTATATGGTGCCAACTGCCGTATTGGCGGGTGCTGAGGCGCAAAAAATGGCCGCAGCTAAGCCATCAGGTGATGAGCTGGCCTTGGTATCTATCCTCGGCAAAACCCAGCGTGATTGGTGGCAAAACACCATGAAGGCCTCGACCGCTACTTGGAAGTTGTGGGGCAATGAAGTCTCGCTGCTTAAAATGTGCGTAAACGGCAAATCACTCACCGCTGCTCCTAAAGATTTCCAGACCGAAATCATCCTGAACGCCGATCAGTGGGATGGCTATAACGCCGAGCGCAAAGCCTTGATGCAGTTTTTGAGCAGCAATCAAATCAAAAACGTGGTGGCGATTACCGGCGATATCCATTCTTTTTACGCTGGGCAAGTCTATGACGATTACGCTAGCGGCAAGCCGGTGATGATCGATTTAGTCACAGCGGGCATCAGCAGCGATTCTTTCTATAGCTACTTTGTAAAAGCCGTAAGTGATAAGAGCTTTGCTGCGGTGCAGCCCTTGGTATTTACATCTGAAGCCGCAGCAGAAGGTATCGCCATTCAAATGATATCGGCAGGCGTGGCGATGCAAGCAGGGATTATTGATTTAACAAATACCGCTGCCATTGCTGCTGCAGTGAAGGGCGCAATTGCGTCGGGCAAATTGCCAGCGGCAGCGGTCACTCCAACGGCGAGCTTGTCAGTGACGGCAGTGAATACCTTTAATGAAACGCTGGCTGGCAATATGGGCACGCTGATTGGTGGACAAATTGCCGCGCTTGCCGCAGCAGGGCGCTCGGTGGCGGCACAAACCTTGTACGGCATGATTGCCCAGCAATTAGCCAGCGCAATGGGTATCACAACGGCGCAAGTGCCTGCTGCTGAAGTGGTGAAGCGCTTGAACCCGTTTTCAAATCAAACCGCAGGCACAGCGCCTGCGGTGAATAATCCTTGGATTAAATACGCTGATACCGATGCACAGGGCTTTACCGTGGTTGAGCTGACATCCGCAGGGATGAAGGCTGAGTTTAGAAAAATCGCGCCATTGCAAGGTAGTGTTGCCCCGCAAAAAGTCGTGAGCAGTATTAAAACAATTACGGTAAAAGCGGGGAGCCTGGATTTAACGATTACGGATTAAAGTTTGGTTTTGTACTAGGGTGTGCAAGCCGATTTGCTTGCGCACCGGTTCTCGGTGCTCAGCGACTTCGCCGTGGTACACCCTACCTATAAAGGCTGGGTTAATTCGTGCAGTTATTTTGAGCCAAATTCTAAGGTGTTTTGTTGAGGGTATCTAAAAAGGGGGCGTATCATGCTCCCCTTTTGCTATTGATGATTTGGCGACTATGCAACGATTTACCCTGATTTTAATCACGTTCTTGGCTTTAACAGCTTGCCAGCGTAGCGATCCTAATTCTCCTGTTTCTCTTAGAAAAGCCACTTTCAAAGAAATGCTTAAATCACGTGAAGCGATTAATGTCATGCTGACGGGGGCAAATTCTTATCAGGCCGATAGCCTGCTGCAAGAGGCGATTAAGCTGCAAGAAAAATCAACAAAACCTTGGGCTTATTTTGCTGAATTTGCCGTAAACAATCAGTCTGATGCAAAGCAAAAATCCGATTCTGCCGATTTTCATGCCGCAGCAGACAATATGCAGCAGCAGAGCAGCGCTTTAAAAGAGGCAGCACAAGCCGGGCAGGAGGATCGGATTCGTGCATCTTACAAAGCAGTAGAAGACGCTTGTATTCGCTGCCATCAGCAGTTTCGGCCGGGCTAGTTTTGCGGGTTTTCGGGTAGGTAAGCCTTTGATCGACGTGGCACTTTTCGTGCTGGCGGTCTACTTTGATAGGGTAACTTAGCGCTTGCCTTGTCAGATACTTTCAAATCTATCCGGAAAAGATTTCAGATGCTGCAACGATTTTTCCAATCCTCTCTGGGAAAGCGCATTGCTATGCAGCTCTGTAGTGTCTTGATTATCTGCATCTTTGGCGCAATCCTTTATTTCGCATCTGATATCACATTGCAAATTTTGTCGGGCTTGCTGATTTTAGCTTTTGCAGCTTTGTTTTTCTTGTTGGCAGAGCAATCGAAATCGGCAAAGAGCGAGCTGCAAGCCGTGATTGATCATGCCCGTCGCGATGCTCAGATTGTTCGCCAGCAAGTGATCGGTATTTCTAATGCGCTGCCGCTGGTGGTTTTTCAAATGCAGACCAGCAGTCAGGGGGTGCATCGCTATAACGTCATTAATGATCGGATTAAAGAGGTATTGGGTGTCAGCGCAGAAGTGCTGCGGCTTGATCCAGAGCAGCGCTGGCGCAATGTGCACCCTGATGATAAAGCGTATGCACAGCAAGCATTGCGTGCGGCATCTATTGCCTTTCGTGAAGGCGGATCATCGCAAGCGGTTGAAATGATTGTTCGCTTTTATTTTGATGATACCTTGCACTGGATATTATTCAGCGGTACGCCGTCTTCTGTTGAGGCCGATGATTCGGTGATCTGGAATGGGTTTTATCAGGATATTAGTGAGCGTAAGCGAGCGGAAGATGAGCTGAGGGATAGTGAAGCTTATAATAAAATGCTATTTCAAGAATCGCATCGCCCTATTGTGATTCATGATCCTGAAGGCGGGGGCTATATTGATTGCAATCCTGCCGCTATTAAAATTAATGGCCTTACTTGCCGTGAAGAATTACTAGGAAAATCACCCATCGATTTTTCTGCGCCATTCCAATACGACGGCACCGATAGTAATACTGCTATTGCACAGCAGGATCATCCTGCATTAGAGCAAGGAATTGAAACCTTTGAATGGCGTTGCCAAAGGGCGAATGGTGAGATTTGGGATGCCATGGTCAATTTAATGCTGTTTAATTATCGTGGAAAAAAACTATTGCAAATTAATTTGGATGATATCACTGAGCGTAAGCGAATTGAGAAGAATAATTTATTTAACCGGTATGTAGTAGAAAATGCTGGCCCGATGATCTGGATGGATACCGAGACGGCAAAAATAACTTATGCCAATAAAGCTGCGCTTGAGCACTTTGGCTATTCATATGAGCAGTGCTTGGGGATGTTTGTCTCTGATTTTGATCCTGATTTCGATATGGAAAACTTTCCGCGCAATTTAAAGTTTTTGCGTGAAACAGGCAAACCGGTTAATTTTGAAAGCCGCCATCGGCGCGCTAATGGTGAAATGCTTAATGTAGATATCACAATCTTTCTGGCAGAGGATGATGAAAGAGTACAAATTATCACTACCGTAAAAGATATCACGGCGCAAAAAATTGCAGAAGCTGAAATGATTCGGGCAAAAGAAATTGCAGAAGACGCGGCCCGGATGAAGTCGGATTTTTTAGCCAATATGAGCCATGAAATCCGCACCCCCATGAATGCCATTCTGGGGTTGAGTTATTTGGCGCTTAAAACAGATTTGGATGACCGGCAAAATGATTATTTGCAAAAAATTCAACAATCTGGCCAGCATTTGCTGGGGATTATTAATGATGTGCTGGATTTTTCTAAAATTGAAGCAGGCAAGCTCAGTGTAGAGAAATGTGAATTTGATTTAGAAGCCTTGCTGGATAATGTGGCTAATCTTATTTCAGAAAAAGCCAGTGGTAAAGGATTAGAGTTAATTTTTGATTCTGGCCTCGATGTACCTAATTACTTGGTGGGTGATTCGCTGCGACTAAGTCAGATTTTGATTAATTACGCCAATAATGCGATTAAATTTACTGAGTATGGCGAAATAGAAGTCATGATTCGCGTGCGTGAGCGCTACGAGACCGAAGCCCTGCTTTATTTTTCGGTACGAGATACGGGAATTGGCCTGAGCCGCGAGCAGATTGGCCGTTTGTTTCAGAGCTTTCAACAGGCGGACACCTCTACTTCACGTAAATATGGCGGTACAGGTTTGGGCCTGGCGATTTCTAAAAAGCTGGCCGAACTGATGGGGGGAGAGGTGGGCGTGGAGAGCGAATATGGCCGTGGCTCAACCTTCTGGTTTACCGCTAAGCTGGGGCTTAGCACGCACACCCGGCCCGCTCATTTGCCCCGTCTTAATTTACGGGGGAGGCATATTTTGGTGGTGGATGATAATCAAAGTGCCCGTATGGTGCTGGCCGAAATGTTATCCAGTATGAGCTTTATTGTTGAGCAAGCCAGCTCTGGCCTAGAAGCGATAGACGCGGTTCAGCAAGCCGCTCATCCTTTTGATGTGGTGCTACTAGATTGGCAAATGCCGGGCATTACCGGCGTTGAAACGGCAAGGCGTATTCAGGCGTTGAAGCTTGTTATCCCGCCTCAGATGGCCATTATTACGGCGTATGGGCGGGATGATGTATTGCCTGAGTGCAAAGAGATTGGGATCGAATATATTCTGAATAAGCCGGTGAATGCTTCCATTATGTTTGATTCCTTAATGCATCTTTTGGGTTCGGCCAAGGCGGAGCTGGCAGCGCGGCCGCTGCGAAACTTTGAAGGCGCAGCTTATCTGCAAGGAGTGAGGGTTTTGCTGGCAGAAGACAACTTGCTCAATCAAATGGTGGCATCAGAAATGTTAAGCGGCCTGGGTTTGAGTGTTGATGTGGCTGACAATGGGCTTTGTGCTTTGGAAATGGCACAGGCTTACCCCTATGAGCTGGTGCTGATGGATATGCAAATGCCAGAAATGGATGGCTTAGAAGCCACTCGCCGTATCCGGGCCTTGCCTTCGCTGGCCCAGTTGCCCATTGTGGCCATGACGGCCAATGCCATGCAGGTTGATAGGGATCGCTGTATGGAAGCCGGCATGGATGATTTTGTGACCAAACCTATTGAGCCAGATGAGCTGTATAAAACTTTATTACGCTGGATTAAACCGCGCGCAGAGGAAGAGGCCGCAGCCCTGTCTATCGTATTGCCTTTGCCAGAAAAAATTACCGGACTAGATCGGGAGAAAGGCTTGCGAAGCGCTGGTGGGGAGGTGTCTCGTTACCTTGCTATGTTGCATGGTTTTTCTAATTATCAAACGGTGGTGGATGAGATTCGCGCTGCGCTGGCGGCAAATGATCAGGCTAAAGCAGCTCGTTTGGCCAATGCCTTCAAGGGCGAGGCCGGCAGTATTGGGGCAAGCAGCTTGCATCGTGTGGCTGTGGCGGTGGAACAGGGTATTCAAACAGCCACGCTGCGAGAAGAAACATTATCGGTATTGCATGCCTCGCTGATCAAGCAAATTGCTGTAATCCACGCCGCCTTGTCGGCTATTCCACATGATGAGCTGCACTGAGCTTGCTACGAAATAGTAGCGTGCTGGTGTTTATGTATTCGTTAAAATCACTCTGTTTAATCAGAGTGCTATTTTTTAGTAAGCATATTTTTGTTTGTTGTAATTTAAGTGCACTATTGTTTTTTTAGGAGAAATTAAATGTGATGAAACGCTAGTTTAGTATCAGCCTTTATCAAAAAGGAAAGAGAAATGAATAAGATCAATAGCTATGAAAATAGATTGGTGATTATTCTTTGTGGTTGCTTTGGCTTGGTTTTTTTTGATCGGCTAGCCATGTCGTTTTTATTTCCTTTTGTGGCCCAAGAGCTTCAGCTTAATAACACCCATTTAGGCCTGTTGTCTTCTACGCTGGCATTAACCTGGGCTTTGTCTGGTATTTTACTGGGCGCATATGCAGATCGTGCGCCCTCTAAAAAAGCACTGCTGATTGTGATGGTGCTGGCGTTTTCTATTTTATCTGCCTTGTCGGGGGCGGTGACTTCATTTATCAGCCTGCTGATTTACCGCGCCTTAATGGGCGTAGCAGAAGGCGCTGTCTTGCCGATTTCTCAATCGCTTTTGGCTGCTGAATCCACGCCGCATCGGCGAGGTTTAAATATGGGCTTGGTGAATGCAACGGCACCGGGTTTATTAGGCTCCGTGATTGCACCTCCCTTGTTGATTGCGATTGCCACCAGCTATGGCTGGCGTAATGCTTTTTATGTGACGATTATCCCCGGGCTGATCATGGCTTTGCTGGTGTGGTTCTATATTAAAAACTGTCCCACGGCCAATATTCCTAAGGCAGAGCGGGTTTATAAAGTGCCTGTGAAATACAAAGATTTACTTAAAAATAGAAATATCCTTATTTGCATGCTGATTTCTTGTTTTTATATTTCATGGTTTATCACCATTATTTCGTTTACCCCTACTTTTTTAATTACAGTAAAGCATTTTCCACCAGAAACCATGGGTAAGGTAATGAGTGTGTTCGGGATTGCCTCTGTGTTCTGGGGCTTTGTGGTGTCGGCTATTTCGGATCAGATTGGCCGCAAGCCTGCTGTGATTTTTTTCTCCATCATTGCCACTTTTTGCCCGCTGACCCTGCTTTATGCCGATACGCCGGAATCAATGATGTTGCTGGTGTTTTTTAGCTATACGGGACTAGGCTGTTTTACCTTATTTATGGCAACAATACCCGCTGAAACCGTAGCTGCTAGCTTGGTGGCCACTTCGCTGGGTCTGATTATGGGAGTGGGGGAGGTGTTTGGTGGTTTTGTTACTCCGACGATTGCCGGGATTGCTGCAGATCGTTATGGCTTGTCGATTGTGATGTGGATTGCGGCAGGCGGATCGCTGATCGCAACAATATTAAGCTGTTTTTTAATTGAAACCGCACCCATAAAGCTTGCTGTGCTCAGAAAGGCCTGAAAGTGCCATGGGGTTGGTTTTAAAGCAGGCTGGCTGACGGCTGTGCTGTGTATTATTGGATATTCGTCTCCGTTTGGCTCACACCGAGCTGCCCCCCCTTTTGCAGTAAGGATTATTGATATGAGCAATCGATTAGAGCGCGATAGTATGGGTGAAATGGCCGTGCCCGCTGATGCTTTATATGGCGCGCAAACTCAGCGTGCCGTGCTTAATTTTCCCGTGAGTGGCCAGCGTCTGCCCGAGGGTTTTATTACCGCCTTGATTATGCTAAAGCAGGCGGCCGCCCGTGCTAATTTGGGCTTGGGATTACTGTCCGCCCCGATTGCTCAAGCCATTGATAAAGCGGCTCAGCAATTGCTGGAAAGTGATTTTATGTCGCATTTTCCATTGGATGTTTTCCAAACAGGATCGGGCACCAGCAGCAATATGAACGCCAATGAAGTGCTGGCTACGCTGGCGAGCCGCAGTGGCGTGGCCGTGAGCGCCAACGATCATGTGAATTATGGCCAGAGTAGCAATGATGCGATCCCCAGCGCGATTCATATTGCGGCCAGCCTTGCCCTGCATCAGCAACTCCTACCCGCTTTAGAGCATTTAACGGCCACGCTGCAAAAGAAAACTGAGCAAGTGGGCCATCATGTCAAAACCGGTCGTACGCATTTAATGGATGCAATGCCAGTGCGATTAGGACAGGTGCTCGATGGCTGGCAAGCACAAATCAGGGCGCAAATTGCCCAGTTGCAAAGTCTGCAGCTACGAATACAGGGCTTGGCGCAGGGCGGCACGGCAGTAGGGACGGGGATTAATGCGCACCCTGATTTCTCGCAGGCTTTTTGTGATGAGCTGAGCGAGCGCTGCAATCTTCGCTTTACACCTGCGCCTGATTTCTTTGCCGCGCTTGGCTCGCAAGATGCGGCTGTGGCGCTGTCGGGTGCTTTACGCGGGCTGGCGATTAGCCTGATGAAAATAGCCAACGACTTACGCTGGATGAATTCTGGCCCCTTAGCCGGCCTTGCCGAGATCGAGCTTGAAGCCTTGCAACCCGGCTCATCCATTATGCCGGGTAAGGTGAATCCGGTGATTCCTGAATCGGTAGCCATGGTGGCGGCGCAGGTGATCGGCAATGATGCCGCCATTACCATTGCCGGGCAGTCAGGTAATTTTGAGCTGAATGTGATGTTGCCGCTGGTGGCGCGCAATTTATTAGAAAGCCTGAGCTTACTCAGCAATGCCAGCCGCTTATTGGCCGATAAAGCCATTGCCAGCTTTAAAGTCAATGAAGATCAGCTACAGCATGCCTTGGCACGTAATCCTATCCTGGTGACCGCGCTTAACCCCTTAATTGGTTATGCCAAAGCTGCTGATATTGCCAAGCAGGCCTACACAGAAAAACGTCCGGTTATTGATGTCGCCATAGAGCAAACCGATTTATCACGCGATGAATTATTGAGCTTGCTTGATCCGGCTAAATTGGCGGATGGCGGCTTGTAGTTGAGGTGAGGCGGGGGTAAAGCTCAATGCAATCAACTTAAGCAAACCCCGCCGGAGTGGTGCTACCGTAGCTTGGATTAGCGGGTTTGTTCTCTGGTTTTTGGAGGAAAAATCAGCGTAATCCAACTGTTAGGTGTTAAATAATGCCCTGCTTAGCAAGCTTCTTCAGTTTGCTTTGTAGAGAGCTAAATCTTGAACCACAGAGAGCACAGAGTTTCACAGAGGAAACGATAGATTCGATTGCTTTCTCTGTGGACTCTGTGTCCTCGTTTTACTCTGTGGTTCAAGATTTAGCTTTCTTGGCTTAAAGCTGAAGCATCTTTAGGGTTACGCGATAAGGCTTGCTAACCCAAGCTACGGCTTCTTTTTTGTCTTAGTTTGGTTTAAACGGCTTATGTTGTTCCAGTTCGCTCTGCCAGTTCGCCACGGCGGCGCGCTCTCTGTTTAAATGCTGATCGATGGCATCACTAAAGCCGGGGTGGGCCAGCCAGTGGGCAGATTGGGTGGCGACGGGCACGAAGCCTCTTGCTAGTTTATGCGCGCCCTGTGCTCCACCTTCAAAAGCATCTAAGCCTGCCTCCAATGCAAATTCGATGCCCTGATAAAAACATAGCTCAAAATGCAGATTGGCCACATAGCCTGCTGGCCCCCAAACCGCGCCCCAATAGCGGCCGTACAAGCGATCTGGGCCGATGATATTGAGTGCTGCGGCAATGGGCCGCCCGTCTTGATAGGCGAGAATGAGCAGGCAGGATTGCGGCATGGCGCTGGCGATTTGTAAAAAGAACGCCAAGCTTAAATAGGGTGTAGAGCGGTGCTCCAGATAAGTATTGCTATAGCAGCGGTAGAAAAACACCCAATCGGCCTCGCTAATCTCGCTGCCCCGCTTACGAATAATGCGTACCCCCGCATCGCTGACCTTACGTCGCTCCTGGCGTAGTTTTTTACGCTTGTCCCGAGTGAGCGCGTCGCTAAAATCGGCGTAATCACGCCAATCGCCGCGTAGCCAATGAAACTGTACATCGTGGCGGCTAAGTAGGCCGCTATCTTGCGCTAAGGTGGCCTCGGTGCCGGGCGGAAATAAAAGGTGAAACGATGAATCGCCTGATTCTTGCGCAATGGCTACGGCAGCGGCCAGTAAGCGTTGGCGCGTGGCGTCTGTTTTAGCCAGTAATCTTGGCCCCGTGATTGGCGTAAAGGGAATCGCGCTAATCAGCTTGGGGTAGTAATCCAGCCCATGGCGCAGGTAAGCCTCTGCCCATGCCCAGTCAAACACATACTCACCATAGGAATGTGTCTTTCGATAGAGCGGCATTGCGCCGATTAACTGATGATTCGCATCTCTGATCGCTAAATGGCAGGGCGTCCAGCCGCTGTGCTCACCTACCGCGCCGGTGTTTTCAAGTGCCGCAAGATAAGCGTGGCGAATAAAAGGCTGAGTGCCTGCGAGCGCATCCCAATCTGCTGCGGCAATGTCATCGATATGCGAGTGAAGGCTGATCATGCGTTTCCATTAGGTTTATGGCTTGCTGGGAGCGGATCATTGTTAATGATTTCTTATGCTCTGTCTCCTCGCTTTACTCTGTGGTTCAGGGTTTAGCTTTCTATCAAGGCAACTAAGCCTCTTTATTATTAGCTAAAGTTATGTGCATATTGTTGTGCCGTCGTGAAAGATTGCATTTTTATTCTGTATTCCTAGGGTAAGCTTAGCCATCGGTTTGGAGGTGAAAAAGATGCAAAAGAATTTAGCGGTCGGTTTGGTGGGGTTTGGTTATGCAGGGCAAACGTTTCATGCACCCTTGATTGCTGCCACGGCAGGTTTGGATTTACGCTTTGTGGCGTCGAGTCAGCCTCAGTTAGTGACAGATCGATATCCAGATGCCGCTGTGCTGCCTAATCCCATGGCGCTGATTAATGATCCTAAGGTCGATTTGGTGGTGCTGGCCACGCCCAATGCCAGCCATTATCCCTTGGCGTGTGAGGCTTTGGATGCAGGCAAACATGTGGTGGTGGATAAGCCGTTCACTTTAACGGCGGCTCAGGCCCAAGAGCTGGCGCTGCGTGCGCAAGCGTCAGGCAAAGTATTGTCTATTTTCCATAATCGCCGCTGGGATGCCGATTTTCTAGGCTTAAAAGCGCTGCTGGCCAGCGGTCGCCTTGGCAAGGTTGCCCAGTTTGAAAGCCAGTTTGATCGCTATCGCCCGCAAACCAGAGATCGCTGGCGTGAAAGTGCTGAGCTTGGCAGCGGACTATGGTTTGATCTGGGCCCGCATTTGATCGATCAAACTTTGCAGCTATTCGGCCCGCCGCAAGCGGTATTTGCCGATTTACAAATGCGCCGCACTGGCGCACAAGCGGTGGATGATTTTCATGTCTTGCTGCGCTACCCAACGATGCGGGTAAAGCTGTCTGCCAGCTGTTTAGTCAGCGGTGGCACGCCGCGCTATGTATTGCACGGCAGCTTGGCAAGCTTTAGCAAGCAGGGTTTGGATGTGCAAGAAACGCAGCTTAAAGCCGGGCTGTTGCCAGATGCAGCAGGCTTTGGTCTTGATCCCGTGCCGGGTTATTTGCATCACAGCGTGAATGATCAAACCCAAAGTGAAGAGATTGTCATGCCGTTGGGGCAATATAAGGCTTATTACGCCGGAGTACGTGATGCGGTGCTGGGCGTTGGCAAAAATCCGGTCACGCCTTTTGAAGGCGTGATGATTATGCAGCTGCTGGAAGCGGCTCAACAGAGTGCCAAAATCGGTACTTGGGTAGAAATGGAGACATTTAATGGGTAAATGGGCGCTGTGTTTTTTAGGCTTAATGATCAGCGGTATAAGCTTGGCCGAAGAAGTGGGCTCGGTAACAACGGCTTTTAAGTTGATAGGCCGCAATCACCGTGTGCAAGTCGATGCCTTTGATGATCCTAAAGTAGCAGGGGTAACTTGCTATATATCGCGGGCTAAAACAGGGGGTGTGAAAGGCTCGCTTGGTTTGGCGGAAGATAAAGCAGAGTTTTCGATTGCTTGTCGCCAGACGGCTAAATTAGTTTTTAAAAATCCTTTGGCTAAGCAAGAAGAAGTGTTTTCTGAATCGGCTTCTATCTTTTTTAAATCGGTGCAAGTGGTGCGTATGGTGGATGTTAAGCGCAATACGCTGATTTACCTGACCTACTCAGACAAGCTGATTGAGGGCAGCCCGCAAAATAGTGTGACAGCGGTGCCAGCAGGGGATGTAAAAATCCCGACGAAGTAAATATTCAGTGCTTCGCTATTTTTAATCTTTGGAAATAAATCAATTTAAACGCGGCCTAGCCGCGTTTTTTTGATTTATTTTTGCAAAAAAGCAGTGTTTTTTTAGCCTTAAACGAAAGTGATTAAAATGTAGTGCTTTCGATTTACTTTCATTGTGATGGTCTGGTTTTTTAGGGCGATGTTTTTGTTTGTTACGTAGTATTATTTCACCGATTGCGGTTTGTACTGTTTAAGCCCAGCAATTTAGGGTTTTTTCTCTGATTTCATATTTATATTTCACGTATTAATACTACATATCCCCATTTTTCATCACTATCGACCAGCGCTTAAGTCGAAAATTTAGCTGTTTTAAGTCGAAAATTAATGCGTTGACACCCTTTGCTCTGTAGGAATAAATTCGAGTCACTTCCTTGTTGTCCTCAGGTTTTTTTACAAGCAGTGAATGAATAAATGCAGAGGTTGCCATGCCTAATAGCCATTTAAAAAACATGCATAAACGGCATGAAAAAATTGTTGATTTATTGCGCCAATATGAAAGTTGTAATGTCAGTGTTTTAGCTCAGGAATTAGGTGTTTCTACCGTCACCATCCGGCATGATTTAGATGAATTAGAGCAAAGCGGTTGTATTCGCCGCTCTTATGGCCGCGCCACGCTTTCGCAAAATTTTTCTTTTGAATTGGAATTCAGAGAAAAAGAAAATATCCGCTCAGAATCAAAACAATTAATTGCCCGTAGGGCTGCAGATTTAGTTGAAAACGGCGATTCAATTATTGTGGATTCAGGCTCTACCGTTGCTTTATTGGCTCGATATATTGCAAGCAATAAAAAAATAACTTTAATGACCAATGCACTTAATTTAGCCAGCGAATTAGTCGCCGATCCGCGCTTTACCGTGATGATGACCGGCGGTACTTTGCGCGCTGATTCTTATTCCCTATGCGGGCCAGAAGCTGAGCAGGCCGTTAGATTACATCATTTTAATAAATTATTTATTGGTGCGGATGGGATTGATTTATTGGCTGGCGTGAGCACCACTAATGCGCAGGATGCTCAGCTTAATCGCGCCATGTTGGCTGCTTGCGATCAGATTATTTTACTGTCTGATTCCAGCAAATTTGGCAAACGCAGTTTTTGTGTAATTTGCAAAATGCCGCAGGTCGATATTCTGGTAACAGATAGCGGAATTAGCGATGAATATCGGCAAGCGTTAACGCAAATGGGCGTAACCGTGATTGTGGCGGAATAAAGTTTTTTAAAGGAGTAAGCCTTTATGTCTTATTTAATAGAAATGATCGCGCAGCATAAAGCAGGGCAAGCTAATGGTATTTATTCAATTTGCTCTGCCCATCCGCTGGTTTTAGAGGCGGCATTGCAGCAGGGCCTGCAAGACGATAGTTATATTTTAATTGAAGCCACTTCTAACCAAGTCAATCAGTTTGGTGGCTATACCGGCATGAAGCCGGCCGATTTTAAAAACTATGTATTTGCAATTGCCGATAAAGTGGGATTTGCAAAGGCGCGCATTATTTTAGGCGGAGATCATTTAGGCCCAAATGCCTGGCAAAAAGAGCCAGCAGCTCAGGCCATGGCCAAGGCCGCCGAAATGGTCAGCGCCTATGTATTGGCAGGCTTTCGCAAAATTCATTTAGATTGCTCGATGTCGTGCGCAGGCGACCCTGTGCCGCTGAGCGATGCCACGGTGGCCAAACGCGCCGCGGCTTTGTGTCAGGTGGCCGAAGGCGCTTGGCATACCGCAGGAGGGGAAGCGCCTGTGTATGTGATCGGCACCGAAGTGCCGGTGCCGGGCGGTGCGCAAGAATCACTGGATGCTGTGGAAGTCACCTCGGCAGAGGCCGCAGCGCAAACCTTGGCCGTGCATCAGCAGGTATTTGCCGAGGCAGGCTGCGCGGCAGCTTGGCCTCGGGTGATTGCGATGGTGGTGCAGCCGGGTGTTGAGTTTGATCATCATAAGGTGGTGCGTTATCAGCGTGATAAGGCCACCGCGCTGAGTGAATTTATTGCCAAAGAAGCTCTGGTGTTTGAGGCGCACTCCACCGATTACCAAACAGAAGCCTCGCTTCGGGCGCTGGTGCAAGATCACTTTGCCATTTTAAAAGTCGGCCCGGGCTTAACGTTTGCCCTGCGTGAGGCGATGTTTGCGCTGGATGCGATTGAGCGTGAAGCCATAGGTGAATTTGCCGCTTCGCATTTAAAAGACACGCTTACTCAGGTGATGAAAGAAGAGCCGGATTACTGGCTGGCTTATTACGATCAGGCCGGGCATCAGCAGTATCTGGATCGCAATTACAGCTTGTCTGACCGGATTCGTTACTACTGGCCGCATCCTGAAGTGAGCGCGGCAGCAGCAAAACTCTTTGATAATTTACGCCGCCAGCCGCCGCTGCCTACCTTAATCAGCCAATACCTGCCTGAGCAGGCCAAAAAGATCAGCGCAGGCCTGTTGCCTGCCGAGCCTGAAGCATGGGTGGTGGATAAAATCATGGAAGTTACCCAGCTCTACGCTCGTGCTTGCGGCATGGAGGCACAATCATGAACTATCTCAACTATGAGCAAAGTGTGCTCGCCGACCGTGGTGCTGTGCATACCGCCCGTGAAATCAGCCAGCAACCCAGGCTTTGGCGCGAGCTGATGACGGGGCTGATCCAGGACAAATTAGCGTGGAAGGCATGGATGCTGGATGTGCTGTCCACGCCTAATTTACGGATTATCCTGTGCGGCGCGGGTACATCTGCCTTTGCGGGGCGCACTTTAGAGCCATGGTTACGTGCCTCTTTTGGCCTTGCTGCAGAAGCGATTTCGACCACTGATATTGTCAGCCAGCCGCTCGCTTATCTAGATCCATCGCGCCCCACCTTGATGGTGTCTTTTGCCCGCTCAGGTAATAGCCCAGAAAGCGTGGCCGCGGTTAATCTGGCCAATCAGCTTTTGCCTTACTGCCGCCATTTAGTGCTGACGTGTAATCCAGAAGGCGAGCTGGCGAAATACAGCCAGGATAATCCCCTTGCCTATTGCGTGCTGATGCCTGAAGGCGCAAACGATCAAAGCTTTGCCATGACGTCCAGCTTTAGCTGCATGTTTGTGGCCGCGGCCATGATGCTGACGCCGGGCATTTTATTAAGCCGGGCCAAAGAGCAGGTTGAGACCGTGGCGGCCTTTTGCGAATCGCAGCTGGAGAGCTGGGCGTCCCAAGCCAAGATGCTGGCAGGCAAGGGCTTTAAACGTGTGATTTATCTGGGCAGTGGCGAAATGGCGGGGCTGGCAGAAGAAGCCGCCTTAAAAATGCTGGAGCTGAGTGCTGGGAAAATCGCCACGCGTTTTGATTCCACCTTGGGTGTGCGCCATGGCCCCAAATTTATGATCGATAGCCAAAGCTGCGTCGTGATGTTTATGGCCGCGGCGGATTCTTATACCCGCAGCTACGACAATGATCTGCAAGCGGAAGTGATCGCCAATGGCATTGCTCAGCAAGTGGTGGCCCTAGGGCCAAAAAGCAGCGCCGCTTTGCCCCTGATTGAAATAGCCATTGAGGGCGTGGATGAGCTGTATTTATCGCTACCTTATCTGCTATTTGCCCAGCTCTTTGCCTTTGAAAGTTCTTTAGCACTGGGCCTAGCTCCCGATAACCCCTGCCCAACTGGCGAAGTAAACCGCGTGGTGCAAGGCGTAAAAATTTATCCCTATTCGGCTTAATTAACTGATGGTATGCCGCGAAAACCTAAATCTTGAACCACAGAGGACACGGAGTTTCACGGAGGAAATCAAGGCTTGAATTGAGTTGTTTTTGAGTTTTTGAATGTTTTCAAGCCTAGTGGTCTCTCGCTTATCTCCACGTGGCATGGGGCTTAAATCTCCCCTTGAAGCACGCCGAAGCGAGGAATAAGCGGGGCGGGGTAGTCGTCAATTCGTGTTTGAGCGAAGCGAGTTGAATTGACGCCGCCTCGATTATCCGCAGTGAGGGGCCTTCGTGCTGGTCGGGGTCGCCTTCTTTGCTTACTTTCTTGGCGAAGCAAGAAAGTGAGTCCCCGCGGGGATGCCGCACTTAAATCAACGTGCCGAAGGCACAGAAAAAAATGGTCGTTGAGTCACTTTAAATTAATTAAAAAAACAAGGAGCACGTCATGGCTGGGCCAAATATTTTACTTACCCGTATCGATAATCGCCTCGTGCATGGTCAGGTGGGTGTGACTTGGGTGGGTAGCCTTGGGGCGAATCTGGTGCTGGTGGCCAATGACGCCGCTGCTGCCGATCCGGTGCAGCAAAACTTAATGGATATGGTGGTCAGCGATGGCGTGCAAACGCGCTATTTCACCCTGCAAAAAACCATCGATGTGATTCATAAAGCGGCGGCGCATCAAAAGATTTTACTGGTGTGCAAAACCCCGCAGGATGTGCTGACGCTGGTGAAAGGTGGCGTGCCGATTCATGCCGTGAATGTGGGCAATATGCATTTTGCCGAAGGAAAGCGGCAAATTCATAAAACAGTGTCGGTGGATGATGCCGATGTGCAAGCTTTTCGCGAGCTGGCTGAACTTAAGGTGGTTTGCGAAATTCGTCGAGTGCCCGATGAATCGGGTGATCTTGTTTCTAAACTGCTGTAAGGATTGAAATCATGCTATTTGAAGCCTTATTGATTGCGCTGTTGGCAGGTGTGGCGGGGGTCGATTTATTTGACGGCCTAACGCATATGCACCGGCCCGTGGTGATTGGCCCTTTGGTAGGGCTGATTTTAGGTGATGTGCAAACCGGCTTGCTGGTGGGCGGCACTTTAGAGCTGGTTTGGATGGGCATGGTGCCGCTGGCTGGGGCGCAGCCGCCCAATGTGGTGATAGGCGGGATTATCGGCACGTCTTTTGCCATTTTGACCAAGGCCGAGCCTACGGTGGCGATTGGCGTAGCGGTGCCGTTTTCGATTGCGGTGCAAGGCTGCATTACCCTGCTCTTTACCGCGTTTTCGCCGATGATGCACAAGTGTGACGAGATGGTGAAGCGAGGTAATTGGCGTGGCATCGAGTGGGTGAATTACCTTGGCATGATCACGCTGTTTGTCTTTTACTTTGTGATGGCTTTTTTGCCTATTTATTTTGGGGCCGAAGCGGCGGGTGCTGCGGTGCAAAAAGCGCCGAAATGGGTGTTGGATGGCTTGAGCGTAGCAGGTGGCATGATGCCGGCGATTGGTTTTGCGCTGCTGATGAAAATCATGCTTAAAACCAATTACATCGCTTATTTCATTATGGGTTTTGTGGCGGTCACTTATCTAAAACTGCCGATTCTAGCAGTGGCATTGGGCGCTTTAGCGATTGCAATGGCCGATTACTTTAATCAAAACCGCGCACAGCCTCAAGCTGCCCGCAATGTGGAGGTGGATGATGGGATTTAATGATACTGAAGCCGCAAATGCGGCCAAAGCCGAGCTGCGTATGCAGCAAGCCCTCGCCACCAGCCATGTTGAGCGCGATGACTATATCGATGCCACGCCCGCCGAACCGCTCACTAAGAGAGACATTAACCGCATGGCTTGGCGCTCTTTAGCACTGCAAGCTTCGTTTAACTATGAGCGGATGCAGGCGGGGGGCTGGTTGTATACGATTTTGCCTGCACTGCGCAAAATCCATAAAAACCCAGAAGACTTAAAAAATTCCGCGCAAATGCATATGGAATTTATTAACGTCCACCCCTTTGATGTGACTTTTCTATCTGGCCTTGTGCTGGCAATGGAGCAGAGCAAGGAAAAAATCTCCACCATACGCGCCGTCAAAGTGGCGCTGATGGGGCCTTTGGGCGGGATTGGCGACGCGATGTTCTGGCTGACTTGGCTGCCGATTTGCGCGGGGATTGGTGCTGCGCTGGCGCTGGAAGGCAGCTTGTTTGGGCCGATTGTGTTTCTGCTGCTATTTAATTCACTGCACTTTGGTCTGCGCTTCGGTTTGGCGCATTATGGCTACAGGGCTGGGCTGGGGGCGATTAGCGCTTTAAAAGCCAATACCAAGAAAATATCGCATGCCGCATCGATTGTGGGGATGACGGTGATTGGTGCGCTGGTGGCGTCTTATGTCAGGCTGTCTACGCCGCTGGAAATTCATGCTGGTAAAGCCAAAATTGCGCTACAGGCCGATGTGCTCGATAAGCTGATGCCTAATCTCTTGCCGCTGCTGTTCACTTTTTTGATGTTTGCCTTGATGAAAAAAGGCTATTCACCAGTGAAGCTGATTGGCGTGACGGTGTTGTTTGGTCTGGCTGGAAAATTATTGGGTTTCTTGTAATCACCGCTGCAGCACGTGTTTTGGCAGGCGCTGTAGCTTTAAAGGATTAAAAAATGATTGCCTTAATTTTGACAGGTCATGGCCGCATCGCCAGCGGCACTTATGAAGCGATTGTGCAGGTGTTTGGTGAGCAGGCGCAGCTGATTGCGGTGGATTTCCCTGAAGGCAACAGCACGGCGGTGCTCGATGCTTCTTTAAGGCAGGCGCTGACCGCGGTGGATCAGGGGGCGGGCGTGGTGTTTGTGTGCGATTTATTGGGCGGATCGCCTTTCAGGATGGCGGCGACCATAGCCCAAGAGCGTAGCGATATTGAAGTGGTGGCAGGGCTGAATTTGCAAATGTTTGCCGAGATGTTGTTCGAGCGTGATGAAGTCAGCGACGTGGCCGAGTTTCGCCAGCGGCTAGTTGCAGCAGGCAAAAGCGGTGTGGTCAGCCTTGCCGAACGCCTTGCCCGCAAGCGTGTGGAGTCTGCTGATGCCTTGTAAACCGCTACGCCTGCGTGCTGCACGGGTCTTGGCGGAGCAGGGCTGGCTGGAGCATGCGGTGGTCGAGATCGATGCTGCAGGCCTGATTGCCGCCATCGTGCCTCAGGGCGAATTTGATCTTGATCTGGGGCCGGTTTGGCTGATGCCTGCTTTGATCGATAGCCATGTGCATGGCGCGGCAGGTTTTGACACCATGGATGCTAGCAGCGAGGCGCTTGATCAGATCTCGATGCACTTTGCCCGCTTTGGCGTAGGGGCTTTTTTAGCCACCACCGTAACCGCGCCGCTGCCTGCGATTGAAGCAGCGCTGCGTGAGGTAAAAGCCAGCCGAGAGCGGGGTTTGCCAGGGGCCGAGTTAATCGGCAGCTATCTGGAAGGCCCGTATTTTACCGCCAAATGCTGCGGCGCACATCCCATTCAGTGGATGCGCCCTTTAGATATCGCCGAGCTGCAGCACTGGCTGGATATTGCAGGGGACTCTTTGCATACCGTGGCGCTTGCGCCTGAGTTAGCAGGCTCAGATGAGGCCATTGCCTGGCTGCGCCGTAAGGGCATCCGCGTGCTGATCGGCCATAGTGATGCGAGCTATGATCAAACGCGGCAAGCCTTGCATGCGGGTGCTCAGGGGATTGTGCATTGCTATAACGGCATGCGCGGTCTGCATCACCGCGATCCGGGCGTGGTGGGAGCCGGGCTAACATCACCATGTGATATCGAAATGATCGCCGACGGCCACCATGTTCATCCTGCCGCTGTGCAAATTGCTTTATCTTGCTGTGGTGAAGAGCGCTTAGTGCTGATCACCGACGCCATGCGCGCAACCGGCATGGCCGATGGCCCTTACGAGCTGGGCGAGATGCATGTGACCATGCAAAACGGCGTGGTGCGCACCGAGGCTGGCGGTTTAGCGGGCAGCACGCTGCATCTGATTGATGCAGTTCGCCACGCAAAAGAATGGCTGGGCCTGCCACTGGAGCGGGCATGGGCGCTCGCCAGTCGTAATCCGGCCAGATCAATGGGATTGACTGATTTAGGCCGTATTGCGATTGGCAAAAAGGCGAGCTTTACGGTGATCACACCCGAGCTGGAAGTGGTGGAAACTTGGGTGAAGGGTGTGAGGATTGTTTGCTAGGGGGGGGGAGGTCTTTATGCAAATTTTAATGGGCTGTTTCGCTGCCGTGATGCGTGGATACATAAAGCAATATGACCTATGTGCATCAAGTTAGGCGGTGAATGTTTTGTAGGGCGGGTGCAACCCGCGAGCAATGCTGAAAAAGACGCGGATTGCATCCTAGATGCGCTAAGCAAAGTCAAAAAGATAGTGCCTTCGGCACGTTGATTTAGGTGCGGGCGTCCCGCTGGACCTTCCTTTCTTGTGTGGCCAAGAAACGAAGCCAAAGAAGGCCACCCCGACCAGCACGAAGGCCCCTCAGCTGCGGACAATCGAGCGGCGGCTGCGGAACTCGCTTCGCTCAAATAGTCCTCGCCGAAATCCCGCCCGCTTGTTCCTCGCTTCGGCGTGCTTCAAGGGGACTTTAAAAAGCCCAGTGCAAAGAGCGTGGTCAATGCGTTTTGCTCTGTTTGCTAATGAAAAAAAATTGGTTAGCGCATATGGGGTGAAACCCGCCGATTTAGTCGGATTTTATGCCGAAGTCCGGCGGGTTTCACCCGCCCTACAAAAGATGCGCTGCCTGCGCATAAAGAATGCACCCGCATTGCAAGGCCTTTAAACCACTAGCGGTGGCTCATCCATTAAGGCGATTTGTTCGCGTAATTCTAAGATGCGGTCTTGCCAGTAATGCTCGGTATTAAACCAGGGGAACGCAGCAGGGAAGGCCGGATCATGCCAGCGGCGGGCCAGCCAGCCTGAGTAGTGAATGAGGCGCAAGGTGCGCAGCGCTTCTATTAAATGCAGCTCACGCGGGTCAAAATCGCAGAAGTCTTCGTAGCCGATCAGCACATCGACTAGCTGGCGGCTCATTTCTTGTCTGTCGCCTGACAGCAGCATCCATAAATCCTGTACGGCAGGCGCGCTGCGGCTGTCGTCAAAGTCTACAAAGTGCGGGCCAGCGTCGGTCCACAGCACATTGCCAATATGGCAATCGCCATGCACCCGGATATGGGCCACATCACCCGCTCGATCAAAGCTGTGGCGCACGCCATCCAACGCAAGGGCAACAGCGCTTTCCCATGCGGGTTTGAGCGAGGCGGGGATAAAGTCATGGCTGAGCAGAAAATCACGCGGGCCGGTGCCAAAGGTTTCGATATTGAGCGCAGGGCGATGAACAAAGGGGGCGAGTGCGCCCACGGCATGAATCCGGCCAATAAAGCGCCCCATCCATTCTAAAGTCGACGCCGATTCCAGCTCGGGTGCGCGGCCACCGTGCTTATTAAAAATCGCAAATTGAAAGCCTTCAAAGCTGTGTAGTGTATTGCCCTGATGAATAATGGGCGGCACAACCGGCAGCTCGCGCTCAAATAGCTCAAGCGTAAAAGCGTGCTCTTCGAGGATGGCTTCACGGCTCCAGCGTTCTGGCCGATAAAACTTAGCCACCAGCGGCGGGCCATCGTCTTGGCCCACTTGATACACACGGTTTTCATAGCTATTAAGCGCAAGCAGCCTGCCGTCGCAAGGCAGGCCAAGGCTGTCGATGGCGTTCATCACGCAATCGGGCGTGAGATTGGCAAATGGAGGGATAGTATTCATGGGGAGATTGTACGGCTAAAGCGGGAGGCGGGGGAGTTTTGGCGGGGTAAAGAAAGGGATGGAAAGGCTGGAGTATGTTGGTTTATGCGATAAGGCTACTTATGCGCATCAAGTTAAGACGAATACATAGCAAAAAGCTGTTTTTCATAGGGTGTGCAAGTTGTTTTTCTTGCGCACCGTTTTCTGCGCTCCGACTGCGTCGTTGTACACCCTATAAAAACCGATTTGCTCCATGATGAAATCTTAACTTGATGCATATAGGGCTACGGGATAGGGCTGCTAACCCAAGCTATTTTTTATTTCAGCTTATTCCACAAAGCAATGGCTTCTTTTTTGGTGGTGCCTTGCTGGGAGATGGCGCTGCAATTGCCGTTTTTGCCAAATTTAGAGCATTGCACCCAGCAGCGGTTTGATCCGGCTTTGGTGACTTCAGGCTTGGAGCCGCACTTTGGGCAAGCTTGAGGATCGCCTTCGGCGGTGGTGATTTTTGGGACGGGTCTTGAATTAAGCATGGCGGGTGTTGCCTTAAGGTAAAGCCAGAAAAAGAAAAATGCCCGCAGTAGCGGGCATTGGTTCAGCGGAGTGAGCAGCCTGTCAGTCAGCTACAAAATCACCTAATCAGCCCATATTTCACCGTATTATTGACCAATAACCTGTTATTGGCACTGTAAATCCGGCGAAAGTGGGGCTCGATTATGCGATTTTTTTCGAGCAGCCTAAGTCCGAGGCTGTTGGGTTTTATTTCAATTCACTCAGTAGGGCAGAAAGAATTTTGCCGTTGTCATCGCTCTTGTTTTTAGAAGTGACGGTTAACTTGGTTTGGTTGATCCCTTCCACCAAGCGCACTTCGTATTCATTGGCTTGTTTTTGTTCTGGTGTGGCGTCTTTTTTCCAGAAAGCCAGTTTGCTGAAGAAGCTGCTATTGTCTTCGCCGCCGATATCAGTATCCGCACGTCGAATCATATAGACGCCCTTGCTGCGATCGCGGTCGTAAACCACATAGCCTGAGCGATCCAGCGCCAAGCCAACACGTCGCCATGCGCGATCAAAATTGTCAGCAATGGTCAGGGCTTTGCCGTTGTCGATCAGGCTAGCGGCGGCTGGAGCCTGATAGGGCTTAGTCACTACCGCTTGTGCCGTGGCTTGATCGAGGCCAAAGCGTTGCAGCAGCAGGGACAACATTTCGACTTCCATTTCCGGATCAGGCTTTTTAGGCGTCCAGATGGTTTTATTATTGTCGCTGTTTTTGCTAAGGCTGGTGGCGGCATCGCTGCTGCCATCCTTGCTATAAACCTCCATCATGCCGCGGTGCGAGATATAGATCTCGCTCGTGCCCGGCTCGCTGCCACGCTCTACGCGGGTGCGGTAGCGATCAAGCTCGCCTGTCGACAAAATGCGATCAGAGATTTTAGAAATCATCCGTGTCATTAAGTCTTTTGGCAGCTTGGCACGGTTTTCCAGCCAGTCTGTTTCCATAATGCCGATGGCTGGATTATCCAGCGTCAGCAAAAAGCCGTTATCCAGCCAGAACTCATGGATTTCCGGCCATAGTTTTTCAGGATCGCCCTTCACGACTAACCAGCGCTGATTACCCGCCTGAACAATCTTGGCGCGGCTGCCAGCGGCTAAAACCGCTTGAGTAGCGCTTGCATTAGCCGGAGCTACGCTGCTGAGTACGGTGCTTTGCTGCACATTAAAGTGATTGTTGCTGGCTGGCGTGGTGAGCTCGGGTGGAAGCTCTAAATTATTTTTGCCGATATTGTCACTGCCGCTACGGTAATCCACTTTTTTTTGCAGCAAGAGTTGATCTGTGGTGCAGCCTGCCATTGCAATACACAGGCCGATGGCGATAAGTCGTGAGGATGTTTTTATCTGGAGCATCATAGGCTTCTTATCAGTGAGTCAGTCCGGCGGCGGTCATGGCTTCAGAAACCACGGCTTGTGCACCTTGTGAAAGAGGAGTGAGGGGCAAGCGAATGCCAGCCTGAATGAAACCAAGCTGCTCTAAAGCCCATTTCACAGGAATAGGATTTGCTTCAATAAATAAATGCTTATGCAAATCTTGCAGCGGATCGTTCATTTCACGCGCACCGGCTGCATCGCCTTCAATGGCTTTTTTGCAGAGCAAATGCATTTGTTTGGGGGCGATATTACCTGTAACTGTAATGACACCGTGGCCGCCAATCAGCATAAAGGCCATGGCCGAGGCATCGTCGCCAGTGTAAAGGGCGAAGTCTTTAGGTGCACGTTTAACTAAATCGGCAGCACGCTCCAGATTGCCGGTCGCATCTTTAATACCGACGATAAAGGGCAATTCTGCGAGACGTAAGGCGGTATCGTTGGATAGATCAGCGACTGTACGGCCGGGCACATTATAAAGAATGGTCGGCAGCTCGCTTTGTTCTGTGATGGCTTTAAAGTGCTGGTACATCCCTTCTTGCGTTGGGCGGTTGTAGTAAGGCACAACGGAAAGACCATAATCTGCACCGGCCGCTTTGGCTCGTAGTGACAGATTAATCGCTTCACGGGTTGAATTAGCCCCTGTACCTGCAATCACCGGTACGCGGCCTGCGGCTTGTTCAACTACAACACGAACAATTTCAATGTGCTCATCTACATCAACCGTTGGCGACTCTCCCGTGGTCCCTACGGCAACAATGCCGTCGGTACCTTGTTCGATATGCCAGTCGACGAGTTTTCTAAGGCTCGCGAAATCGAGGCTTCCGTCCTCGAACATGGGGGTGACAATCGCCACCAGACTACCTGTCAGCATGAGCCTGTAATCCAGTCATAAACACAAAGTCCTATTCTAACCGAACGATGAAGCAGCGGGAAACCTGTGATGGGGAGCTTTATGCCGGATAGCTGAAGCCCCATGGCACCCTTTTGGCGAGAGTAAAGTACACCTTTCCTTAAAATTCAAGGCTTAGCTGCTCATTTTTATCCTTTTTTGCTCCGAATAAAGTCTTGGTTTTTCACACAAAATGCCAGCATTTCAGTGCGGGTTTTATTGGATATGCCTAATGTAAACTCAAAATCTTACAAAAAAACACTTAAAAATGAAGGTAAACACCATGTAAAGCGATTTAGATTTACTTATCTATACTGACTTTAGCCCCTGCTTATGCTGTCTTAATGTGGATGTTTGCTTAAAGTGGTTTGAATAGGTGGCTTTAATCTGATTGCGTCGTATTGGGGTTTCGATAAGGGGGAAGAGTGCCATTTGCTAAGGGCTTTGAATGGATGAGCAGATTGGGGTGGCGAGAAGGTTTGGGATTCCTCGCGCTCTCGCTGCTGCTTGCCTTCAATCAGCTGCAATGGCCGGTTTATCTCTTACTCTGCGTCATGTTTTTTATTTTACGATGGCAAAGAAGGCCTGTTTGTAATACGGCAATGTTTGATTCTTCGCCTTTTGCGGTGTTATTGGCAGATCGCAATGGGCAGTGCTGTTATGTCAATGAAAAATGGTGCTTGTTATTTGGCGTACTGCGGCAGGACGCACTGGGGGATGGCTGGCTGGCGGCGATTCATCCTGAAGATCAAGCCCGTGTGCTTGCCATGCAAGCTGCCGTGCAGCAAGGTCGCCTTGTAGTTTTAGAATACCGCCTGTTACGCAGCGATGGCCTGCTGGTTTGGATTTCTTCTTCGATGGTGCCCATGCCTGCTTACGCGAATGTAGCGTACCAGGAGCAGATTATTGATTTGAGTGATGCCAAGCGTCAGGATGCCGAGCGGGCCACCTTGCTGCTTGAGCAAAAACAGCTGAGAGAAGAGTTAGAAAGTATTTTGGGTAGCTCTAATGATCCGATTGTTGCTATTGATATGGAGTTTCGCTTCAGCGTATTTAATCAAAGCTATGCCAGTCTGTTCTACCTTTTATATGGCGTTGAGGTGGCACGCCGTGATTGTTTATTGCAATACGAATTAAGCTCGGAGGAAGACCGCTCTAATCTGATTACTTTCTGGGGGCGTGTTTTGCAAGGCGAGTCTTTTGTGGTTCGGCGTGCATTGCATGGCTGCGATCAAAGACTACGTGTGTTTGATTTGTCGTTTAGTCCGCAATTAAACTCTGCAGGGGAACAAATTGGCGCAATTAATGTTTTACATGATGTGACACTGTCAGCGCAAACCGAGCATGCTTTACAAAGAAGCGAAGAATTATTTAAAGCGGCTACACAATCTAGTGTGGATGCTATTTATGTTTTAGAAGTGATTAAAGACGAGAGCTGGCATATCAGAGATTTTGAAATTGCTGTAGTTAATCCGAATGGGTTTGATTTTTTGAATTTACATCAGCAGGGTGAGGTTGATTTTCATTTAAGGCAGGCGTTATCAAAGATAAATTGTAGTTACCTTTTTGATATTTGCTACGAAGTTTTTATTACTAAAAATAAATATATTTCTGAAGAAAAATCTTTGAACGCAGATGTAGAAAATGAGTGGCTATTGTTTAGTGTAGTAGCTATCACAAATGGTGTGGTTTTAACTGTGAGTGATATTAGCCAGCGAAAAAAATCGGAGCTGTCTTTGGCGGAATTCAGTGATTTGCAACAGGCTATTCTGGATTCTGCTGGTTCAGCCATTATTGTGACTGATTTATCTAATACAATTCGTTTATTTAACCAAGCGGCAGAAAAAATGTTGGGTTATCAGGCTGATGAACTGATTGCTAAAGAAACGCCTGCGCTTTTCCATCAGGCCGCAGCAGCATCTCATTTAATTAATGAATTTAAAAAAGAAGTAGGCGAGGACGCTTTCGATGATGGCGATGTTTTTACCATGCAAGCCAAGCGGTATATTCAAAGTGACTGGATTTATCAGCACAAAGATGGCCGTGCATTTTCAGTTGAATTAACGATGAATGTAGTGCGTAATCAGCAAGGTGAAATTACCGGTTATATGGGAATTGCTAATGATATTAGCGTGCGTAAACAGGCGGAATTAAAAATACAGCAAAATGAATCACGCACTTCGGCCATATTAAACAGCTTGCATGATTGTGTATTGTCTGTAGGGATGGATGGAGTGATTCTGGAGGCCAATCCAGCGGCTTTAAAAGTATTTGCTTATGAGTGCTTAAGTGGTAAACCATTAAGCATTCTGTTTCCTCATGGGGGTAATGCGCAGTGGCAAGATGGCTCGGCTGAGGCCTTGTTTGCACGTCTGGGAGTTGATACACAGGGCATGCGCGAAGTGGTGGCTATAAATAGCGAGGGGGTAGAGGTTTTAATGGACATGGCGCTGGCGGTGGTTGAGGTGGAGGGTGAGCGCGTTTATATAGCTACCTTGCACGATTTGACTCAGCACAAGCTGGATGAGCAAAAAATGCAGGAAACCATTGAAGAACTGGAGGCGGTGCAAGCGAGTTTAAGCGGCAGCCATGAGCAGCTGTCTTTGGCTAATCAAGAATTATCTAGGCTTGCGCATATGGATGGCTTAACAGGGATTGCTAACCGGCGCTTATTTGATCAAATTCTGGTGCAAGAGTGGGCGCGGGCGGCTCGAAGCGGAGAATGTCTTGCACTGGTGATGCTGGATGTGGATTATTTCAAGCGTTATAACGATTATTTTGGTCATCAGGCTGGCGATGAATGCTTGAAGCGCGTGGCAGCGGCAATTGCATTGGCCTTGCATCGGCCAGGTGATTTTGTGGCGCGCTACGGGGGTGAGGAGTTTGTTCTGGTTTTACCCGGAACCGATCAAGAAGGGGCCGTTCAGGTGGTAGAGATGGTACTAAACAAGGTGCGTGATTTGGCCATCGAGCATCACACCTCCGATGTGGCTTGTGTGGTGACGATGAGTGCGGGCATTGCCGTGATGCTGCCTTTGCAGGGCGTCGATGCCTGTTGTCTGGTACAAGCGGCAGATCAGGCGCTTTATCAGGCTAAAAATCTGGGCAGAAACCGTTATTTTGTGGCGGGTGCAAATCGCCACACAGAATAAGGGGATAGCAAGGTGTGTGAATTGTGGATAAGTCATGTAAGGTCTTGATCTTGCTGCAGACGAACGGCACTGCTTATTTTTTAATCAGCAGCGCCGCCCTTACCTTGTTTTTTAGAAAAACCTTGTCATTTTGATGAGTGAGTAAGCAATCACCATCATCATTAAGCCAATTAAAATATCCAGAATTCGCCAAGCAAGCGGCTTGTTAAATAGATGGCTTAGTTTGCTTGAGCCATAGGCCAATGAAAAAAACCAGATAAATGAAAAGCCTACTGCGCCTATGACAAAAAATGGCCGCTCGGCTGGGGCCTGCTGCGCGCCAATCGAGCCGACCAAAACCACGGTATCCAAGAGAGCGTGCGGATTAAGTAAGGAAAACGCCAGCCCCGCCATAATCACCTTGCTGGGCGTGCCAAAGGCGCGCTCCCGGTGATCTTCACCGAGTACATCAGGGTGAAGCGCTTTTTTAAAGGCGTTGAACCCGTACCAAAGTACAAACACCGTGCCAAAAACAGCCATCCAGCGTTGCAGGTCAGGCATGGTGTTTAAAGCGTGTCCCATACCTGCCACGCCGATGGACATCAAAACTAAATCACAGAGTGAGCAAATGAGCGCAGTTAAAAAGACATGCTGTTTGGTTAGCCCTTGGCGTAAAACAAATGTGTTCTGTGCGCCAATCGCCATGATGAGGCTGGCGGAGAGTGCGGCACCGTTAGCAATGGTTGAAAAAGACATGGGGTAGGGCATTGGAAAAGGCCTAGGAGAGTGCGTAATGTGCTTACTGTAAGGTTTTTGCCATAAAAACACACCTAGTTTAAAACCCTGAGTCCTCATTTTTTGAAGGGAAGTACATCCTGTTTGAAGGCTTATGATCTGAGTGTGTGATGATTCTTTTACCTGATAAATCAAGGGCTATGCAGGTTTTTTTCTAAAGCGATGAAGTTGATTTACCCATTGTTTGCACATGAATGTTGTCGTTTTAATGCGGCTTAATTGTAATTATGACAATTGTACGCTCGGCGCCTTGTCAGATAGTACTTGTAAGAAGAATTGTTCTCGTTTAACCTATGAGAATGATTATCAATAGAATACTCACTGTTGCTGTGGCGCTGCTCGGCCACTCTGCGCTGCTTTACGGTTTGACGACCATGTCGATTCAGCCTGAGAAGCCAAAGCAGGTGGTGATGCTGCTTGCCCCTACCCCAATGCCGATGGGGGAGGAGGTGCCTAAACAGCTGGAAAGCAAGCCTCAGCCTCAGCCTAAACCGGTGCTTAAACCTGTGCCGGTGAAACCCGCTTTGGCTAAGGCGGTGAGTAAAGCACCTGAAACGGCCAAAGTGCCTGAGCAGTCAGCAGAGGGCCAAATGGCTGCTGCTGCGCCGACGGCTGCTCCGGCAGAAGCGGCACCTGCTGCCCCAACGGCAGGAAGCAAGACCAGTAAGCTGGCATCTGATGATGTGCCAGTAGAAACGCTGCCGCTATTTAATACCAGCTACCTTGCTAATCCTCGTCCTCCTTACCCTCCCCAGTCGATGGCTTTAGGTGAGAAAGGCCGCGTGATGCTAAGGGTGAAAGTCAGTGAGTCAGGTTTGCCTCTTGAGGTTGAATTGGCGCGTAGCAGTGGCTATCGCCGCTTGGATGATGCTGCGAAGAGGGCTGTGGAGCGTTGGAAGTTTGTGCCGGGCCGTCGTGGTGATGTGGCGGTTGTGATGAATGCTATGGTGCCGGTTGATTTTGTTATTTAAAAGAGGTTTGTAATGGATTTAGCATTGATTTGGAATTCTGGTGATCCTGTTTTGGTATCGGTGTTTGGCTTGTTGTTGCTGATGTCGGTTGTAAGCTGGTGTTTGATTTTATTACGCAGTAGCTTGTTGCTCAGAATTAAGCGTGGGCAGAAACGCTTTCTGGCTAGTTTCTGGACCGCCTCTGATTGGGATGAGGCGACTGGCCTTGCTGCTCATGCTATTGTACCTGAAGCTAAGCTGGCACGCGCAGGCTGGGAAGGCTTAAGCCATTACCGCAGCAATGCGGGCAAAGGCCTTGGTTTAGCGGTGTCTTTGGATGATTACTTGGTGCGTACTCTACGTACCCGTTTAAGCCAGGAAAATGCCCGCTTAGAGCTGGGTTTGTCTTGGCTAGCCACGGTGGGGTCGATTTCTCCTTTTGTAGGCTTATTCGGCACAGTTTGGGGTATTTATCACGCGCTGGTGGCGATTGCAACTAAGGGTGATGCCTCGCTGGCTACCGTTGCTGGCCCGATTGGTGAGGCTTTGGTGGCGACCGCTGCGGGTTTGGCTGTAGCGATCCCCGCCGTTGTGGCATACAACGCTTTTGTGCGTGCTAATCGCGTGATTGCTCAGGGCTTGGATGGTTTTGCTCATGATTTACATGCACAGCTACTGACCGCTGCTGCCGTAGAAAAAGAAGGTAAATAAGCATGGCTTTTGGTGGTTTTGATCAAAACGATAATGCTCCTATGTCAGAAATCAATACCACACCGTTGGTTGATGTGATGTTGGTGCTGCTGGTGGTGTTTATTGTAACTGCGCCCGTAATGACGCATTCGATTCGTGTTGATTTACCCAAAGCAAAAGCTGAGGTGACACAAATCCCGCCTGCAGTACTGCGCGTTACGCTGACCGCAACAGGGCAGGTTGAGTGGGAAAAGACCCCCATCAAAGTGGAAGAACTGCCGATTCGTTTTGCAACTGCCATGGCTAAAGATGCTCAGACTGAATTGCATTTATTGGCAGATAAAGAAGTTCGCTACGAGTTGATTGCACAAACGATGTCGGCAGCAAGGCAGGCGGGTTTAACTAAAATTGGTTTGCTTACAGATGGAAACGGCAGCTGATCAGGCTGTATAGCTGTTGTTTGTAGTGGGCGGTGGCGAAAGATCACCGCTTTTTTTTGGCTTTAAAAAAAGAAGATATACCATGAGAGAGATACACAAGCCTAAATCGGCGATTCGCCACTTGGCTAAATTGCCTGTTGCTGCGGCACTGTTTGGTGCGATGAATGCAAGCGCTGCACCGGTTGCTGAAGTGAAATTAGCACCGGTTGAAGTAAAAGCAGATGTGCAAAACACCAAAGACACGGATAAAACATACAACGCACCGGTGACCCGCGTAGGACGCACGCCACAGGCGGCGCGTGATATTCCGCAATCCACCACCAGCATTACCAAAATGCTGATGGCCGATCAGGATAGTAACTCTCTGAAAGAAGCGCTGCGTAATGCTGTAGGGATTACTTTTAATGCTTCCGAAGGTGGTAGCAGCGGCGATGGCGTTCGCGTGCGCGGCTTTGGTGCGTCTAACGATCTCTATTTAGATAACTTCCGCGATGCGGCACAATACAACCGCGACACATTTAATACCGATACGGTTGAAGTATTGCGTGGCCCGGCGTCGATGATTTATGGCCGAGGATCAACGGGCGGCATTATCAATCAAGTCAGCAAAACGCCATTTCGTGGCGATTTGAATCAATTTACTGCCAGCGTAGGCACCGCAAATTACTACCGTGCCGAAGCCGATTTAAACCGTAGCTTGGATGATAACGCGGCTTTTCGCGTAAACGTGATGGGCCAAAAAGCCGGTAGTACCCGTGAAGGTGCTGAAATGAATCGCTGGGGTTTTGCGCCATCCGTGGCATTTGGCTTGGGCGAGCAAACAGAAGTGACACTGTCTTATATGCATTACCAAGAAGACAATGTGCCGGATTATGGTGTGCCTTATTACAGGCCTCTTGGTGCTGGTAAGCGTGAAGAGATCAAAGGGATGAAAGGCTATTATCGCGATAGCATTGGCGGTAATAATCTACCTATCTCTCATGCGGATAAGTTTTACGGTTTAAAAGATTTTGATTCAGAGGTCACTAAAACGGATGTATTTAGTTTTAATTTACAACACCGTCTAAATGCCAATATGTTGCTGAAAAATTCAACGCGCATGGGTTTGTATGAGCTAGATCTGCGTGCAAGCGCTCCAAGTTTAGCCTTCTTGGAAAATGAAGTGTTAAATGACAATACGATCATTACTCGTGGTCGTAAATTGCGCATGCGTGAGCAAGCGATTTATTCCAATGTGACTGACCTGTTGTGGGATTTTGAAACCGGCACTGTGCGTCACAATGTTTTAGCTGGAGTAGAGCTAACCCGTGAAAGTTTGTTGGGCACAGGGCGCACTCAGCTTGATGCAAAGGGTGGAAATTGTTTACCGTCCACCACGGTTGGAAATCCTACTTCTGGCAGTCATGCGGCTTGTCTAGCTCCGGTTAAAATTGCTACTGCGGATTCTACAGCGGATACGATGGCATTTTATGCGCAAGATTTGATTGAGCTTACGCCGCAATGGAAGGTGCTGGCTGGTGCTCGTTTTGATCACTTTAAAGCGCAGACAGAGAATAAATCATTCACCGCAGCAACCGCATCTCCTGATGCAGGCCGTACGGACAATATCTGGAGCTGGCGTACAGGTGTGATTTATCAGCCAACAGCTAATCAATCTTATTATGCCTCTTATGGCACTTCATTTAATCCGTCTGCTGAAGCCTATTCAACAGATCCAAAGAATGAAAATCTTGATCCAGAAAAAAACCGCAATATGGAAGTCGGTGCCAAGTGGACATTGCTGGAAGGTGATTTAAGTCTGCGCACAGCGATTTTCCGTACAGAAAAAACCAATGAGCGTCAGACTGATATCGAAGTTGGCGTGAATAAGCCAAATGTATTATCTGGCCGTCGCCATACCGATGGCATTGAGCTTGAAGGTGCAGGGCGCATCACCGCAGATTGGCAAGTTTTTGCTGGCATTGCATTGATGAACCCACGCATTGATGAGGTGACTAAGCCTAAAACCGTAGAAGGCAATTACGCAGAAAATGCGCCGCGTTATACTGGTAATCTGTGGTCCACTTACCAGCTCAATAGCAATTGGAAAGTAGGTGGTGGTTTTAATGCGATGGATAAGCGTTATACCAGCAATACCAATACGGTAAATCTGCCTGCTTATATCCGCTGGGATGCGATGGCTGAATGGCGTCTGCGTGATTACAGCGTGCAGTTGAATGTGAATAATCTGTTTGATACCGATCACTTTGAAAGTCTATATGCAGGCTTTGCTGTGCCAGGTACAGGCCGTACTGCGCGTTTATCAGCGAGCTACCGCTTCTAATTGCTTGATCTGTGTTTTGCAAGCCAGCTCAGGTTGAGGTTTAATCTGAGCTGTTAACAACCGCCACGGTGTATTTGTGGCGGTTTTTTTGCGTTTTATTAAGGTTTAAAGGGGTTGGACTGATGCTATTACATATTCCGCAGCTGCTTGATGCCAAGACACTTGCGTATTGCCGTGAGCGCTTGTCTGCTGCCCAGTGGGAAGATGGCAAAATCACATCGGGTAGTTTGTCGGCATCGATCAAGCGTAATCAGCAGTTGGCGAAAGATAGTCCTGTCGCAAAAGAGCTGGGGGCGATTGTTCTGCAAGCTTTGAATGCCAATGAGATGTTCTTTTCGGCCGCTTTGCCCAGCTATGTCATGCCGCCGCAATTTAATCGCTACGAAAACAGTATGGATTTGGGCAACCATATTGATAATGCGGTGCAGGGTATTTTGGGCACACAAGAGCGCATCCGTGCCGATGTATCCGCAACTTTGTTTTTTGCCGAACCAGAAGAGTATGAAGGCGGAGAGCTGATGATTGAAGACACCTATGGCGTGCATGAAGTGAAGCTGGCGGCAGGCGATTTGATTTTGTACCCATCGACCAGCTTGCACCGGGTAGAGCCGGTTACGCGTGGTGTGCGCCTTGCTTCTTTCTTTTGGGTGCAAAGCATGGTGCGCGATGTGGGCGAGCGTGCGGTGTTGTTTGATCTGGATACCTCGATCCGGCAAATTCGGCAGCAAGCACAATCACATGATATTGCCACCCAGCTGACGGGCACTTACCACAATTTATTACGTCGCTGGGCCGATGTTTAAGGTGCGCAGCTGAGGATGAATCGCATTTGGTGAAAATTTTTATGCCCACACCGTGCATGCGGGTTCGATCAGTTTGCCTATACGCGGTATAATCCATGTTTTTTGTGCGAGCTTACACGTAATGCCTATTTATGCTTATCGCTGTGCTGCTTGCGGTCATTCTGACGAGCATATTCAGAAGATGTCGGATGATGCGCTGAGCGCCTGTCCGGTGTGTCATGCGCCTTCCTATGAAAAGCAGCTCACTGCAGCAGGCTTTCAGTTGAAAGGTAATGGCTGGTATGTGACCGATTTTAAAGGCGGATCCTCAGCCAAATCACCTTCAGGTGACCATTGAACACTATGCTTATGACGCATTTTAAAAAATATTTACTGACAGGTTTATTAGTGTGGGTGCCTTTGGCAATCACCCTGTGGGTCTTGCAGTTGATTATTGGCACGATGGATCAGATCAGTGCTTTGCTGCCCGCGTCCCTGCGCCCTGATTCATGGCTATTACAGGCTTTAGAAGGCCCTTTCCCCTTTTTGGAGGGCTCGCACCGTATTCCGGGCTTTGGGGTTATTCTGACCGTTGTTGTTTTGCTGCTGACGGGTATCTTTGCGACAAATGTGCTTGGCTTACGCTTACTGCTGATTGGTGAGAAAATACTCAATCGAATTCCGATTGTCCGTTCTATCTATAGCAGCGTGAAGCAAGTATCAGACACCTTGTTTTCTGATTCAGGCCAGGCGTTTCGTCAGGCACTACTTGTGCGCTTTCCTCATGGCGATGCGTGGACCATTGCTTTTATGACCGGAACGCCGGGTGGGGAAGTGGCTGCCGTGCTGGAGGGGGATTATGTCAGTGTGTATGTGCCTACTACGCCTAATCCAACCTCGGGTTACTTTATTATGGTTAAAAAGGCCGACGTGATTGAGCTGGATATGAGCGTTGATGAGGCCTTGAAGTATGTTATTTCTATGGGTGTGGTTACACCCGGCAAGATATTGTAAAGCGGCTACGACAAGCCAATGGCAGCATTAAAAAACGGCCGGAACTCTTTATTTACAGTACGTACTTTCTGAGTTTTACCGCTTATTTTCTGCCCTTTGCTTTTCCGCTCTGCTTTTCAATCACTTGTCAGCATCATAAACATTGATTAAATCTAAGAGAAAACTAAATGCGTACAGATTACTGTGGTCTTATTGATAGCCGCTACCTCGGACAAACCGTCACGATCAAAGGTTGGGCGCATCGTCGTCGCGATCACGGTGGGGTAATCTTTATTGATTTGCGCGATCGTGAAGGCTTGGTGCAAGTTGTTATCAATCCAGACACCGCTGAAGCCTTTACTACGGCTGATTCTTCACGTAATGAATACGTATTAGAAATCACCGGTTTGGTGCGTACCCGCCCAGAAGGCGCGGCGAACAAAAACCTGATCTCGGGTGAAATTGAAATTGTCGCGAGCGACATCAAAATTCTGAATACCGCGGTCACACCACCGTTCCAGATCGACGATGAAAATCTCTCTGAAAACGTGCGCCTGCAAAACCGTGTGATTGATTTGCGTCGCCCTGTCATGCAAAAGAATCTGCGTCTGCGTTATCGCATCGCCATGCTGATCCGTAATTACCTCGATGGCTTGGGCTTTATCGACATCGAAACACCAATGTTGACTCGCTCCACACCAGAGGGCGCGCGCGATTACCTTGTGCCTAGCCGTGTGCACGATGGTCAATTCTTTGCCTTGCCACAATCACCACAACTCTTCAAACAATTGTTGATGGTGGCGGGTTTTGATCGTTACTACCAAATCGTTAAGTGCTTCCGTGATGAAGATTTGCGTGCAGATCGTCAGCCGGAATTCACCCAGATCGATATCGAGACATCGTTTCTGAATGAACACGAAATCATGGACATCACCGAATCGATGGCCAAGCATGTGTTTAAAGAAGGGATTAACGTTGAATTAAGCGATTTCCCACGCATGACTTATGCAGATGCGATGCGTTTATACGGTTCAGACAAGCCAGATTTGCGGGTTACTCTGCAATTCGTTGAGCTGACTGACATGATGAAGAACGAAGAATTCAAAGTGTTCCGTGCTGCTGCTGATATGGATAACGGCCGCGTGGTTGCGCTGTGCGTACCGGGTGGCGCTGCGATCAGCCGTAAAGAAATCGACGAATACACCAAGTTTGTTGCGATCTACGGTGCTAAGGGTTTGGCTTACATCAAAGTAAACGATGTCACTAAGCTAACAAACACTGAAGATTCGGGCTTGCAATCGCCAATCGTGAAGCATTTGTCCGAGGCAGGTCTGAAAGAAATCATTGCCCGCACAGGTGCAAAAGACGGCGATCTGATTTTCTTTGGAGCGGACAAAGCCAAGGTGGTGAACGAAGCCATCGGTGCATTGCGTATCAAGATTGGCCACGAGAAGGGCGAGGCGGGTGGTTACTTTGCTCAAGGCTGGAAACCAATGTGGGTGATCGATTTCCCAATGTTCGAGCATGACGAAGAAGCGGATCGCTGGACTGCATGTCATCATCCGTTTACTGCTCCGCAAGATGGTCACGAAGATATGCTCGATACCAACCCGGGTGCATGTATCGCTAAAGCCTACGATATGGTGTTGAACGGCTCTGAAATTGGTGGCGGTTCGATCCGTATTTACCGTGAAGAAATGCAATCCAAAGTATTCCGTGCGTTGAAAATTGATGCGGAAGAAGCACAGAACAAGTTTGGCTTCTTGCTAGAAAACTTACAATTTGGTGCGCCTCCGCATGGTGGTTTAGCGTTTGGTCTGGATCGTTTGGTGACATTAATGGTAGGTGCAGAATCCATCCGTGATGTGATCGCCTTCCCTAAAACACAACGTGCCCAGTGCTTGCTAACTGATGCGCCAAATAGCGTGGATGAAAAACAACTACGTGAGCTGCATATTCGCTTACGTCAGAAGGCTGAGGTAGCGGCTAGTTGATTTCAAGCCAGTCGTAAAAAAAGCACCTGCGAATGTAGGTGCTTTTTTTTTGCCTGAGCGCTAGTATATGACAATAAACCTAAGCTAATAGTATGCAAGGGAAAGGTCGGGGATGGATTCGTATCATAGTTGTGGGCATCAAGTCTTACCCATCGCTGATCTTTATGCGGATGAGAGCGAGTATGCTCCGCGTTCTGGTTTTTTTTGTTCACACTGCATGCAGTCGGTGCAAGCACCGTTTAACACCCGTATTTATGTCAACTTACAGCAGGTTGCGCCAGGAATGGCGGCTTTTGTTTTGGAAGTGAGCGATAGCGGGCCAGAGTTTGCAGATTTTCTTGCCGCACTTGGTTTTGCATTTCGTCAGGCATCGTTAAGCGAGCTGGAGCCGGGGGGGGAGGTGGGCTTGCAGCCGGTATGGCGCAAAGAATTCTGGTTTGACGTGAATATCCAGCCCGCTCATGTGGTTGCGCTGATGGATAGAATTCGCGAAGAAGCACTTTTGCTGGCGGATTACCTGCCCAATGGTGCGGCGGCTGTGAGCTTTGCTGCCTTTCCTGATCCAAACCCCTGAGTTGAAAATGGATTGTCTTAAATACGGGAATGGCCTCGGATGCGAGGCCATTCTTTATTTTATGCGCTTGTTTCTCCGAATAAAGTGTTCCAGAGCAGCTTTACTGCCGCCAGCTGTGGCTGGATAGGCAGGAGCATCTTAGGCGTGAGTTCGGTGCCATTCAGGCGGCTGCTGTGTTGCAGGCGGCGTAATTCTCGGTAGCCGTCGGCGGCAAGATGAGCGGCTTCGGGCGGGATAAGGCCTTGTTGTGCTGCGGTGGCTAAGAGCGCGATATTGCCGCGGTTTAAACAAAATTCCTTATGGGTCTTGGCATGGGCAAGGATAAGGTATTGCATGATAAATTCAATATCAACAATGCCGCCACGCACATGTTTTACATCCTCAGGCCGTGCCGGATGCGTTTCCAGCATGCGCTCGCGCATGGTGCGTACTTCATCTCGCAATTTGGGTAAATCACGTGGCGCGCGCAGGATATCTTCACGAATGGCTTCAAAAGCATTGCCCACGATGCGATCCCCAGCGCAATAGCGGGCACGGGTGAGGGCTTGGTGTTCCCATACCCATGCCGATTCTCGCTGGTATTGGGCGAAGGTGCCGATGCTGGAAACCAGTAAGCCCGATGTGCCATTTGGGCGCAGGCGTAAATCAATATCGTAAAGATGCCCGGCCGGGGTGAGTGCGGTCAGCCAGTTGACGATGCGTTTGGCGTATTTGGCATAGACTTCGGTGGCATTGGGGTGATCGTCGTCAAAGAGATAAACAATATCTAAATCAGAGGCAAAGCCCAGCTCTTTGCCGCCGAGTTTGCCATAGCCAATCACAGCAAATTGTGGATTGCTTCGGTGCTTATTGGGTAAATCTTGCCAGACCTGCTCCAAAGTCACGGTGAGCATTAAATCGGCCAAATCAGATAAATGATCCGATACCGTTTCTAACACCAGTAAGCCGTCTAAATCCTGACAAACCAGTCTAAATACTTGTGCGTGCTGAAAATGGCGCAGGCAATCCATTTTGGCTTCGGTGTCATCGTCTAAATCTTTTAATTCCTGGCGTAAAATTTTGCCGAGCTTAGGCCAATCAGGCAGTTCTTCAAGCAGGCGAAAATCGAGCAGCTCATCTAGTAAAATAGGATGGCGGGTTAAATATTGTGACACCCAGGGGCTGGCGCTATACAGGCTGGCGAGGCGCTTTAAGGTGCGTGGGTGTTCGGCGAGCAGGGCAAGGTAGGATTCGCGGCGGCTAATCGCCTCGAGCAAATCGAGGATGCGGGTGAAAGTAGCGTCAGGATTATGAAAACTAGCAGCGACTTCAATTAAAGGCGGCAGAATACTGTCGATGCGTTTGCGGCAGCGATCGGGCATTTGCTGGTAGCGGCTGCTGCTTTGCATTGAGGACAAGCGGCGGTTGATCTCATTGGGGTTTTCAAAGCCTAGTGCGGCTAGATCAGTGCTGTCGCCATCCTGTGCACTCAGCCAAATAGCCGCTTGTGGGTGGTCTTCACCTTCGTCGGGCGGTAGCACAAACACATGCTCGAAGTGTTGGTTGACTCGGCCTCGGTAAATGGTCAGCTGTTCAGTAAATTGATGCCAGTCAGTAAACCCCATGCTGAGCGCAATGCGGGCTTGGTCTTCATCATTGAGTGGTAACATCTGGGTTTGTGTATCGTCCAGATACATTAAGCGATGCTCGGTATTGCGTAAGAATGAGTAAGCTTCTTGTAGCTCGGCTACGGCAGCGTGAGTCAGGGTGCCTTGCTGGGCTAGCTCATCCAAAATGGCTTGTGTTGGCCGCTGTTGCAGGATTTTATTGCGCCCACCGCGAATCAATTGAAAAACTTGACCGATAAATTCGATCTCACGAATCCCGCCTGGCCCGAGCTTGATGTTGTCGACTTTGTCTTTGCGTGCCACTTCACGGCGAATTTGGCTGTGAAGCTCGCGCATGGATTGATAAGCGCCGTAATCGAGGTATTTACGATAAACAAAGGGCGTGACCATTTGCATCAGCCCCGCTTCATCGCCACAGAGTGCACGGGCTTTGATCCAGGCATAGCGCTCCCATTCGCGGCCTTGCGTGAGCAAATAACCTTCTAGTGCGGCAAAGCTACAAGCTAGCGGCCCCACATCGCCAAAAGGGCGCAGCCGCATATCTACTCTGAATACAAAGCCTTCATCGGTAATTTCACCGATGAGGCTGATGAGTCGTTTACCGATCAGGGCAAAGTATTCGGAGTTGCTGATTTTACGCGGGCCGGTGGTTTGGCCGTCTTCAGGAAAAATAAAAATTAAATCGATATCAGAAGATACATTCAGCTCGCGCCCCCCTAATTTACCCATGCCCACAATAATCAGCTCTTGCACCTGCCCGGATTCTTCGCCTATGGGCTGGCCATAGCGTGCATCTGGCTGGGACACCCATGCTAAAGCCGCAGCCAGAGTGATTTCGGCCAAGTCGCTGATGGTGTGCATGACTTCGGTGAGATCCGATAAACCTGCTAATTCTCTGCTGATTAGCCTCGCCATGACGGCTTGGCGTAAGCGCCGTAAAGACTGTTTTAAGCTGTTGTCATCTAGCACAGGCTGGCTAAGCTGCTGCTCCATATTGGCACGCGAGTAAGGCTGAGAGAGCTGCTCTAGGGTTTCTTGCGCTAAATTGGGATGACGAATAAATAATTGCTGCAGGTATCGGCTATGCGCCAGAGCCGGGGCAAGTAAGGATTTGGAGTTTTGCGTCAGATCAGTCATAGGTGGTGGCTCAAAAACGGTTAAAATCACATATCCCCTAACCTAGGGCGCTGTTTGACACTGGGCTTACCGCCAGAGTGTCGGCAAAGCCTAACACAGCACCGCCTTGTTTTGGCATGCTCGAGCCATACTGAATGCCCGTTTTTTCTAAGCTATTGCAGCGCTGTTCTCTTTTTTTTCGTTGGCACTATCGTGCCTTGCTCCGGCTGCTGGTCGGGCTTTGCTTTGCTTTGTTTGCTGTGATGATGGCCTGGCAGTTTTATGTGCTGCCCCGTCTGGATAGTTATCGTCCCTGGCTGGTGCAAAAGCTGGCCACGGCCACAGCCAGCCAGATCGAGATAGGGCGTTTATCGGGGGGGTGGCGAGGTATTCATCCCTTTGTGCGGGTGGATGATTTTAAGGTACATACGGCTCAGCAACCCGGCTTGCAGCTGGCCTCTGTAGAGGCTGATTTATCATGGTGGACGCTGCTTCGCGGCGAGTTGTTGTTTAGCCGTCTTGCCACGGAAGCGCCTCATTTAACGCTGCGCAGAAATACTGCGGGCGATGTGTTTGTGGCTGGTTTTCAGTTGAAAGCAGGTGCAGATAATAAAGACAATCGTTTTATGAACTGGCTGCTGGCCCAGGGTGAGCTGAATATTCGTGATGGCCAGCTAAGCTGGCTGGATGAGCAAGGCCGTGCGGGCGTGCAGGTTTTTTCTGGTCTGGATGTAGAAATCAAACAGCGCTTTGGCCGGCATCGTTTTGATATCTCGTTTTTACCGCCGCCCGCTTTGGCTGGCGCCGTGGTTTTATCAGGCCATTGGCGGGGTAATGATGTAGGCGAGTGGCGAGCTTGGTCGGGGCAATTAAAGCTGGATTTGCCACGTGTGGATTTAAAACAACTATCCGCCAGTCTGCCGCAAGAGGCGCAATGGTTTACTTATTTAGCGGGTGTGGGGGGCGTGCGAGCCACGCTGAGCTTTGCACAAGCCACCATTCAGAAAGTAGATGCCCAGTTAAAGCTAAGCCAAGTCAGTGCAGTCTGGCCGAATGCGCCGCAGGCTTTGCTCTTGCCTGTGTTTGATGGCGGCTTTATCTGGAAGGATGATCAAGGCCAGCAGTCTTTGCGTTTAAAGGCCGCACGCATTGCAAGCTCGGGCGGGGATTTGTGCCGAGGTTGCCAGGCGGAGTATCAGCGGGATGCCTCAGGCAAACAAAGCCTGGAGGGTAGCGCTTTAAGACTGGATGGACTGGGTGCTTTATCTGCGTGGTTGCCTGCTTCTTTTCAGGATGCGGGGTTTAAGGGGCAGATCGATAAATTCTCTGCCAGCTGGCAAGGGCCTTGGCAAAAGGCCAGCCAGTATAGCTTGCAAATTGCTGCAAAAGATCTTGAGCTGGCTTTACCTCAACTGGGTTTGCCGCAGTTAAGTGGCGTCGATTTGAATGCAAAGCTGAATCAGACTTCGGGCAAAGCTTCGTTTTCCAGCCGTGATTTGTCGCTGACTATTCCCTCGCAGTTTTTAGAGCCGCTGCATTTTAATCGCGCCGCCTTTGCGGCATCGTGGCAGCGGGCAGCTAAGGGCTGGATGGTAGAAATTCCACAGGCAGAGCTGGCGAATGCGGATACTGATTTACGCGCAAAAGCCCAGTATCGCTGGCCGGGGCACGGTTTGGGCTACCTTAATTTAAAAGGGGATATTCGTGAGCTACAAGCCAAACGCGCCTATCTCTATTTGCCTCGTGCTGTGGGCGATGAAACGCTGGCCTGGCTGAAAACGTCGCTACTTAGCGGGAAGGCGATGAAGGGGCAGGCAGAAGTGCGTGGCAACCTTGAGCAGTTTCCTTTCCGCCATCCTAAAGAGGGCTTGTTTAGAATTACGGCAGACGCAAAAGATGTTGCGCTTTTCTACGCTGATGGCTGGCCAAGCATTGAGCATATTGATGCTGCGCTCGATTTTCATGGCGCAGGGATGAATATCCGGGCCAGTAAAGGCAAAATATTTGCTGCAGATTTACGCCAGGTCGATGTATCTATTGCTGATATGGATGTGGCCGCTCCTTTATTAAAAGTGAAGGGCAACGCCGCAGGCGCTACCAGTGACTTTTTGCACTTTATTCGCCAAAGTCCTGTGCGTGAAAGTGCGGCGGGCTTTATTGATGACTTAAGCGCCGAGGGTAAGGGCGATTTGGCTTTGCAGCTGGCTTTGCCGCTTGACGGGCCAGAGAGCAGCAAGCTGGCGGGTGAGTATCATTTTGCCGGCAATAAACTGGATTTTGGCGTTGCTGTGCCTCTGCTGACCAAGGCTGAAGGACGGATTGCGTTTACCGAGCATTCAGTCACGATTAAAGACGCGCAGGCACAGGGGCTGGGCGGGCTGGTTAAGCTCTCTGGTGCAAGCAATGCGCAAGGAATTTTGTCGTTGAATATGAACGGGCAGGCGGAGATGCAAGATGTGGCAGAGCGCTACACGCTGCCATTTAAATCCCGCTTACGCGGCAAAGTGCCTTATCAAGCTACTTTAAATGCGGGGCAGCAGCAGTATACGCTTAGCCTTCAGTCATCTTTGCAGGGGGTAGAGATTGATTTACCTGCGCCTCTGGCAAAAAGCAGCCATGAAATCAGGGTGATGAGATTGCGCTTAAGCGGTGGCTCGCAAATGCCAGCACAGCTGGAATGGGCTTATGAGCGGCTTGTACAAGCTCAGCTGCAGCTGGGGAGTGGGCTACATGGGCAAATTGTGCTGGGGGCAGGGGCTTTGCCGGCGATGCCTAAAGCGGGCTTGAGTGTGACGGGCGGCTTGCCCGAGCTGAATTTGCAAAATTGGCTGGATTTGCGGGATGAGCTCAAAATCAATCAAAGCAATACTTCTGCGACCCCTATGACTATTGATTTGCGCTTCGCCCGTTTGGCGGCCTGGGGCAAGCGGTTGAATGATGTGCGTATTCGTGCGCAAGGGCAAAGTGATAGTCAGTGGAAGGGATCGCTGGATAGCCAGGAGCTTGCAGGGCAGTTTGATTGGCTGGGGCAGGATAAAGGTAAATTAAAAAGCCGACTGAGCAAGCTATGGTTGCCTTTTCAGACCTCTGGCGCCACTGCGCCTAGCTCGCCTTTGCAGTACTTACCTGCACTTGATCTGGAAGTCAGCGATTTTCGCTATAAAAACATTCAGCTGGGTAAGTTAGATGTTGACGCTGTGCAGCAAGGGGATAACTGGCGTTTAAATGGTGTAAATATCAGTAATCCGGATGGTAGGCTCAATATGAACGGTATTTGGGGCAAAGCGCCGGGCCGGATTAGCGGCCATTTTGCCATTGAAACCGAAAACCTTGGCAAATTACTCACTCGCTTGGGAGTGCCGGATACCATGCGCCGAGCGCCCGCCAAGCTCAGTGGTGATGTGGCTTGGGATGGTGAGTTGTTCCCCCCGGACTTATCCACTTTGCAAGGTAAATTGCGTGTTGATGTGGAGGCAGGGCAGTTTGCCAAAATTGATCCGGGCGTCGGGCGTTTATTGTCCATTCTTAGCCTGCAATCCTTGGCGCGCCGTGTGCAGCTTGATTTCAGGGATGTATTTTCTGAAGGTTTTGAGTTTGATTCAATCCGGGGAGACAGCGTGATTGATCGGGGCGTGGCGCGGACCGATAATCTGGTGATTGCAGGGCCTGCCGCACAAGTTTTATTTAGAGGGGATGCTAACTTTATGGCGGCCACACAAAATATGCGCGTACGGATTGTGCCAGTGATCGGCGATAGTGTAGCGGTGGCAACCACCATTATTAATCCTGTGATTGGCGTGGCTACATTTTTATTGCAACGGGTGTTTAAAGACCCGCTTGGCCAGTTAGTGGCTTATGAGTATGACATTACCGGCAGTATGCTCGATCCCCAAATTAAAAGCGTGAGCAGCCCTTTGTCACGTCTGCCCTTTACGAAAAAGTAATCGAGAAGATCATGAATAGTCTGGTTGCAGCAGCGATTCAAATGGTGTCCGGGCCTGAAGTCGCACACAACTTAGCCACCGCCGCACGTCTGGTTAAAGAGGCCGCGATGGCGGGGGCTCAGTTAATTGTATTGCCGGAATACTTTGCCATTATGGGCAAAAATGATAGCGATAAAGTAGCGGTTAAAGAAACGTTTGGTCATGGCCCTATCCAGGATTTTTTGGCCGCCTTGGCCAAAGAGCATGCGGTGTGGCTGGTTGGCGGCACGGTGCCTTTGGTTTGCCCCGATGAAACGCGGGTTAATAATAGCTGCCTTGCTTATTCGCCAGCGGGGGAGTGCGTGGCGCGTTACGACAAAATGCACTTGTTCGGCTTTGATAACGGCGTGGAGTGCTTTAGCGAGGCCAATACCATTTTGGCGGGGCTGCAGCCGGTGGCATTTGATACGCCCTTTGGCCGGGTGGGTTTATCGGTTTGTTACGATCTGCGCTTCCCCGAATTTTTTCGTGCCATGTTGCCGGTTGATTTCATTATTTTGCCTGCTGCGTTTACCCAGACTACCGGCGAGGCACACTGGGAAGTATTGCTTCGCGCTCGCGCGATCGAAAATCAATGCTATGTGATTGCCTCAGGGCAAGGCGGCGAGCACATCACTGGTCGCCATACCTTTGGCCACAGCATGCTGATCGATCCCTGGGGCAAGGTTTTGGCCTGCCAAGCCAGCGGCGAAGGCGTGGTTATGGCCGAATTAAAAGCCAGCCAAATGGACAGAGTAAGACGCATCCTGCCTGCCTTAACGCACCGCTTACTGTAGTGGGCGTGAATGGTTTAAAAAGGTCTGTAGACACAGAGTACTCAGAGATCACGGAGATCACGGAGAAAACCAAAGATAGCTCGAGCATTTCTCTGTGATCTCTGTGTGCTCATTTATCCTCTGTGTCTACAGACCTTTTTGCCTTAAGGGGATTTCTCGCCTTCCCTGTGCCTTAAAGATAGTGTGTAATACCTTTCAATAATCTGATTCACACAAGCGACAAAACAATGACTCATTTAGAAACTGCCCGCCAAACGTTGCTGACACCATTTAATCTTGACGATGCCAAGCTCGATCAAGTGTTTGGGCAGATGCTGACGCACGATATTGATTACGCTGATCTGTATTTTCAATACAGCCGTAGCGAGGCATGGAGTCTGGACGAAGGCATTGTGAAGTCAGGTAGCTTTAATATTGATACCGGCGTTGGAGTTCGTGCTGTGTCGGGCGAGAAAACGGCTTTTGCTTATTCAGATGACATCAGCCTGACGGCGCTGACTCAAGCCGCATCCGCAACGCGGGCGATTGGTCGCCAGGGTGGGCAAAATACCGTGGCTTTAAACCGCGATATTGTTGGCCATTCGCTTTATCAGCCAGTTGATCCGCTGGCTAGCTTAGACGAGCTAGCCAAGGTGGCGTTGTTGGAAAAGCTAGAGCGTACCGCCCGCAGCTTAGATAAGCGCGTGGTGCAAGTGATGGCTAGTCTCGCTTCCGAGTTTGAAGTGGTTTATGTGGCACGTCACGATGGTCATCGGGCCGCAGATGTGCGTCCACTGTGCCGTTTGTCTATCCAAGTGATTGTGGAAGAAAACGGCCTGCGTGAGCAGGGCAGTGCAGGCGGTGGTGGCCGATTTGCTTACGGCTATTTTGATGATGCCGTGGTGCTGGATTACGCGAAAAAAGCCGTGGATCAAGCCGTGCTGAATTTACACGCCCGCCCAGCGCCTGCCGGTGAAATGACCGTAGTGTTGGGCTCGGGCTGGCCGGGTATTTTATTACACGAAGCGATTGGTCATGGTTTAGAAGGTGATTTTAACCGTAAGGGCTCTTCTGCATTCAGTGGAAAAATGGGCCAGCAGGTTGCGGCTAAGGGTGTGACTGTGGTGGATGACGGCACGATTGTTGATCGCCGTGGCTCGCTCAATATTGATGATGAAGGCAATCCAACTCAGCGCACCGTGCTGATCGAAGACGGTATTTTAAAAGGCTATTTGCAAGACAGCCTGAATGCCCGCCTGATGAATATGCCGCTGACTGGCAATGGCCGCCGCGAGAGCTTTGCCCATCTGCCTATGCCACGCATGACCAATACCCTGATGCTGGGTGGTAGCGCGGAGCCTGAAGAAATCATCGGCTCGATCAAGCGTGGCTTGTACGCGGCTAACTTTGGTGGTGGTCAGGTTGATATCACTAGTGGCAAATTTGTATTCTCTGCCGCCGAAGCATGGTGGGTAGAAGACGGCAAATTGATGTATCCGGTAAAAGGCGCAACCCTGATCGGTAACGGCCCCGATGTGCTGACGCGTGTATCGATGATCGGTAATGATATGACGCTTGATCCGGGCGTGGGCACCTGTGGCAAAGAAGGCCAGAGTGTACCCGTTGGCGTGGGCCAGCCTACCTTACGTATTGATGGTGGCCTGACGGTGGGTGGTACGGGAGGCTGACATGTTCTGCAGGGCGTAGTACACCATAATTAGCCTCTAGCCAAAACCCAAATCTTGAAACACAGAGGGCACAGAGAGCACGGAGTTTTACGGAGAAAGCCTTGCTTCCCTATGTTTTTTTTCCGTGACCCTCCGTGTTCTCCTTTTTCTCCGTGGTTTAAGATTTGGGCTTTATGTTTGGGTGGTGTTTTCGCTGTTATGTAACACTCGTCCCTCGTATTAATCAATATTCGCAGCACTCCCCTTGTTTTAAAGAGAGATATAAAGATGGTGCATTTTCAGCAGATTGCGCTGAGTAATGGTTTGTTTTTGGGTGAAATTTTATTAGCCTCCAGCAGGCTAAATGCGCAAAGCTTGCCTATGGTTTTGAAAATTCGTGAGCAAATTGAGGCTTGGCGGCATGAGCCATCGCTGGTGGCGGTGTTAGTGCGTGGAGAGGGTGAGCGGGCTTTTTGTGCGGGCGGTGATATTCGTGCGCTTTACCATGCCATGAGCAAGCCAGAATTCTTGCATGAAGGCGATGATTTTTTTCGTCATGAGTATGATCTGTGCCGGGAATTGCATCGCTATCCCAAGCCGGTGATTGCTTGGGGTAATGGCATTGTAATGGGCGGCGGCTGGGGGATTTTTGCGGCGGCCAGCCATCGAATCGTCACTGAATCCAGTGTGCTCGCTATGCCTGAAGTGAGCATTGGCCTGTTTCCCGATGTAGGGGCCAGCTTTTGGCTGCAACAGCTAGAAGGAAAAATAGGTCGTTTATTGGCACTCACGGGCAGCCGCCTGAATGCGGCAGATGCACTGGCTTTTGGCGCGGCTGAATTTGCTTTATCGGGCAACAGCTTTGAATCCTTGCTCTGTGTGCTGCAAGAGTTACCGTGGAGTGGCATTGGCGTGCGCGATGCGGAGCTGGCCTCTGGCGCATTAGCTGCGCTATCAGCGGCTTGGCCTTGCCCTTTGCCTGAATCGGTGTGGTTGCCTCTGGCGGATGAAGTGGAGGCCATCTGCGCGGGGGATGATCTGCTCGCCATTTGCGAGCGTATTCAAAATTATCAGGGCGATGCGCCTGCTTTGCGTTTGGCGGCGGAGCTGCAAGCGGCGGGCTCGCCGACTTCTATTTACTTAACGTGGGAAATGGCACTGCGGGCTCAGTCGCTTTCTTACGATGAGGTGGTGGAAATGGAATGGCTGGGCGCAAGAAATTGTTTGCGTCATGGTGATTTTCATGAGGGTGTGCGTGCTAAACTCATTGACAGAGACGATCAGCCACGGTGGTCGCCCAAAGAATTAGCCTTAGTAACATTTGCAGATATTGAATGTTTTTTTAAGCCCGCTTGAAACTTTTTTAGATAGCACCCATCTATCTGACATACACGGCAAGTCCGTGAGAATGGAGAGACACGATAATGCAATTAAATACCACAGCTTATGGCAGCTCAGCGCTGTCGACCGAGCGTAATCGCGTATTACGCAACACATACTTTATGTTGGCGCTCACCATGGTGCCAACAGCAATCGGCGCTTTCTTAGGCGTTGCGATGCAGTTCCGCATGTCGCCTTTGATCGGCTTTATTGTCTTTATGGCGATTAGCTTTGGCTCTTTCTATGCCATTGAAAAAACCAAAGAAAGCGCAGCAGGCGTGTTTATTTTGCTGGGCTACACCGGTTTTATGGGCTTGTGGCTGTCACAAATGCTGCAAATGGCTTTAAGCTTTAGCAATGGTGCTGAAATGATCGCGATGGCGGCTATTGGTACCGGGGCGATTTTCTTTACCCTAGCGACCATTGCTACCGTCACAAAGAGAGATTTTTCCTTTATGGGGAAATTCTTGATGATTGGTTTGGTCGTGATTATTTTGGCGGCACTGGCTAATATTTTCTTCCAAATCCCGGCGCTGTCCCTGACGATTTCTGCGGTAGCCGTCATGATCTTTTCGGGCTTTATTTTGTATGATGTAAGCCGTATCGTAAACGGTGGCGAAACCAATTACGTCAGCGCTACGCTTAGCCTTTACCTTAACGTTTACAATTTATTTACTAGCCTGCTGCATTTGATTATGGCTTTTACCGGTAATAGCCGCGATTAATCTTATGATATACGCGTATTATTGTTTTTCTTGTTATGATTAAGTACTTGTTTTAAAAATGAAATATGCAATGTGGACGTTTTTTTAAGTCCGTGTAAATAAAAAATGCCGGAGCGAATCGCTCCGGCATTTTTTTTAATTAGGGTTTTACCATATGTGGAGTAGCCACAATGCACCCTATCCTCCACGCATGAATTGTTTATTAAATACATCGAGCCAGTGGCTCACTATTATTTTTTGATGCACTAAGTTAAGCCAATATGATTACTTTTCAGCTGTATCAAGCTAAGCCTTCTTATTTGTTGTACTAAACTGGCCACCTCTGTGTTTTTTCCTCATGCTCCGCATCGGCCAATGATTACCTCTTCTCTAATGCGTCGAATCGGCCAACATTGGTTATGGTGGCTCGCCTATATCGCGATCAGCCTTGTGCTTTTGGCGCTGACCAGCTTTGTCTGGCTGGATTATCGTCAGGCCCGCAATGCTCAGGATACGGTGCTGTCACAGGATTTACTCTGGCAGGAGCAAGGGCTGCGCTTGCATTTACAGACAAATCAGAATGCCATTGAAAACCTAGCATATGGCATTGCTGCAAATGCCTTGCGTGAAGAAGATTTCAGGGCCAGATCAGATAGCCTGTTACGCGCGTCTCCGGAAATGCTGTCGGTTGATTATGTTAATTCATCGGGCAACCGCGTATGGGGTTTGCCTGCTTATAGCTCGCGCCCGCAAAGCCTGGTGCCGCTGGATGATCCTTTTTTGCTAGAGGTGCTCGATGGCGCGGCAACCTTAGGCTATGTCTTGTATTCCAATGTAATCATGGCGGGTGAGCCTAAAGTAGCGCAGGTTGTTTTGGTTGTGCCTATTTTCAAAGGTACGGTTTATCTGGGCTCGGTGCTGGCCGCTTACGCGCTACCCGCTATTTTGCAGCAGCGGGTGCCTTGGTGGATGGTGCAGCGTTATGATTTATCCCTGCTGGATGGTAAGGGCAATGTGCTGGCACCGCATGATGCCATGCAAAACCCTAGTGGGATCAGCAGGTCGGTTGGGTTCGAGCCACTCGGGCATGGTCTTAAGCTACGCGCCAGTGTGCGGCATGAAAAAACATCGGTCACTCAGCTCTGGCTGCTGGGCGTGGTGTTTGTTTTACTAGTGGCTTTGCTATGGGCTTTAAGCTTGCTGAGAAAGCGTATGCAGCAGCGTCAACATGCAGAAGGCGCGTTACGGGATGAAATGCGCTTTCGCGCCGCAATGGAGGATTCACTGACCACTGGTTTGCTGGCGATCAATACATCAGGCCATTTGATTTACGCTAATTTGGCTTTTTGCAGCATGGTGGGCAGAACACAGGCCGAATTGCTGGGTAAATCCTCTCCTATGCCTTATTGGGCCCCTGAGGAGCTGAGTGTCTGTGCCGCAGCCTGGAATTCGCTGCTGTCAGGAGAATGCCCTGTGAGTGGTTTTGCGCTGCGCTTTATGCGCCGCGACGGTGAGCGTTTCGATGTGCGGCTTTATTCATCGCGCTTAGTCGATGGGCGTGGTGAGCATCGGGGCTGGATGGCGTCTTTATATGATGTGACCGAGCTTAAAAGCGAGCGTGAAGCATTAGCTGAATCGCGTAAGCAGCTGCTCACGGTATTAGAAGGCTTGGATGCTGCTGTTTCTGTGTTTGATGTGGATAACGGTGTGGTGCGCTATCGCAATCGTCATCACAGCTATACTTTTCCCATGCTGGCCGATGGCGAGTGCTGTATGTGGCCGCTCTTACCCTTGGGCGAGGCGACAGTTGAACGGCAGGACCCGATTAGCGGGCGTTGGTTTTTAGTACAGCGTCGCCGTATTCAGTGGGTGGATGGGCATGTGGTTTGGTTAGAGATCGCAGCAGATATCACGGAAAGGCGGCAAAAGGCCGAAGAAGATCGTAGCCGCGAGGCAAAGCTGCAGCATACCGCCAGATTGGTGAGTATGGGCGAGCTGGCTTCCAGCCTTGCACACGAGCTGAATCAGCCACTGGCCGCGATTGCGGGCTATGCTGCAGCGGGCGAGGAGATTTTATCGCGCGATGAAAAAAGCTCGGTAAGGCATATTCTTTCCAAAATGGGCGAACAGGCCCGCCGCGCAGGGCAGATTATCAGCGGGATTCGCAATTTCTCATCCCGCCGGGCATCGCGCAGCGAGCCCTGTGATTTTGCTGAGCTATTGGCTGTGCCGATGCAATTGCTCGAGCCTATGGCCAGAAAATATCAAAGCCGCATTGTGCTGGATTTAGTGCAGCCACTGCCTAAAGTAATGGGGGATGGTGTCATGCTGGAGCAAGTGCTGTTTAACCTGATAAAAAATGGCATGGAAGCAATGATTGATACCCCTGTTGAGCAAAGGGAAATCAAAGTAACGGCATATGAGAGCAAAGATTGTTTAGAAGTGTGTGTGGCCGATCGTGGCTCGGGGATTGAAAATCCTGCTTTATTGTTCCAATCTTTTTATACCAGTAAGCCCGAGGGGATGGGGATAGGTTTGAATATTTGTCGCTCTGTGATTGAACAGCATCAGGGGCATTTAAAAATTCAGGCCAATCCTGAAGGCGGCAGCTGTTTTGTTTTTCGCCTCCCAATTGTTTTATCTTAAATAAGGATTTAGCCATTTAAAGCATACGGATGAAATCATTGCTGCTGTATTGGGAATGAATCACCGTGTTTTCTTTGGCCTCCTGAGTATTACTATCTTGAAAGGTAATTGTATGCGCCCTATCGCTGTAATTGATGATGACTCCGCTGTTCGTGATGCCCTGCAAATTTTGTTTGAAGCGCATCAATGGCCGGTATTTGGCTTTGAATCGGCAGAACATTTTTTAAAAGAATCCGATGCCGCAGAGTATAGCTGCCTGATTATTGATGTTCGTATGACGGGCATGAGTGGTTTAGAGCTTTATGCTGAATTAAAAACATCTTTTTATTTGCCGCCGGTTATTTTCTTAACGGGGCACGCCGATGTGCCAATGGCCGTTGCTGCAGTTAAAGATGGCGTGATGGATTTCTTAGAAAAACCATGCGATTACGGCCTGCTGGTTTCCAGAATTGAAGCTTGCCTTGCCCGGGATGAAGAAGCGCGTAGCGCGTGGACAGCCCGCCAGTCCCTAGACGAGCGCTTGGAAAGTCTGACCCCGCGTGAGCGTGAAGTGCTGCGTGAATTACTCACTGGCCGCTTAAATAAGCAAATTGCGGATGAATTAGATATCAGTATTAAAACCGTAGAAGTGCACCGGGCACGTATTTACACCAAATTAAAAGTGCGCTCTGCCGGTGGTTTGGCTGCATCTTTGAAAGGAGTGCAAATCTCGGAAATTTAATTGAAAAGCCAATTCGTATTCCTTTGTTTGGTTGCTAGGGTATTTACCTTAGGGTAATGGCCCGATCGTGTTTTGCCTCATTTAAATGGCGATGTCATCAAACTAAAGTCATTGCAGCACGCTTAGTTGGCAATGTGCGTTCCCACACAAGGAATACGATCATGCAGAAACTGAAGGTGAGTTTGTTGGCAGCTAGTTTTTCGATTGCGTTTTCTGTGCATGCTGCGGATGTTGAGGTATTACATTGGTGGACTTCTGGTGGAGAGGCAAAAGCGGCTGTAGAGCTTAAAAAAATGCTGGAAGCCAAAGGCCATAAGTGGAAAGATTTTGCCGTGGCAGGTGGGGCGGGCGATAACGCGATGACGGCGCTTAAAACCCGTGTGGTCTCTGGCCAACCCCCTGCTGCCGCTCAAATCAAAGGGCCATCTATTCAGGAGTGGGGTAATGAAGGTGTTTTGGCTTCTTTAGACGATGTGGCTAAAAAAGAAGGCTGGGACAAATTACTACCCCCTGTTGTTGCCAATGTTATGAAATACAAAGGCAGCTATGTGGCGGCTCCTGTAAATGTGCATCGTGTCAATTGGCTATGGGTGAATCCTGATTTACTCAAAAAAGCCAATGCCAAAGTACCCACTACTTGGGATGAGTTTTTTATTACTGCGGCAGCTTTACAAAAAGCCGGAATTCAACCCTTGGCCTATGGTGGCCAGCCTTGGCAAGATGCCACGGTTTTTGAAGCAGTGGCCCTTGGTGTGGGCGGCAGCGATTTCTATAAAAAAGCGTTTATTCAGCTCGACCCTACCACGCTGAGCAGTGCCAATATGATTAAGGCGCTGACTACCTATAAAAAACTCAAACCTTACACAGATAAAAATGCACCGGGGCGCGAGTGGAACTTAGCCACATCGATGGTGATTAATGGCAAGGCCGCCATGCAAATCATGGGCGACTGGGCTAAGGGTGAATTCCTTGCGGCTGGCAAAGTGCCGGGTAAAGATTTCCTCTGTGTGGCAGCGCCTGGCACAGCAGCTGCTTACACCTTTAATATCGATAGTTTTGCCATGTTTAAACTGCCAAATAAAGACGCGGAAAAAGGGCAAAAAGACTTAGCAGTCACCTTGATGAGCCCTGCATTCCAAGAAATATTTAATCTGAATAAAGGTTCTATTCCAGTGCGGCAAGGCATGGATATGAGCAAGTTTGATGATTGCGGCAAAAAATCAGCCGAAGATTTTAAAGCCACCTCGGCCAAAGGATCACTATTGCCATCATGGGCGCACGGAATGGCGATGCGCTCGGCCACCCAAGGTGCTGTGGCTGATGTGATCTCGCAATTCTGGAATGATGATTCAATGACTGCTCAGCAGGCGAGCGTGAAGCTGGCTGCAGCAGCAAAAGTTAAATAAATGCAGTAATCAACGGGGCTGGCAGCCAGCTGGCTTTTTTGCTGTAGATCAATCTTAAAGCCGACAGATTGCCAGTGCCCCGTTTTACTTGCCAGCCTCTCTCATAAGAAGCGAATTTTTCTTATGCCTTGGTCTTTCCCGCTTGCGGGATGAAGAAGCTCTGGAGAAAATAATGTCTACATCCGCTCAGGAAGCACAATATGGCTTCGCGGAGCGCTGGCTGCCGCGCCTCGTATTAGCGCCATCCTTTTTACTTACGCTGTTTTTTTTATATGGTTTTATTCTTTGGAATGGGTATTTATCATTTACCGTTTCAAGACTCATGCCTAATTTAGAATGGACAGGTTTGGCACAATATCAAATATTGTTTGAAAATGAGCGCTGGTGGGTAGCGGTAAAAAATTTGTTTATTTTTGCAGGTTTATTTATTGGCAGCGGGATGGCGATTGGCATTGGGCTGGCTATTTTTTTAGATCAGAAAATCCGTGGCGAAGGCGTATTACGCACAATTTATCTTTACCCGATGGCACTCTCTTTTGTGGTGACGGGTACGGCATGGAAATGGATGTTAAATCCCGGATTAGGTTTAGAAAAACTAATGCACGATTGGGGCTTTACGCAGTTTACTTTCGATTGGCTGGTTAATTCTGAAATGTCGATTTATACCGTGGTGATTGCTGGCGTATGGCAATCATCGGGATTTGTCATGGCTTTGTTTCTAGCGGGTTTGCGCGGTGTTGATGATTCCATATTAAAGGCCGCGCAAATTGATGGTGCTTCTTTACCTAGAATATATTGGAAAATCATTCTTCCCGCATTAAGACCGGTGTTTTTTTCTACCCTGATGATTTTGTCGCATATCGCCATTAAGAGTTTTGATTTAGTGATGGCCTTAACGGGAGGAGGGCCAGGGTTTTCTTCTGATGTGCCTGCCACCTTTATGTACGCCATGGCATTTACGCGAGGGCAAATGGGCGTAGGGGCAGCTAGCTCAATGATGATGCTGGCCACTGTTGCTGCGCTGGTAGTGCCTTATCTTTATTCGGAATTAAGGGGCAAGAAAAATGGCGAATAAAATGGGCCGAGCCCTGCTATATACCTTGCTGTGTTTGGCTGCTTTTTATTATCTATTGCCGCTGTATGTGATGTTTATTACCTCGGTTAAAGATTTGGATGAAATTAGGAGTGGCAATTTACTTTCATTTCCTACTTCCATATCGTTCGATGCTTGGAGTAAAGCATGGTCATCTGCCTGTACAGGGGTAGAGTGCCATGGCTTATCTTCCTATTTTTTTAATTCAGTCAAAATGGTGATTCCTGGTGTATTAATCTCGACCACGCTGGGTGCGATTAATGGTTATGTATTGGCGAAATGGCGTTTTAAAGGGTCAGAAATCGTCTTTGCCATGATTTTATTTGGCGTGTTTATGCCCTTTCAAGTATTGCTCTTGCCTATGGCGCAAACATTGGGCTGGTTAGGAATTGCCAGTTCTACAACCGGTCTTGTATTTGTTCACGTAGTTTGCGGTCTGGCATCCACCACCTTATTTTTCAGAAACTATTATGTGGGTATTCCGGATGAGCTAATTAAAGCAGCAAGGCTGGATGGTGCAGGATTCTGGCGTATCTTTTTTAAGATTATTTTACCGATGTCGACGCCGATTATTATGGTGACGCTGATTTGGCAATTTACCAATATCTGGAATGATTTCTTATTTGGCGTGGTGTTTTCAGCCGGGGATAGCCAGCCGATTACGGTAGGGTTAAATAATCTGGCGAATACCTCAACATCAGTTAAAGAATACAACGTCGATATGGCCGCAGCCATTATCGCGGCCTTGCCAACTATCTTGGTGTATGTGTTTGCCGGTAAATATTTTGTGCGTGGATTAACGGCAGGCGCGGTGAAGGGTTAAAAAACCTGTAGACACAGAGTTCAATGAGAACACAGAGAAATACGTTTAGTCTTTTATAGAAAACGCTGTCGTTGATCTATTGTGTTGGATGTGTTTTTTGGTGATAAATGCTGAAATATTAAGGAATAAACAATGGGCGCACTGGCAATTAAAAATATCATCAAAAGCTTTGGTGATACAGATATCCTAAAAGGCATTGATATTGCCATTGAAGCAGGTGAATTTCTGATTTTGGTTGGGCCATCTGGCTGTGGTAAATCGACTTTAATGAATATTATTGCAGGTCTTGATGCGCCAACGAGTGGCGAGATTTATATCGGCGGGCGCAAGGTAAATGATGTGCCGCCTAAAGATCGAGATATCGCAATGGTGTTTCAAAGCTATGCGCTTTATCCCACCATGAGCGTTCGGCAAAATATTGCTTTTGGTTTGGAAACGCGTGGCGTGCCAAAAAAAGAGCAGGAAGAGATTATTGAACGCGTTTCTAAAATGCTGCAAATTACGCCCTTATTAAATAGAAAGCCGGCTGAATTATCCGGTGGGCAGCGCCAGCGTGTGGCAATGGGGCGAGCTTTAGCGCGTAATCCAACTTTATTCCTATTTGATGAGCCGCTATCTAATTTAGATGCCAAATTGCGCGTTGAAATGCGTACTGAAATTAAGCAATTGCATCAACGTTTAAAAACTACCATTGTTTATGTCACCCATGATCAAATTGAGGCGATGACGCTGGGGGACAAAATTGCGGTTATGAAAGACGGGATTATTCAGCAATTTGGTAGCCCGCAAGATATTTATGAAAAGCCCTCTAATTTATTTGTGGCTGGTTTTATAGGTTCGCCGTCAATGAACTTTATTCCCTGTCATTTGGCTGAGCAAGATGGGCTGCTTGGAGTGAGCTTGCAATCCGATGGTGAAATTCAGTTTTTAGCGGTGCAGCAGAGTGAGGCGCTTAAACAACGAGTGGGGCAGAAAGTGTTTTTGGGTATTCGGCCAGAGCAACTGGATGTGGCGGATGATGAACTGGGTGGCTTGGGCTGCCTTGTGCAACTGACCGAGCCCACTGGCCCTGATACCATGATCTTCACAGAAATAAATCACACTCCTGTTGTAGCGCGGATTCACCCAAGGGCGGCTAAAGGGCCGGGAGAAACACTGCGCTTATCTCTCGATATGACTAAGGTGGTCATGTTTGATCCGGAAAGCACCTTAAGAATTGAGTAATTATTTTGTTGTTCTAGTCATTATTTCCCCGTCTTTCCTTGCCCGCTTATCGTAAGATAGCGGGCTTGTTTTTGTAGGTTGTGGATTGATGAATGCTTATTTTTTATTAGCGGTGGCTATTGTGGCCGAAGTGATCGCTACATCGGCTCTAAAAGCCACTGAAGGCTTCAGCCGTCTGATGCCCAGCATGGTCGTAGTTGTGGGCTATGGCGTGGCGTTCTGGATGCTTTCTTTGGTATTAAAAAGTATGCCGGTTGGTATGGCTTATGCGATCTGGTCGGGTATGGGTATTGTGCTGGTGACCATCGTGGCGATGTTGTTTTACGGCCAGAAACCAGATTGGCCCGCTATTATCGGCTTGGGCCTGATTGTGAGCGGGGTGGTGGTGTTACAGCTGTTTTCTAAGATGTCGGCGCATTAGGTATGTGATAACAATGTAAGAGACCAAGTGCGAACTTTGGATAAGACGCAGCTGATTAAAAAATGGGTGAAGTGAGTGTCGACACGTTGACCTCTACATTAGAAACGCTGCAAGAGGTTTTTGCGGAGTAGTGATGGTGGTTTTAATCGGAGGCCTTTACTCTGCCTACACAAAGCCCCCTAGTCAGACTGGCCAGCCGGAAAATAAGCGAGAAATCAAACACTGCGTCGCTCAAGCATGGCTTGCGCCAGCGTGCCTGCATCGACGTGCTCTAGTTCGCCGCCTACCGGCATGCCCCGAGCGATGCGGCTAACTTTTAGGCCGCGGGCTCGCAGCATTTCGGCCAGATAATGCGCAGTGGCTTCGCCTTCGGTGGTGAAGTTGGTGGCTAAGATGACTTCTTCCACAATGCCGTCGCTGGCACGCTCCAAGAGCCTTTCTAAGGCGATATCTTTGGGGCCGATGCCGTCCAAAGGACTAAGCCTGCCCATCAAGACAAAATACAGACCATGAAAAGCCAGTGTTTGCTCCAACATCATCAGATCGGTCGGCATTTCCACCACGCAGAGTAGATTGTGCTGGCGTTTTTCATCGCTGCACACATCGCATAAATCCACTTCGGCAAAGGTATTGCACAGGCTGCAATGCTTGAGCTTGATCAGGGCGTTATTCAGCGCGGTGGCTAAATCGGCCGCGCCTTTTTGATCACGCTGCATCAAATGAAAGGCCATTCTTTGTGCGGATTTCGGGCCAATGCTGGGCAGGGTTTTGAGTGCGGCGATCAGTGCATGCAGGGATGGCGGTGTGGACATGGGGTGCTCTGGCGTAAAAAAGGGGCAGATTGCCCCTTTTTGATAGGCTTGTATCAATCACTGTAGGGCGGGTAAAGCCGGTGGGTTTCACCCGCGTAGATTGACACAAGTCGTCTCAATTAAAACGGCATTTTAAAGCCAGGTGGTAATTGCATGCCTGCCGAGAAGCCAGCCATTTTTGCTTCTGATGTGGCCGCTGCTTTACGTACTGCATCGTTAAATGCCGCAGCAATCAAGTCTTCCAGCATGTCTTTATCGTCGGTCATCAGGCTGTCGTCGATGGCGACGCGCTTCACTACATTGGCGCAGGTCATCACCACCTTCACCATGCCAGCACCCGCCTGACCTTCTACTTCTACGGTTGCCAATTCGTCTTGGGCTTTTTTCATGTTTTCTTGCATTTGTTGGGCTTGTTTCATCAGATTGCCCATGCCGGCTTTACCAAACATTGTCGTTGCTCCTTGGTTAATTGAGTGGTTTGATTGAATCAGGAATCACTGTGGCACCAAAATCGCGTACCACGGATTGTACAAAAGGATCGTTTTGAATTGATTGCGTTGCAGTTGCAAGGCGAGCCAATTTTTCTCTTAAGGCAATCGCCGCTGGCGTGTCACCGCTGGCCGAACCTAGGGTAATCGTCAGCAAAATATCATGGCCAAAGTGATTGCTGAGCGCTTCGCGCAGCTTTTCCTGGTAGGCGCGGCTGGCGACGGCGGTGTGTTCTTCGCCCACTAATAACTCGATAGAGTTCGCGGTATAGCCAAGCAATTCGGCGTTTTGCGCCAACATACCTGCGGCACCCAGCTTGAGCTGCAAAATCAGCGCGCGCCAGTCGCCATTAAACGGGCCTTTTGTGACGGGCGCTGAAGGAGTAGCAGGGGCCGCAGGGGCAGGTGGCGCAGCACGTTCTTCCTCGTGCCAGGGCGGCGCATCGTAATGAGCGGGTTCATCGCTGATTGGCGGACGCGGCGCGGCTTGCTGCTGTACCGGTGGATTGGGCGCAGGAGCAGGCGTAGGCACGGCTTGAATCGCTGGTGTTGCCGTTAAGGTCGGACTAGCTGCCTGCGATGGTAGATTAATTTGGCTGGCTTCTGCGGGAGCGAACGCTAACATCCGCAGTAGTGTCATGCTAAATCCAGCGTATTCATCCGGAGCCAGCGGCAGATCGCGGCGGCCATGCAGGGCAATTTGATAATAAAGCTGGGTGTCTTCTGGGCTCATGGCCTCCGCAAGAGCGGCAATTTGTGCTCGCTGCGGCAAATCGTCGGCTAAGGCTTTGGGTACGGCTTGCGCTACGGCCACTTGGTGCAGCAAATGCGCCAGCTCGTGCAAGGCTGATTCGTAAGACAAGCCACGGCCCGCAATGGCGTCGGCGGTGGCTAAGACGGCGTTGCCATCGCCCGCAATCAGCGCTTGCAGAATATCAAATAAATAACTCTGATCCACCGCACCCAGCATGGCACGTACGGCTAGCTCGCCTACATCGCCACCGCCATAGGCAATGGCCTGATCCAAGAGGCTGAGCGCATCGCGCATCGAGCCATTGGCGGCGTGGCCAAGGATATTAAGCGCGCCTTGCTCGAAATTGATTTCTTCGGCCTGCAATACTTGCGCCAAGTGGCCGGAGACTTGCTGCGGTGTCATTTGGCGTAAGGAGAACTGCAGACAGCGGCTCAGTACCGTAATCGGCACTTTTTGCGGATCGGTGGTGGCTAAAATAAATTTAACGTGCGCAGGCGGCTCTTCCAGCGTTTTAAGCATGGCGTTAAAAGCACTTTTTGACAGCATGTGTACTTCGTCGATAATGTACACTTTGTACCGCCCGGCGGTTGGCGAATACTGCGCGTTGTCGAGCACTTCGCGAATATTGTCGATACCGGTGTTCGATGCCGCGTCGATCTCTAAGAGATCAACAAAGCGCCCTGCGTCAATCTGCGTACACGCCGAGCACACGCCACACGGTGTGGCGGTGACGCCGGTTTCGCAGTTCAGCGCTTTTGCCATAATCCGCGCGATGGTGGTTTTACCCACACCGCGTGTGCCGGTCAGCAGATAGGCGTGGTGTAAACGATCATTTGCGAAGGCATTTGCCAGCGCTTTGATCACATGTTCTTGCCCAACGAGTTGGGCGAATGATTTGGGCCGCCATTTGCGTGCCAGTACTTGATAAGCCATAGATGAATTCTACCAGATGCTGCCACTAGATAATCAGTTCGAAAACGATCCGCCTCCGGAAGCGCCAATAGAGCCAGAGTTTGAATCCTGCTGCGGAAGCGGCTGTGGGGATAGCTGTGTCTTTGATATTTATTATGTTTTACGCGCCCAGTACCTTGCGGATTACGCCGCTTGGCAGGCGCGTCAGGCTGCTCAAAAAGAGAAACCTCTTTGAAAAATACCCATCATTTCTTGAAAAAAATAGTATTAGTTTGTGCCTTCGCTTGGGCTCCGGCCTTTGCCGCCGAGCTGCCTGCCGAGATTGTAAGCGCTTTAAAGGCTGCAAAACTGCCGAGTGATTCGCTTAGCTTGGCGATTGTACCGCTGCAATCGTCTCTGCCTGCGCTCTATTTTCAGGGCGATAAGCCAAGCAGCCCAGCATCCACCATGAAGCTGGTGACCACCTATGCCGGATTGTCGCTTTTAGGCCCAACGTATCAATGGACCACTGAAATCTCGTCCACGGTTAAGCCCGTGAATAGCATTTTAAACGGTGATCTTTACATTAAGGGCTACGGCGATCCAAAACTGAATCTGGAACGATTCTGGCTGATGTTGCGCGATTTAAAAGCCGCTGGCGTCAGAGAGATTCGCGGTGATTTAGTGCTGGATCGTAGTTTTTTTAGCTCAAGCGACGAAAGCGCCAGCTATGACGACGATGGCGATGATCCATATCGGCCCTTTTTAGTTTCCCCTGACAGCCTACTGAGCAATTTAAAAAGCCTGCGTTTAACGCTTAGGGCCGAGGCCAGTGGCGTGGTTGCCTCGCTGGAGCCTAATTTGGCGACGGTATTAATTGACAATCGCCTGATTAGCAGCCCCACAGCCAATTGCGCAACAAACAAGCTCCGCCTGGCCATCGATAATCAGGGAAGTAGCGCCAAAATATCATTGAGTGGCAGCATGCCTTCGGGCTGCACGAGCGAGCGTTATTTGGCGTTGCTGGATCACCCCAGCTATACCGCCAGCCTGTTTCGCAGCCTGTGGGCGGAGCAGGGCGGGGTGATTATGGGGGTGAATCGTACGGGGCTGGTGCCGAGCGAAGCGCAAGTTTTGCTGACCACACGCTCGCCTGATCTGGCGAATGTGATTCGTGATATTAATAAATTCAGCAATAACACGATGGCGCGGCAGCTTTACTTAAGCCTTGGCTCCACTGAAGCGGGCAAAGATTCCTCTACTAAATCCTTTGCGGCGGTGCGCCGCTGGCTTGCTGGCCGAGGCAAAAATTTTGACGAGTTAAAAATGGAAAATGGCTCGGGCCTATCAAGGCAGGAGCAAATTAGCGCGCGTCATCTGGCCGATTTATTGATTGATGCATGGCAAAGCCCTTACGCCGCAGAGTTTATCTCGTCTTTGCCGCTGGTGGCGCTCGATGGCACGATGAAAAAGCGCCTTGGCAGCATGGCGGGCGAAGCACATATCAAAACCGGCACCTTGCGTGATGTACGCGCCGCAGCGGGCTATGTGCGCGATATTAACGGTCAAACTTCGGTGGTAGTGGCGATGATTAATCACCCGCAGGCTGTGGCGGCCTTGCCTGTGCTGGATGAAATTTTACGTTTTGTGCATCACAGAGTGGCGAAGTAGCTTGATGGGCAGGAGTGGCTTTATCCGTGAATGCCTCAGTATTGCTTGAGTCTTACGATAAAGAGGCTTCAGCTTAAAGCTAAGATCCCTCAAGCCCACAGAGAGCACAGCGTTTCACAGAAAACCTCAACGATTTGATGGTTTTCTCTGTGTTCTCGTTTTACTTTGTGGGTCAAGATTTAGTTCGCTATCAAGGCAAACTGAAGCATCTTTATAATCAGAAATGTTCCTGAGTTTTAAAGCGCCCAAAGACACACTGCTCAAATGTCATAAAAAATTCAAGAGCGGATGTATTATTTCTCGTTGAAGATTACTAAGTTTAATGAAAGTTAATTTTAAACTGGTGTCTTAATTGGGAAAACATCATGAAAGCAAAGTCAATAAAGTATCTTCGTCATTTAGCCGGGGCTGCTATATTTTTAAGCGTGTTCGCCGATATTGCGCTTGCAGATAAAGCAGCAAAACTACCCGCTTACAAAGTGGATTTAAGCCAGACTTCTGTCTCTGGCTTGTCTTCCGGCGCGTTTATGGCCGCGCAATTTCATACTGCGTTTTCTGGCACGCTGGTCGGCGCAGGCATTGTGGCTGGTGGGCCATTTTATTGTTCTGGCTCGGCTTACCCTATGCCGCCGTCTGTTACGGTGGCCCAAACGGCCTGCATGAACCCCTCTCTGAGTGCTTACGGCCCGCCTGATCCTCAGCTGCTCCTGCGGTTGGCAAAGGGCTTTGAGCAGTCTGGTACCATCGATCAACTCGATTTATTAAAGAGTCAGAAAGTTTATCTGTTTAGCGGCAAGGCCGATAAAACCGTGGCTACGGCGGTGGTGGATCAAGCCACTGCGTTTTACCAATTAGCAGGCGTGCCAGCGCAAAATATTAAGTATGTACAGAGCGTGAATGCCGGGCACGCCATCATTACGAATAATGCAAAAGATGTGGTTTGCGCGGATACGCAAGCGCCTTATATCAATGATTGCGATTTTATTCAGTCGCAAGATATTTTGAAGCATATTTACGGCGATCTGCAGCCTGCGCTGCCCGCGCTTAGCGGCAAGATTGTTCAATTTGATCAAAGTGAATTTATCAAGTCTGGCTACACCAGCATGAGTGATGATGCTTATCTGTACGTGCCTAAGGCTTGTGAGGCAGAAACCTGCAAAGTGCACGTTGCCTTTCATGGCTGCGAGCAGGGGGCAGAGAAAATCGGCAATCTGTTTTATGGCACCACAGGTTATAACGAGCTGGCCGACGCTAATAAAATCATCGTGCTTTACCCACAAGCAAAGGCTAGCTACGGATTTTTTACCCCGCTTAACCCCAAGGGCTGCTGGGATTTTTGGGGCTATTCCGATCCACTTAACCCTTTAGCACCTAATTTCTACAGCAAAACGTCACCGCAGATGTCTGCAGTGAAAGCCATGCTTGATCGCTTGGGGCAGAGTAAAAACTAATTTAGTGAAGGGCGGTTGAAAATCCATCTGTTTGTGGGATTAGCGGATGGGTTTTTCGCCCTTGTTTTAAGCCTGATCGATTACAAGCAGGTTGTTTTCCATAAAGCCTTCAGCATGGGCCTCGCTCATTAAAACCAAACTAGCGGTAGCGCGAATGTGCATCCTTGGCGCTTAGCCCCCACGGCGAACATGCTGAAAATGCTGAGCTTTTTTCGCTTCAGTACAACAGAGAAGCAAATTAGAGCGACTGCACACCTTCTGCCAGATCTTGATTCATATCAATTTTCTCCCCTTGGCATCGTGACACCCTGTACTTCAAGCGTTATTAAATTGAATCGCGGATTTGTGATGACGCATTCGGAGAAAATAATGGGAACAACACTCAAAGCTACCCTGATCGGTGGCGGAATTGGTTCTTTAGCTGCCGCTGCCTTTATGATTCGTGATGGTGGTATTCCTGCACAAAACATCAGCATTCTGGAATCGCTGCCGCGATTAGGTGGCAGTTTGGACGCCGATGGTGATGGCAGGATGGGCTATTCCTTGCGCGGCGGGCGCATGCTCACCACCGATAATTACGAATGCACTTGGGATTTATTTAAAACAATCCCTTCTTTGATTGCCCCAGAAAAAACGGTATTTCAAGAAACCATTGAATTTAATGAAATATTCAAATCGCATGCAATGGCGCGATTGGTTGATTGCCGGCGCGCCAAAGTTCACGTCAGCTCCATGGGTTTCTCCATGCAGGATCGCTTGGAATTACTCAAGTTAAGCAGTGCCGATGAAGCTGAGCTCGGTGTCAGTTGCATCACCGATTGGCTATCACCCGCATTTTTTGAGACTGAATTCTGGTTTATGTGGGTCACCACCTTTGCTTTTCAACCATGGCACAGCGCGGTTGAATTTAAGCGCTATCTGCATCGTTTTATGATGGAATTCTCACGCATTGAAACTTTGGGTGGCGTTAAACGCACCATCTACAATCAATATGATTCCTTGGTGCTGCCGCTGCAACGCTGGTTGCAAGAGCAAGGCGTGCATTTTGAAATGAATTGCACCGTTACCGATATGGATATTCAAACGGAGCAAGGCGCTCATACCGTCACTGGCCTGCATTACAAAAGGGACGATGGTGCTACCGGATTTATTGATATTGCCGCAGGCGATTTGGTGTTTTTCCAAAATGCGTCCATGACCGATGCATCTAGCCTTGGCTCAATGCAAAGCTCACCTGAAAAACGCAATAAAGCGCATAGCGGAGGCTGGGATTTGTGGGAAAAAATTGCTACTGGTCGGCCAGAATTCGGTAATCCTTCTACGTTTAATAGCCGTATCGCTCAATCGCTATGGGAATCGTTTACCGTCACACTGAGCGACCCTGCTTTTTTCAATCAAATGATCGCGTTCAGCGGCAATCAGCCGGGTACGGGTGGCTTGGTCACGTTTAAGGATTCCAACTGGTTGATGTCTGTCGTTCTGCCGCATCAACCGCACTTCGCCAATCAGCCTGAAGATGTGCAAGTGTTCTGGGGCTATGCGCTATCCCCTGATCGGGTCGGCAATTTTGTTGCCAAACCGATGGCAGATTGCAATGGCGAAGAAATCCTGCGTGAATTATGCGGGCACTTGCGTTTTGATCTAGATACGGTGCAAACCGCCAATTGCATTCCCTGCCGCATGCCCTATATCACCAGCATGTTTATGCCGCGCCAGCTGGGTGATCGGCCACTGCCTGTGCCAGCAGAATCCAAAAATCTGGCCTTCATCAGCCAGTTTGTGGAAATTCCTGAAGATGTGGTGTTTACCGTGGAATATTCCGTGCGGGTGGCGCAATTGGCGGTGTATCAATTACTACAAATAGATCGCGAGGTGCCACCGATTACAGCGCATGATAAATCGGTAAAAGTTCAGTTTGAAGCGCTGCTGAAGGCGCTGAAATAAGCTTAGCCAGACTAGCATCAATGCTAGTCTGGCTAAAACACGGCCCGCGCAACCCGCAGGCGAGTATCTATCCGGCTAAATAGACTGGCTTACACAAAACTAAGCCTGATACACGCTCGGACTATGGATCTCCATAAAACGTGAGGAATTCGCCAGCTCAGTAAAACCAAATTGGGTGTACAGCGAGTGCGCGTCCTTGGTTGCCAGCATAAAGCGCCGAATCATTTGCAAATCAGGGTGGGCCTGAATGGTGGCGATTAAATACTTGGCCAAGCCTTGGCCGCGATGCGCATCCAAAATATACACATCGGCCAAATAAGCAAAGCTGGCCCTATCGGTAATCACCCGTGCAAAGCCGATTTGCTGATCCCCCAAGAACACGCCAAACGCCAAGGAATTTTGCGTAGCTTTCGCCACCGTATCGCGTGAAATACCCGGTGACCAATACGCTTGGCTAAGAAAAGCATGAATGGCATCCAGATCAAAGCGTTGCTGATCGGTGCTGATATGGTAATCGCTGATAGGCATGGCGGCGCTCCTTGGCGTAGATCTTACAAGTTTATCCCTTCGGCATTTTTTGCGCTTGCTTTGCGGGAAAGAAAATGCACCGCTATTGCTGTAATAAGCAAACTTCTAGCGCTGTAGCCCTTGTTTGCTGAATACGTGCTAGCCGCAATGGGCTGAGCAAGGTAAAATTCGGCGATTATTTAAACATCAAAGATTTTGACAGCATGGATAAAATTCTGATTTTGGACTTTGGCTCGCAAGTGACTCAGCTGATTGCCCGCCGTGTTCGCGAAGCGCATGTGTATTCTGAGCTGCATTCTTTTGATGTATCGATTGATTTTATTCGTGAATTTAAACCGACCGGTATCATCCTTTCTGGTGGCCCAAACTCGGTTTACGAGAGCGATTACCAAGCCGATCCTAAATTGTTTGAGCTAGGCGTGCCGGTACTCGGTATTTGCTACGGCATGCAATGGATGGCCGAATCGCTAGGCGGCAAGGTAGAAGCAGGCACGGTGCGCGAGTTTGGCTTTGCCGAAATTGGCGCGCAAGCAAGCAGCAAATTATTCGGCGGCCTTGAAGATCGCAAAAATAGCGCAGGCCAAAGCGTATTAGAAGTTTGGATGAGCCACGGTGACAAAGTCACCGCGCTGCCAGCCGGCTTCTCCGTCATCGCCAGCAACGAAGCTTGCCCGATTGCCGCTATTTCTGATGAAGCACGTGGTTTTTACGCCGTGCAATTCCACCCAGAAGTGACTCACACCCTAAAAGGGCGTGAAATGATTAACCGCTTTGTGCTCGATATTTGCGGCGCAAAGCCAAGCTGGACCATGCCTAACTACATCGACGTAGCAGTTGCCAAAATCCGCGAACAAGTCGGTACAGATGAAGTGATCTTGGGCCTATCTGGCGGCGTGGACTCCTCCGTTGCCGCAGCCCTGATCCACCGTGCGATTGGCGACCAACTGACTTGCGTGTTTGTAGACAACGGTCTCTTGCGCCTGAACGAAGGCAAGCAAGTGATGGACACCTTTGCCGAGCACCTTGGCGTAAAAGTGATCCACGTTGACGCCGCCGCGCAATTTATGGGCCACCTTGCCGGTATTACCGACCCAGAAGCCAAGCGCAAAATCATTGGCCGCGAATTCGTAGAAGTATTCCAAGCCGAATCCGCTAAATTGCCAAGCGCAAAATGGCTAGCCCAAGGCACCATCTACCCTGATGTAATCGAATCTGCTGGCGCAAAAACCGGCAAAGCGCACACCATCAAGAGCCACCACAATGTAGGCGGCCTGCCAGAAACCATGAAGCTGAGTTTGCTGGAGCCACTGCGCGAATTATTTAAAGACGAAGTGCGCGAACTAGGCGTAGCGCTCGGCCTAGCCCCAGAGCTAGTCTACCGCCACCCATTCCCAGGCCCAGGCCTAGGCGTGCGTATCCTTGGTGAAGTAAAGCAAGAATTCGCTGATCTTCTCCGCTTTGCCGACGCCATCTTTATCGAAGAGCTACGCGCTACAGTCGATGAAAAAACCGGCAAAAACTGGTACGAACTCACCAGCCAAGCCTTCGTCGTCTTCCTGCCAGTGAAATCCGTCGGCGTAATGGGCGATGGCCGCACCTACGACTACGTAGTAGCACTACGTGCCGTAGTCACTAGCGACTTCATGACCGCCAAATGGGCCGAACTGCCTTACGACTTACTCGGCAAAGTGTCTAATAGGATCATCAACGAAGTGAAAGGTATTAACCGCGTTGTTTATGATGTGTCAGGAAAACCACCTGCTACGATTGAGTGGGAGTAATCCTGCTTTAGTTTTTAGCGGTTGTTGAGTATCACAAACAACAACAAAACCTCAGCCAATGGCTGGGGTTTTGTTGTTTTTGGGTTAATGGTAAATGTTTGTAAATTTCGTGATGGGATTCAGTAATATTTTGGTTTGTTTGGTTGTATATTTTTGCTTAACTAAGGTCTGAATCTAGTTTTCTTCAAGTTAGTGTTCTTTAGTGGGAGGAGCAAAGTTTTGAAGAAATGAAAATAAACACTCTGGCGTGTCGGCGTATTGACTTAACTCGGACAAGCTATTTCCTTTTGTCAGTTGTAGCTTAACACTGCCCTTGTCTTTAAATAAAACTCGGTTGTTTTTTTTGCAGCGATCCTCTTTTAAGAGGGCAATATAGTTCCTAAAAAATTCAAGGTTTTGTTTGCCTCTGAACCACATCTCTTTGTTTAAGGGTAGAAAATGGCTCTTAGATAGGGACTTGTCAATATTTATAGTTTCAGTAAGGTCAGGGAATAATTCGTGCTCTTTGTTTTTAGAATACCTTGCCTCACAATGCTTTAGATCAAATTTAACAAGATCTTTAAACTCTACGTTATTAAGATTCAATCTTCCTGTAACAGCACCTGCTTTTTCTAGTAGTCTATAAGATCGTATCCAATAATTAAAATCTGCGATGCAATCAATATACTGACTCTTGCAGTGCTCGAAAAATTCAATTGAATTTTCATAACAGTTTGAACTGTCACAATTTTCTGAAATACCAAATTCTGAATTTAAAATTAGCTTAAAAGTTGATATGGATGTATATAAATTCTCAATTGAGTAGCATGGCGTAATGTACGTGTCTGGATATGTGCAGATATTTGAATTGTCATCAAAATCTGAATCTACAAAAAATAAACATTTTGATTTTGCATAATCACTATGTTCCCTTATTTTTTTTCTCATTAAAATTACATTTGTTTTTCCACCACAAATAATCCCTGACCAGTGCAAATCAGGTCTTATTGTATTAATCCTAATGGAGTAGTATTTTTCATCCTCTCCTTCAAAAAAAACAGCTGTTTTTCCTTTCGGGGAGGAGTTGATGCGTGTAAATTCTAAAAATTTAACGGACAATGAATCTCTTGCTTTTGAAAGACTCTCTACCCTTGACATCAAAGTTCCTTAATGTACATGGCAAGATCGACGGTAACTCTCTCCAATTCATTTTCGAAAATAAATGGTGAATGAGTAGTGCAAAATAAGAACTTGCATTTGCCAGAATCAACAATGTCAGGGAGTAGTGTTTTCTGCCATTCTATAGAAAGTGACAATTCAGGTTCATCAAAAAATATTGCTAAGTCATTTTTTTTCTGTAAATACAGTAGTGCAAATAATGAAATAATTTGTTTTTCACCTGACGAAAGACTTTCAATGTCTACGGGGCGCCTATTTTTCTTTCTTACAATTTCTATTGTTACATTACTTTCATTATAAACAACCTCCTTGTCATTAAGATATTTGTTGCTAACTTTGGTGAATGATTGAATGGCTTGATCATTTTCTTGTTGTTGTTCATATACAGACAATAAATTAGCGACAAAATATACCAATGGGTCGTGATCTTTTAAAATCTCACCACTTCTCACTAAATTGAGTATTTGTTCTTTATGGGATATTGATATATTTTTCCCTATGCGTTCTAGTACGATTTCAACAGACCTTGGTTCGGAAATTGAGTTTTTCATTTCATCTGTAACTTCAAATCCATTTACCAGTTGAGATAACATCTGGCCATTTATTTTTGAGAACCATTCGACTGAAGAGCTTAAAATTTCTGAAGTAATGCTCTTTATGCTTTTATTTACATCACTCATACCAAAATTTATTGATGAGTGGCCATCTGTCTCATCGTCAGATATTGCGCCAAATGCTCGAATGTCTTCTTCAACTCTTCTGTAAGTTGGCAAATATAGAGATTTATATGGAAACTTGGCTTTTAGGGTGGTTAGTTTGGCTTTAGTTTTTGAATTTATATTTTTTCTGTCTTTATTCAATCTAAAGTCAGATAAATATTCTCTAAGGATTCGAGTTGGATAGTCTAAAGCTTTGCTAGCACGTCTAAATAGTGGCGAAGATTCAATCATTGAAGGTGGAAATCTTCTAATATCATCAAGTAGCTCAAGTATAAAGTCACGTCCTAATTTAGATTCTAAGTGGGAGAACAATGGATGGCCTTTAATAGACTCTAAATCAGCATCAAAATCTGACTTTTCAAAAGATATATCTACACCATCTTCAAATTTAATTCCTATTTTTTTAAATCCAATTTTCCTTAATTTTGATATGTCCCCAGATAATAGTGCATAAAATGAATTTAGGATGGTTGTTTTTCCATAGCCATTTTTTGCCACTATTATTTTATACTCACCATTAAAAGGTATCTTTACATCCCGTTCGTCATAGAGACCATCAATGTAAAATTCTTTAATCATCTAAGATTCCTTTTTTAAAAATTTGTGCTAAGTTATTATTAATTAAATAAATTTACACATAGTCTAATAAATAAATATGCAATAACAATTGGGGTCAGGTCTTACATTTTGCAAAAAATAACATTTATCGTGGTTTGTAAGGCTGGTTAAATTAATTTCTTCATGTCAAATGTAAGACTCGACCCCATAGGTTTTAATTTTGTCCAAGAATTCGTTTTGCTCTTTCTAATACATGATCAAAGGTCATAATCGTCAAATTGTGGTAGCTGGAGTTTAAAATCCTAAACGCTTCTTGCTGTTCAGAATTCCAACTATTAGAACGCCCATATATAAGCGTGCATCTAGGTTTTATTGTCCTGACACCGCCAACGCGTTCAAAGAACTTATGGCTATCAGCCTCTCGTTCAACTTCATAAATATAAATCGAAGCTTGAGTTATCGCTTTAATTAAATCAGAGTGAGGGATATAGTTGCCATGATCTAAGGATGACTGCCAAAATTTAAGTCCTCCTTCTGGGCGTTTTATTTCTACAATATCAAGAAAACCATCATAGCTCTGCATAAGAAAATCAGAAATATTCGCAGTGTCTATTGTTCGCTCATCAAGGACCTTCACAAAGTCAGTCCCCAAAACCCAAGAATTTATTTCAAACCATTTTTGCCAATTATGCTCAGCAAGATCCAACTCAAGCATTGCATTAAATTCATCAATTGCTCTTGAGCGTTTTGCGTGTGCTAAGCCAATTTCAAGATCTCTGGGTATAACGTCATTCTTTATTAAAAAATCTAACATTCTTTGACGATCATCTAGGTTCAATAACTGCCGTATTTGATCGGCAACACTAATATCATATGGATTATCTAATGGTATAAATGCTTTAGTGCCACTTTTGAAAGGTTCATAATTCTCTTGAATGAAGCTGATTAGATTAGAGAATTCCTCGCCAGTTAAAGTAAGCTCGCTTTTGGGATCGTCAAGTTCAGCTACTTCCGTACTTGTCCAGTCTTTGGGTTTGTTGTAACGCCCTAGCTCCAAATATATTTCATCATCACTAGTGTTGTGGGGCACTTTCCATAAGCCTGCTCGGGTAACGACAGTTTTTTTATCTTTTAAAACTGTAAATTTCTGACCGCTGACTTTTGCCACAGAAACCTCCGTGTGATTAAAACTGCTAACGATATGTAAACACCTTAAAATGGCATAAAAATCATCACCTTGGGTGTATAAGAACGCTGAGTCCCATGAAGTGCCTTGCTGAGTTTAGTCTGACGTACGTATGGTGCCATATTACACCAAGTTGACTAGATATTTGCATTGCGTTCGTGATCTTGATCAGGTTTGCGATCGGTAATGTAGGTAATTGGGTAATGTAGAAAATGGGGACAGACCACAGTTAAGTCAGGCTATTTTTTTTGATGACGAATATCCTGCCCTCTTTATGTTGAGATGGTTTTTCCGATTTCACTCTGTACTGCCTGCGGGGGTAGTGTATGGATATTGTAAGTGAGCGCTAGCTATTGATAGTCGATCTCCGCGATAGAATCGATTCCTTCGCAGTAAAAACAGTTATAAATTGAAGCTTTTTAATAAAAACGATTATGGCTGATGGGGTTAGGGCTACTGGGTTTTGTTGGTTTGATTGTGAGGGCGGGTTACGCCTTTGGCTAACCTGCCCTACATCGAAAAACCAATGGGGTCAGGGGGCAGGTCTTACATTTTGCATCAGATAAAACTTATGCGAGTAGACGGGGCAGTCCTTGCCTTTTGCTAAATTCTATCCTGCTGGCTGAGTTGATTAGTTCCTTTTGTTGTAAATAGATAAATTGCAAAAGACAAGGAGGCATATTTACGCATCAAACGGTGTGAAAAACGCTCAAGCACTTTGTCGTAGGCGGCGCGTGCCTGCGTACTGTCTGCAATGGTGGCCGATATGGGTAGAATAATTGGAGCGGGAACGAGGCCATCACGTCGCAATATATCGTTGATTAAAAAGCGCGAAATTCGGCCATTGCCATTCGCCATCTGGCGAATATAGACAAAGCCGAAAGGCGCCACTGCGGCGCGCACATGCGCCTTAGCTGCGTTCAAGAAAGTGCGGCTAGCCGGAAAGCAGGGCATTCGTTTGGTAATCCCCCCACAAAACCAGCTCATTTTTAAGTAGAATTTTCTCGTAGTCTTTGAGGAGCTTCTACATGAAAGCAGCACGTTATTCCGACAGCCAGATTATGGCGATTTTGAAGCAAGCCGAAGCGGGTTCGACCGTCTCCGATCTGTGCCGCGAGCACGGTATGAGCGCCGCATCTTTCTATAAGTGGCGCGCTAAGTTTGGCGGCATGGACGTCTCGATGATGACGCGCATGAAAGAGCTGGAGGACGAAAATAAGCGCCTCAAGAAGATGTATATCGAAGCCCAGATGCAAGCGGATATCATCAAGGAGGCCATGTCAAAAAAGTGGTGAAGCCATCTCAGCGTCGTGAGATGGCTCGCTGGGCCGTTGAAACCAAGGCCGTGTCCATTCGTGCGGCATGCGCCAGCTTTTCAATTAGTACGACTTGCTATCGCTATATTCGTAAGTTGGATGCCGAAAACGCCAAAATCGCCGATTCTCTAGTTCAGCTCACAGAGGAACACAAAAGCTGGGGCTTCGGCCTCTGCTTTTTACATCTGCGCAACGTCAAGAAAAAGCGCTGGAATCATAAACGGGTCTACTGGATTTACTGTAATTTAGAGTTAAATCTGCGGATTAAGTCTAAAAAGCGCTTAGAACGCGAAACGCCAGAGCCATTAGCAGTGCCAGAGACAAAAAATGAAACGTGGTCGATGGATTTTATGCACGATCAATTGGCCGATGGCCGCAGCATTCGCTTATTCAATGTGATTGATGATTTTAATCGGGAAGGATTGGGCATTGAAGTCGACTTCTCTTTGCCAGCAGAACGCGTAATACGCAGCTTGAATCAAATCATTGAATGGCGCAGCAAGCCCAAGCGAATTAGGTCCGATAATGGCCCTGAATATATTAGCCATCTGCTAAAGAATTGGGCGGAACAACAATCGATTGAATTAGCTTACATTCAGCCAGGTAATCCGCAGCAAAACGCATATATTGAGCGCTATAATCGCACCGTGCGTTATGAATGGCTGGCCTGTGATGAATTTGAAAGCCTTGCTGAAGTGCAAGAAACAGCAACGCAATGGCTTTGGATTTACAATAACGAGCGCCCGCATATGGGATTGGGCGGCATCACCCCGAAACAAAAACTGGCATTGCATGCCTGACCTCTACTTTTAAGTGAGCTTAAAAATGGGGGGATTACCGTTTGTTCTCAGTGCGGAGCGATGTAATCAACAAGGGCTTGATAGTGAGCTGAATACTCACCGTAAACAGGGAAGCGGCGCAGGCCGTAGCATGGCTTTCATGTAGAGCGCCTCAAAGACGGCGAGAAAACTCTACTTAAGAAAGAGCTGGGGGATTACCAGCAGGCTCTCCGCCCTCATGGGCGGCGAGCCTGCTGGCAGCGTGTCAGCGCTTGGTGACGTAGTTGGGCAGTGGGCTGATCTTTTTCTCGTAGTCCGGCACATTGAGTTGTGAGCCGTTATTGCCCCGAATCATTGACGGAATTACCACCGCATGTTCCGCCAGATCCCAACCCAAGATGGTTTCATCCGGGTCGCCGGGATCTTGCGGCCCGGTGATCGATTCATATCCCAAGGTATCTGCAAGCGTAATATTTCGGCCGAGCAAGCGACCAATTTCTCTGAGCGCTGCGGCCTCGTCGCTCAGTGCCTGGTTGGTGCGGAATAACCGGGAGAGAGCGGTGCCGGGTACATAGACGCGCATCATGGTGCCCGTTGCGCCGGTATTGTTATCCAGGGCGTAGCCGTAGGCGACTTCCGGATCGCTGGCGATGTAGAGGCCGCGCCAGATTGGCTGCAGGTCCTGAGACCGGCGAGTGATGCCGCCGGTCACAATGCTTCTGGCGGCAGCGATCGAACCGCCGTGATAGCCGGCGAAGACATAGCCCAGATCCAATAGCCGCTGATGGGTGGCCAGCAGGCGGTCCTGGCTCCAGTTGCGGGTGGTGCCATTAGGGAGGAATTCCACTGGCTCGCCCGGTGCAAAATAGTCTGTGCCGGGGTGGTACTCGCGGTTGACGTGCGCGCCGGCGGCATCGGGTGCGTTGCAAGGTGCGCTGTCGGCCGGGCAAGTTAAGGACAGCACGTCCGCTCTTTGCGCGTCATCGGCACTGCTGCCCGGGTGGTTGGCGCGGTAGGCGTTCAAGCGGGCTTCTGCCTCGGCCAACCCTTCGCGGGCCAGTTCCGGCGTTTCACGCACTACGCTTCCCAATTGCTCCAGCGCCACGGGGTCTTGAGCACCGCTGACTGGGCGGGAATGGATCAAATCCTCGACCACCTGGCGGAAGCGATCGAAAGACAGCCGGGTAGCAATGTACAGGCCGACGATGTTTTCCACCCGGAAGCCGCAGGCAGATAGCTCTTCCCAACCCCTGGGTTGGCGACTGCGGGCTAGCGATTCCAGCGGGATGCCGCAGACACGGTGCGCGGATAGCGCGCCGAGTGCGTTTTCCTTGCTGAAGTGCACCCGGTGCTGGATCGGCGCTTTGGCTACCGGCTTGAATTCATTGATCTGGGGATTGCCAGCCACCACCTTGTATAGCGAGCCCTCCCAAGTATTTTTCAGTTGACAGCGATTTTGGGTGACGTAGTTGTAGATGGCGTCTAGCGGGTCCAGCCAGCACAGCAGGATGCCGCTATGCCATTCGCTCCAGCGCTTTTGCCGGCTGTGCTGGGTCGGCGCGGCGGTATAGCCCACGCCCGGCCAAGACAGGATGATGTCGTTCATGGCATTGGCGGAGCTGAACGCCAGCTTAGCCTTGGCTGGCCAGCGCGCTAGGGCGGCATCGTCCAAGTCCACGCTGTATAGCGGCGAGTGATCGACAATCTTTTTATTGCTGTCGATGTCCATGATAAATAACTTGATGCTGGTGGGCGCGTCTTTGCCAATCGGCACGGCCCAATTCAGGGTGAACCATTCGGTGCGGCGTTTATGAGTAAATTTTTTGACCTGGCCATCGGGTGTGGCTAATTCGATGGTTAAACTGCCCGGCGCGGAGCCGGTGTCGTAACCATCGTTGATCCGAATCTTGGCGAAGTCGTCAATTTTGATGGTGGCGCTATTATTGGCGGCGGAGGCGAAACGGTCTTGTACAAACATCGAATAATATAAAACGCCCTCATCCGGTGATGGGGTGATTTGCACCGGTAGCGAGGTGCTGATGAACTTGCCGGGTTCGGAGGGGGAGAGTATGCAGCTGTCGGCGCATTGCTTGAATATTTCGAAATCGGTCTTGATGATGGAGCTTGCTGCCTGTTGGAAACCGGCGGCAGCCACTGTATTAGATGGACGAACCTCCTCGGTTGCAGATGGACGGACCTCCTCGGTTACGCATCCGGACAATAATGGAATGAGCCCCGCAGCAATGGCAAACCCTTTATAAAGTCTCATCATATAGTGCTCCTTGCGATTGAATAAAAATGAGGTGGCCTGACAATCAGCTCCATTTGTCTACCAGACCGGGGGTAGTAGGGGGCATGATTATTGGACTTAGTTCGGGAGTCCCTCTGCATAACTTCTTTTAAGATGTTCGGCCAGCAGCTGTTTCACGATGTTGACGATCGATAAATTCTGGAGCACCCGCGAAGTTTGGCGGTATCTATAAAGTGCAAAAGCGGCTCTACTGCTATGCGTACTTTGCAAAGCTCCCGCAACGCGCAATCGCGTCTCTATTGGCATCTGATATTGCCAATACCACCGGCAAGCCTAATGGCGATTTGAGTTCTAAGGCACTATCTGGAGAAAGACAGGCAATTGCATAGCAATAGGCTGGTTCTCTCGCTGCCCGTTACGTGTTGCGGAGCTGTTCACCTCATGCAGCGGCGTCGTCAGGCTGAAGAGAGATAAGCCGCTGATCCTGATTAGAAGCTGTGGTGAATGAGGCAAATAGATCAAATGTCATAAAAACCAATGGCTTACGGCAGTAACAATATGTTACATGAAGCTTTGTATTTCTCGCACTATGTTTTCAGCACTTGTATGGTGTGATTATGCACAAAAAAGTATTTGTAAGGTAAATGCCGTACGGGGACCATTAATGCAGCATCTGGCAAATCGTGAAGTCGTGTAGGGCGGCTTAGTTTTATCAACCTACGCTGATTACCCGTTGTTATGTTGGAATCAGATTGGCGATGATACCTTCGGCTAATCGGCCCTACATCGTAGGTGTATTTGATTTAAGCTCTTTATTTACAACGCTTTGCTGGCAATATATCGACATTTATTTGCATCTGGGGCGAAAACTTAAGAGTGCTTTTAGGGGAAGGTCTTTCGTTTGACATGAAGCAATCCACTTAACTAACTTTGCAAGTATCTGTAAGACTTTCCTTGTATGAAATGTAAGGTGTGGTTTCTTTGCTATAAGCTGGTTTTTTTGCGTTTGGTGTTGGCGGGCATAATTTATCTTCGGAAGTCTGCAATTAGTCAGTGTTTAGTAATTAAACCTAAGAAAATGTTTGGTATGGTATTGGCATTCGTGTAGGCTGCGTAAGTATTAGAAGACTCTTAATTTATAGCGATGTTGTGGTCTGTATTAGGATGGCATAGCGCGTTTTTTACCAAGCAATTCTCTTGAGATAGTAAATGAATAACGATCGTTTGCAGCAATATGGTGTGGGTTTGGCTGGTTTAAGTTTGAGCTTGATTTTAACTGCGTGCGGAGGTGGCGGAGGGGATGCTGAGCCTGCCAGCGTAACGCCAACTGCGCCTCCATCTGTCATTGTTCCCACCTTAACGCCAACTCTGGTGCCTGATACCGGTGTAACTTCTCTGCCTCCTACGCCAACGCCTGTGCCCGCATCTGGCCCTGTTTTGCCGGGCGCTTTATTAATTAGTGAAGTTTCAAGTAATTATTTAGACCAAACAGGCGCATGGCTGGAAATTTACAATAGCAGCGCTCAGGATTTGTCTTTGAATGGCGTTAGTTTGCGAACAGCAGGGTCTGGATGGCGAGGCGCGTCGGAATCATTTCTCTTGCCTGCCAATACACAGGTTAAGGCGGGCGGCTATTTGCTAGTGGCGGCAAAGATGGCTCAGAAAAGACAAAATACCGATCAGATTGTGTATGTTAGCGATTTTCAAAGCACGCCGTATTGGGATGAAAATGGCGCAGTTGAGCTGGTTAAGGATGGCGTAACGCTTGATTTTGTCCGCTTTGGTAATAGCACGGCTATGCCAGTTTCTGCTGGCGCATGGCTGGGTAGTAATGTGGCGGCGATGCCTGTGACTTATGGCCAATCCTTGGTGCGTTTGGGCGATATGAAGGTCAATTCGCGCAGTAAGCAGGATTGGGCTTTAGTTCCTTTTGCTACGCCTGGCGGGCTTAATGATGTTGCGGCGGCAGCGGTCGATCGGGATCATGATGGTATTCCCGATAGCGCAGAAGTGCCAGGTGGAACATTTGCAGGGATTGATTATTATGCAATGGGCGCAAGAGTAGGTCAGCCTGATGTTTTTATTCAAATTGATCATATGAAGTCTAATGATCTGGGAATCATTCCTGCTAAAGAAGCCATGCAAAAAGTGGTAGATGCATTTAAATTGCGTAATATTGCTGTGCATTTTGATTCAGGCACTTTATATAGTAATGAATTTAGCCCCGCCAAATTTAATTTGGGTGGTAGCCGTGTGAGTAGACATAATGAAGTGGCTTATCACCAATGCCTTGGTATGAGTGAAAAATTCAATTGTGCTTCGATCTATGATTATAAAGATCAGAGTATGGATATTCGTCGTAAGCAGGTATTTCACTACCTGATGATGGCTAATTCACAGAAAGAAGATGGCACGGCAGGCTCGTCTGGATATGCAGAAGTTATTGGTAACGATATTATCGTTACTTTGGGTGATTGGAATTTAAATACTTCAAGTGCGAATGAAATCAATAAATTAATCAATTTTCAAGCCGCAACAATAATGCACGAGCTAGGACATAACCTGGGTTTGGATCATGGCGGGGACGAGGGAGTTAATAATAAGCCTAATTATTATAGCGTCATGAATTATCTTTACCAATTAATGGGCTTGGGTAGTAATGCTCAATCGGCTTCTGCAATTGATCGTTATTTCTTTGCCAAGCAGGCTAATGGTTTGGGCTGGAATTCCTTGTGTAAATTGGATGCAGGCCCGTGCAGCAGGGATTTTAGAATAGATTATTCGGATGGATCGGGTAGCAGGCTGGATGAAAATAATCTTAACGAATCAGCCATGATAGGCAGAGGCTCGTTTGGGGCTTATGCGGATTGGAATCTGGATCAGCAATTTAATCGCTCAAATTATGCTTTAGATTTGAATGATGATGGCAATAAAGCGTATTTGTACGACTACAATGACTGGGGTAATCTTACTTTGGCTTTTGCGCGTGTCGCCAGTGGTAATAGCGGGGCGTCGATGAAACGGAGTGCAAGCGTGGCTGCAATTAATCCTATCTTGAATGATAAACAGCGCTGGTCGGTCGAAACAGCACCTTCTGCAAGCTTTATGGCAGCGGTGCGTCGTGCGCACTAAGTGGCTGCTTCTGGTGCTTGCTCTGAGCAGCTTTGCTCAGGCTGCTGAGCTGCGGATTAGTGGCGCCAGCATGATGAAGCCGCTTGAGGGCGAGGTGCAATCGGCAAGGCTGAAAGCGGGCGCAGCGCACTTTGTGCTGGCTGAGGGCGAGGCGGTGGTATCGCCTTGGCCGCTGGCTTGGCGTGCCTTAGCTAAAGGTACGTTGCTGGCCGCAGAGCGTGCGCCACACCCCGCCGGGCCGGTGAGCCGCTTGCGATTACTTGCGGGTGATCAGCCTTTCTTGGAGTTAATTGTGGGAGGCTACGCAGGGACGACGGTGCAGGATGGCTGGCGGCTGGGTTTTAAAGACGGCAAGGCGCTGCTCGTACAGGGAGATGAAAGCCAGCCATTTTTGCGCAAAATGCGAATGAAAGATCAGGCAGGGGCGCGTTGGTGTTTACGCCTACTTGCAACGCATGATGTGCCTAAAGTGGCTTCTGGCATGGCACAAGAAGCGCAAATCAAGGCAGATTGGCTACGCTACTTACCGCGCAAGGGGCGGTGTGAGTGATGCGTGTTGATTGGAAATCAATGATGTAGGGTGGGCACGATTTTGTGCCCACGCATCGTTGCTCATTTTGGGGCATTGTCAGCATGGGCAAGGTAAAACGTTTTGCCCACCCTACATGTTTCAATATTTGGATTTGGTCGGTCACTTTAAATAAAGTAATTCAACACGCCATCTAACCCCACCTGATTAATACAATATGGTGCTTCGCGTTGCACGAGTGGTTTGGCGTGGCAGGCAACGCCAAAGCCTGCTTCTTTGAGCATCGGTAAATCGTTAGCCCCATCTCCCATCGCCACAACTTGATCGGCACGCAAGCCTAGCTCGGTCCGGTATTTGATGAGTTCAGATTTTTTGCGTTCAGCATCAACAATATCGCCAATCACTTTGCCGGTAAGCTTGCCGTTTTCAATTTCTAATACATTGGCGATGGTGCGAGTGAGGCCTAGTTTTGCTTGTAGTTTCTCGGTAAAGAAAGTAAATCCACCCGAAATAAGCAGTGTTTTTGCCCCCGCATCATGAAAACCTTTAAGCATGGCTTCGGCACCTGCCATGAGCTTAAGGCGCTCGGTGTAAACGCGCTCTAGCGCGCTTTCATCTAAGCCTGCTAATAGCGCTACGCGGCGTGTGAGGCTTTCTTGAAAGTCGATTTCGCCGCGCATGGCGCTGGCGGTAATGGCCGATACTTCTGCTTTAATGCCCTGCATATCAGCGATTTCATCGATGCATTCGATAGTAATCAATGTGGAATCCATATCCATCACCACGAGGCCAATATCTTGCACCTTGGTGTCTTCAGGAATAAAAGCGAAATCAAGCTGATTGGATTCGCAAAAATCGGCGACGGCTTCTTCGTTGCTTATCTCAGCGCCTTGTAAACGAAACGCCTGCTGATGAATTGCTTCAATACTGTGTGCGCCTGAAAGGCGGGCAAGTTGCTTTAAGTTTTGCGTGGCAATTTCTGGCGCTTGGATAACAAGACGGAACATATGAATTCTCTGCAGGGCTTTATCTAAGGGCTTGATTGTAACTGTTGATCAGCACTAAACATACCGCTTGCCGCGATAATGAGAGCGTGTTTGCTGCTTTATTCTTGTGTGGTGTTTTTAAATTGGCTGGATTCACGCACCTGGCTGATATCTTGCCAAATGGTTTGGCTCAATTTGGATTTTTTGCTTTGAAATGAATGAGAAAAAGCCAGAAATAGATCGCTGATTAAAAAAGGCTGGGGGAGCTTTTCTATTTGCTGCGCGTATTCGGGGTGAGTTTTAAGCGAGCGATCACCTTGGCGCTCTTCTGCAATAGCAATTTGGATGAGGCCCATACTGAGCTTTCTGAATAGATCATCTACCGATTGCGAGCTGTCTTCGCTGGGAATTTGCCTTTGTTTTAATACGCTGGCGGCCATATAGCCTGCTTGTACTCCAACCGCGCCAGTGAGGGGGGAGAATTGCTTGCCATTCCAAAAGTTGGTGCTGTCTTTGCGCCGATAAACTGAGCGTGTGGTGGTGAGCAGGCGCTGCTCGTGCAAAGGTTCTGCCTGACTATTGAGCGGATAGGCTGCAATGGTTCGCCGCTCGGGTAAATAGGCAATGCCAATCACGCCATCGTAGCTGCCTGCCTGGACTTCTTTCAGGCAGCGTTTCCAGGGCAAGGGGTGATAAATAAAGTTTAAATCGAGGCGCCCGGCCACAATATTGAGCAGGAAAAAGCTAAGCCCAGTGCCATTTTTTAAGGTGCTGGGGTAGGCATCTTCATTATCAAAACAAAGTTTTACGGTTTCTTTTGCCGTACAGGGCAGGGCCAGCAGGCAAGCAAGGAGGAGGAGGCGTTTCATTGTGCTAACTCACTAAAAGCTATCTTTAGCATAGTGTGCCTCTGCCTCTTTGCTGGTTTATTCTGTGCTAATTATGCACCGCAACATTTTTTGAATTTCTTGCCGCTGCCACAGCTGCAAGGATCGTTACGGCCAATTTTGGGGCCGTCATTCACAATGGTTTCTACCTTGCCAAATTGCTTGTTCAGCCACCAGTGCAGCACGTCTTCAATCAGCCAAGGCAGCTCGTCAATCAGCGCATCACGGGCCTTGATGCTCAGCACCAGTTCTTCGTCATCTGGATGATGGCCAAGCTCGAGGGTCAGAATCTTGGCAACGATTTCGTAGAGGTCTTCGTTCTCATCCAGCGTATCTTGCCAAAGGTCTTCACGCAGTAAAACACCGGCTCTAAAGCCTGAGGCCCAGTAAGCGCCCAGCGTTTCACGCCATTTCTCATCAATGCCTTCGTCTTGCAAAACGATAGGCACGTACAAAGGCTCTTCAGTTTCTTTATTGCGAGATTTGAGCGAGAACGCAGCTTGAATGGCGGCGTGATGGCGGCGGATTAATTCGATAATCTCGTCTTTTTCTGCCGCATCTTTAAATTCTGGTGCTTGGCCTTCAAAAATATGCGGCAACCATTCTTCTTCGGGCGCTTGCTCCGGGCTGATCGCTAGTGCAACAAAGAAACCATCGATCATTTCCAGATCCATGGTCTCTGCGCCTGTGGCATCAGACATTAAAAACGCATCAAGGCGTTCAAGTTCGGCTTGCTTTAGTGCTGACATACTGTATTTCCAATAAGTGTAAAACGGTGAATCAAAAATTTTTACAAAGTTCCGTAGGGTGTGGAACGGTTTCTTGTTCCGCAGCACACACGGTGTGCAAGAAAAACGACTTGCACACCCTTTGACGTTTCATAGGGTGTACAACGACGCAGTCGTTGCGCACCGAGGAAGCTAAATCTTGAACCACTGAGGACACAGAGAGCACAAAGAAGTTCTAAACCAGAGGGTAGGTTTTCTCTGTGGCACTCTGTGTCCTCCTTTTACTCTGTGGTTCAAGATTTGGGTTTGTTTCATTCCATACGTTTAATTCCCACCTCGCAGCAATCCCAACAGCGCTGCCGTGTCCATCTTGCCTGTGGCATCTCCGCCTTCGAGCAGGCTGTCGGCGAGGTCGCGTTTTTCTGCGTGCAGGGCCAAAATTTGCTCTTCGATGGTGTCTTGCGCCACGAGGCGGTAAATTGTCACCGGTCTTTGCTGCCCCATGCGGTGTGCTCGATCGGACGCTTGGTCTTCAACGGCGGGGTTCCACCATGGGTCAAGGTGGATCACATAATCGGCTGCGGTCAGGTTTAATCCTGTGCCACCGGCTTTTAGGCTGATTAAAAACACATCGCCTATCCCGGCTTGAAAAGCATCGACGCGTTTTTTGCGCTCCATAATCGGCGTACTGCCATCCAGATATTGGTAGCTGATGCCTTTTTCTTCCAGCCATTCACGCACAATCGCCAGATGATCGACAAACTGGCTAAACACCAGTGCCTTGTGATTGTTTTCTAGCAGCTCTTCAGTGATTTCGCCAAAGGCGGCGAGTTTACTGCCTTCTAGGGTTGAATTGGGAAGCGTGAGCTTAGGATTGCAGCAAAAGCGCCGCAAACGGGTGATTTCGGCCAGTACACGCATGGCGCGGTTTTCATCTGCGCCTGCGGCATCTAGTTTTTCTACCGCTTCCTGGCGCAGTGCTTCATATAAATGGCGCTCGTCTTTGGATAATTCGACTTTAAGCGTGATCTCGGTACGCGGCGGTAATTCGCTCAGCACTTGGGTCTTGGTTCGGCGCAGGATAAACGGTTGGATCAGTTTTTTCAAATGCTGTTTGGCGGTTTTGTCCCCGCGCTCAATCGGGCCACTAAATTTGGCGGCAAAACGCTCTTTTGACCCGAGCAGGCCGGGGTTGATAAAGCGGAACAGATTCCAGAGCTCGCCAAGGTGATTTTCCACCGGTGTGCCGCTGGCAATCACTTTGAAATCGGCATTGAGCGCCATCGCAGCCTGGCTGCGTTTGGTGGCGGAATTCTTAATCGCCTGCGCCTCATCCAATACTACGGTGTGCCAGTGCTGGGCGGCAAAGGCTTCGCTGTCTTGCTGCAACATGCCGTAGCTGGCGACCACCAAATCAAAAGGCCCAAGATCGGTTAGCGCACGATTATTGTGATAAGTCTGCACTTTAAGCGTAGGCGCAAAGCGCAGCGCTTCAGCCTGCCAGTTTAGCGCTACCGATAGCGGGGCAATCACCAGCGCAGGGCCTTGCGGCGCGCGAGTGAGCAGCAGCGCCAGTGCTTGCACGGTTTTGCCCAAGCCCATATCGTCGGCCAGACACGCCCCTACGCCCCAACGTGCTAGGCGGGATAACCATTGAAAACCTTCCAATTGATAATCGCGCAGCGTGGCTTGCAGGGTGGATGGCACTTTGGGCTGAAAATCGGCCAGTGAATCCAGCTTGGCCACTTGCTCCTGCCAAGCTGCATCGCTTTGCAAATCACCCACTTCGCTCGCTAGCTCGGCCAGCAGCGGCGCGGTCAGGGCGCTGATGCGTAGGCCGTCTTTGTTGACTTCGGCCAGCACGCGCAATTCGTCGAGGCGTTTTTTAAAGGCAGCGGTGAGCGCTAAATAATCGCCATCGCCCAGCGGCAAGAAGCGGCCTTCGGCTTTGTCCATCATTTGCAAAAGCTCGCGCAGCGCCAGTACACGGCCGTCATCCAGCGTTAGCTCGCCACCGGCTACAAACCACTCGCCTTGTTTTTTGACGGTGAGCGACATTTGCGCGAGGCCGCGTGTGCTGTTTAAGCGGAAACGCTCGCCCTCGGGCCAGACCAGTTGCAGGGTGTCTTCGCCAAAGGTTCGCAGCTCGGCCAGCAGCTCTAAGCAAAGCTCGGGGTGGAATAGCTCCCACTCAATGCCATTTTGCTCGGCTTGGCTGAGGGTCGGCGAGCCATCCACTACACGCTTCAAACGTTTCTTTTCTGCGGCTAAATCGCGGACGGCTTGCACGGCCTTGCCGTCAATCTCGCCCAGCACATTTACGCTGCCCTTGGCGGGCGTCATCCAGCTGCCACCCGCTAGCGGGCGCACCAGTAGCTGCATCCGCAGGCCTTCTTGCAGCGGTAAAAGATGCGCATAAAGAGTGGCATCCGCTGGCACGCTATCCACATGGGCGGCCAGCTCGGGCAGGTCAGAGTGAATGGCAATATGCGGCGCAATCGCGGTAATCACATCCACTAGCTGTGCTTTAGCGGCCACTGGCACGGCCAGCCCTGTGCCCAAAATACCTGCGATTTGTTTGATTTCAGGGCTGGAGCTGTAGATCACGAGCCGGGTTGGGGTTTCTTTTTTCCAGATCAGCGCTGCATTGCTATCCATCTCGGGATCGAGTTGCAGGGTGATCTGGCCTTGTTTTTCTTTAAGCAGCAGTGCCACTTCGCCCTTGGCAATGTCGATGCGCACATCGGGCGCATCAAACCAAAATAGCGCGGGGTGGCCAATTAAATGCCCGATAGCCGCTTCGGCCTCCAGCTCGTAATCGCTGCCGCCGTAATAATTGTTGTACGATTTTCTGATACAGCTGGCGACGCGTTTGTCCTGATCCGTCATGCCCGGCAGGGTGTCTTGCTCTTGCAGCATACGGCGTAGCGCCACGGCACGGCCCTTGCTCCAGATTCCTTTTGTGCTTTTCTTTTGCTCACGTGGGTCGATCCGGATATCGCCGTGATTTGTTTCGATCAGCCAAGCGATACGCACATCACTGGTGTTTGCAGGGGCGCCTGCTTTGAGTTGGCTCAGTGCCATAAGTGCACGCTGCCAGCCTTCTTCCCGCTTAATGGCCGAAATCAAAGGGGTAAGTTGCTGCTGGGCATGCCAGCCGGGGTAGAGCAGCGGCTTGCCAAATTGCTGGAAGAGCACTACATCCAGCTCGGCAGCAATCCATTGATAGCCATGCTTGCTGGCCTTGGCTCTGGCGGTAATGAGCTTTTGGCACCAGCTATCGTCTACATCGGCGTCTTGCCAGAAAAAGGCCAGCGCTTCAAATAGGCCATCGCAATCACTCGGCTGATGAATATAGCCGGGGCGGGCGCTGATCAGCGGCGTACCTTGTGCCAGATGATCGACTAAGGGATGGAGCGCAAAATAGCTATAAGCGTGTTTTTGTTTTTGGCCTTCATCAACTTGCGCCTTGGCAAGCTTGAGGCTGGCAGGGGTATTTAGCCCCAAGAGCGCCACGGTATAGAGCAGGCCGTTGCTATCACTTAGAAAGTACTTACGCTTGCCACTTCCCTGTTTAAGCGCCTTAAGCAGCGCGTCGTAAATCTCGATTGCAATGCCATATTCACCGCGCAAGGTGGCGAGTGCGGCTAGGTTTTCGGCTAAGAATTGCGCAGGTGTTTTTTTCTGGATCAGCTTGAGCTGGGCAAAGTCACCACGTAGCAGGGCATGGGCGGCGAGTTGCGCAGACAGTAGCGGCCATTCGTAAAAGCTTTGCTCAAACAGGCTGAGGGTGTACTGATAAATTGCGCTGCAATCGGCAAGATTCCATGCGCTGCTTTGTAAAGCATCTTGCAGAAGCTGGCTTTGGATATCGTCATCGAGCAGGCTAAATAAAAGTTGGCCGCTGTCGCTCTCAAAAAAATGTAAGGCAAGGCTATCGGCCATGCCCATACGCTGCCGCCATTCATTGACGATTTCAATTTGCCCGCAAAAAGCAGAGAACATCACTTCACGTCGGCAAAAGTCTTCTGGATAGTTTTTCCATGGAGAGTATTCATGCTGCTGTGTGAGTAAATCACGGGCCGAGCCCACCCAGCTAGGTAGCCAGCCGCTTTGTTTAAGCTTAAGTAAAGCGGGGAAAATATATTCATCTTCTATTGCATAGCCCATGCCTGCATGCAAGGTGACCATCTTTTTTAGCATCAAGCGAGCAATGCAGGTTTTGATTATGGGCTGATCATAAGCATCGCCACTGGCCATTTTTTCTTTACGCAGCTGCATCAGCGTGATCAGCCGAACTTGTGGCATTGGCTCTTGAAGCAGCGCCATGGCATAGATCAGCGGTAGATCATCGGGATGAAGTTCAGAGAGTTTGTGGGTCAGGGGCATAGTGGCTTGTTGGGTAATGTGAGCATTAATTTAAAGTGAAGGCCAGAGTATGGCTTGGGCCACGATGACATTCTGTCCGTTGAAAGTGGCCGCAGGTGAGCCATAAAGTTGATAGCCCAGAGCCAGTGCTTCACTGATGCGATGGCAGAATGCCGCATCATCGGGGCCGGTGATTAAGCGATAGCGGGGCAAATTATTGGGTGGTGTTGACTTGGGTTCTGAGTTCATTTGTGCTTTATATGCTTTTGTAGGCGCTATCGTAGGGCGAGTTAGGCCGCATCTTGATGCTGATTGGGGCTGATCTCTTTCGGCCGTAACCCACCATGGCGCTGTGGTGGGTTACGGCCAGCAAACTGTTGCCTCTTTCTTTGGTATTTTTAATTGGCCTAACCCACCTTAAGGATAACCCGAGGGTATATCAACGCCTCAATGGCTTAACTCATGCAACAGCTCTTTCACTCTCACCACCCGCAGGGTGCTTTCCGGCCAATTGCCTTCTACGCGCAATTTATCCTGGCCGCTCATTTTGTAGTTCTTTTTGTTCTGGATGAGCTTAATGATTTTCATCGGCTCGATCACGGTATTAGTGGTAAAGCTGATCACGATGGCATTGTCGGCCGCATCGATTTTAGCAATGCCCAGCGTGCCTGCAATCATGCGCAGGCGGTGACAATCGAGCAGCACTTTGGCAGGCGCAGGCAAGAGGCCAAAGCGATCGATCAGCTCTTGCATTAGATCATCCAGATCCTCATTGCTTTCACAATGGGCAAGGCGCTTGTAGAGGCTGAGCCGCTCGTTTACATCCGGGCAGTATTCGGCGGGCAGCAATGCAGGGGCACGTAGATTGATTTCGGTGGTCACCCCGAGCGGCTGCGATAAATCAGGCTCAATGCCTTTTTTGAGTGATTTAACCGCTTCTTTGAGCATCTGGCTGTAGAGCGAGAAGCCGATTTCCTGCATTTCACCCGATTGTGAATCGCCCAGTACTTCACCCGCGCCACGGATTTCCAGATCGTGCATCGCTAAATAAAACCCTGCACCCAATTCATCCATCATTTGAATGGCTTCGAGGCGCTTTTTGGCATCGCCCGTCAAGGCTTCCGGCTCGGGTACAAGTAGGTAGGCGTAAGCCTGGTGATGGCTTCGGCCCACGCGGCCGCGCATTTGGTGCAATTGCGCCAAGCCAAATTTATCGGCACGGTTCATCAAAATGGTATTGGCGTTGGGAATGTCGATCCCGGTTTCGATAATGGTGGTGCAGAGCAGAATATTAAAACGCTGCTGGGCGAAGTCTCTCATTACATGCTCAAGGTCACGTTCCCTCATCTGGCCGTGTGCCACGCCAACGCGGGCTTCGGGCAGGAGGGTGCTGAGTTTTTCGCGCATATTGTCGATCGTGTCGACTTCATTATGTAAAAAGAACACCTGTCCGCCGCGCTTGAGCTCGCGCAGTACCGCTTCGCGGATAATGCCGTCGCTAAATTTGGCGAGAAAGGTTTTAACGGCAAGGCGTTTATTGGGCGCGGTGGCAATTACGGAAAAGTCACGCAAGCCTTCCAGACTCATCGCCAGCGTGCGCGGAATTGGCGTGGCGGTGAGGGTGAGCACGTCCACATCGGCGCGCAGCGCTTTAAGCTGTTCTTTTTGCCGCACACCAAAGCGGTGTTCTTCGTCGATAATCACGAGGCCCAGCTTACTGAATTCCACATCCGGCTGCACCAGTTTATGCGTGCCGATCACGATATCGACCGTGCCTTCCGCCATGCCTTTCATCGTTGCGGCTGCTTCTTTAGCGCTTCTGAAGCGTGAGATTTCCGCTACTTTAATCGGCCAGTCAGAAAAGCGATCGCTAAAGGTCTGGAAATGTTGCTCGGCCAGTAGGGTGGTGGGCACGAGCACGGCCACTTGCTTGCCACCTGCCACGGCGGCAAAGGCGGCGCGCAGTGCTACTTCGGTTTTACCAAAGCCCACATCACCGCACACCAGCCTGTCCATCGGTTTATCTATGCGCATATCGACCAACACCGCTTCGATGGCGGCGGCTTGATCGGCGGTTTCTTCAAAGCCAAAGCCAGCGCTAAAGGCCGCGTAATCGTGGAAATCCCATTCAAAGGCGTGGCCCTTACGTGCGGCGCGGCGGGCGTAAAGATTAAGCAGTTCGGCGGCAGTGTCCCTGACTTGCTCGGCGGCCTTACGTTTGGATTTATCCCAGCTACCGCTACCTAGTTTATGCAGAGGGGCTGCATCTGCGCTGCCACCAGAATAACGGCTGATGACGTGTAGCTGGCTAACGGGTACATAAAGCTTGTCGTTGCCCGCGTATTCAATCACCACTAGTTCGGTTTCACCCTCACCCAAATCCATGCTGGTCAGGCCAGAATAGCGGCCAATGCCGTGGCCTTCGTGCACCACCGCATCGCCAATTTTTAGCTCGGATAAATCACGCAGCATGGCATCGGTATTGCTGCGCTTTTGCTGACGCTTGCCACGGCTTTGCGCCACCATTTCGTAAAGATTGGCTTCGGTGATAATGGCTAAAGCGCCATCATTTAAGATAAAGCCGTTATAAAACGGTGCGGCGGTCAGCAGCACTTTGCTGGTTTTGTTTTCTTGAATGGCGGCCCAGCTTTCGATTAGCTCAGGCTTTAGGTCATATTCGGCAAAAAACTGCGCCATGGTTTCACGGCGGCCCAGACTTTCGGCGCAGAGCAAAATTTGCCCGTTATAGCTGGCGATAAAATCGGTGAGCTTGCTGATTGGGTTGTCGCTGCGTCGGTCCACATTGAGAGCGGGCAGGGCGGCAGTAAAGGCCGAGTCACCCGCAATAAATTCGATGCGGCGATGTTTGTTTAAACCGCTAAACAGCGCATCTGGGGTGAGGTAGAGATCTTTGGGCGCAAGAATGGGGCGTTCTTTATCGCCAGATAGATTGCGGTAACGATCGCTCGTTTCTGCCCAGAACTGCTCGGCGGCTTGCAATAGCTCGCCGTGCTGCGCCAAAACAGCGTCTTTGGGTAGGTAATCAAACAGCGTGGCGGTTTGTTCAAAAAACAGCGGCAGATAGTATTCAATCCCCGCTGGGGTGCTGCCGTTGCCAATCTCTTTATAAATACGTGCTTTGCTTGGGTCGCCTTCAAAGACTTCCCTAAAGCGCTGCCTGAATTGAGTGCGGCCCTTTTCATCCAGCGGAAACTCGCGTGCGGGCAGCAGGCGGATTTCGGGCACAGGGTAAAGGCTGCGCTGGGTATCCACATCAAAGGTGCGGATGGTTTCGATGGTGTCGCCGAATAGATCAAGGCGAAACGGCAGGGTAGAGCCCATTGGGAATAAATCAATCAGCCCGCCACGAATCGAAAACTCACCCGGCCCGTATACCTGTGTTACATGGCTATAGCCAGCAAAGGCCATATCGGCGCGCAACTGATCTGCATCTAGCTGCTCGCCCTTTTTGATAAAAAAGGTGTAAGCCGCCAGATACTCTACAGGGGGCAAAACACCCATGGCGGTTTGCACTGGCACAATGACAACATCCGCTTGATTCTGACGAATTTGCCAGAGCGCTGCCAGGCGCTCTGAAATTAAATCGTGGTGCGGGCTGAAGTGATCGTAAGCCAGTGTCTCCCAATCGGGGAAAAGGACGATGTTTTTTTGTGGCGCTAAAAAGGCGAGCTCTTCTTTTAAGCGACTGGCCACCTGCGCATTGGACGTAAACACCACTAGGGGATGGGCCATATTGGCGTAATGGCTTAAGGCCCAAGCATCACCCGAGCCATGTAAGGCATGGATTTGGGTGCGTTGACCGTTAAGAGGGAGTGCAGGTAGCGTCATGGCAGATGGCATTCTTAGAAAGCGTAGTGGCGGATTATACCCGTCCTGCCTGTTCTGTTTGAGAAAGCTGGGGCTTGATTTTTTTGAGCAACTATCTAATGATGCTTACCAAATATTAGATTAGCGTGTAATACACTCTGCGTAGATTTGTTTCGTATTTGTGCCGGATCGTTGTGATCACTGGCCACAATAGGGGCAAGAAAGGCATCGCTACTGGAAAGATATCAAGGCGAAAGGGCAGGTTGCCCGTCTTGATGCTCAGGTGAAATAAGCCGCTTGAAGAGCAGATCCTGCTTGTGCGGCTATTTGTTTTACGAGCCAATGCCGCTATGAAATGAGTGTCGATAGTACATAGCAGTTATAAAAAAGATTCGCTCAGGGAGAGCAATATTAATGCGTAGGCCATGGCTACAGCAGCTTCTTATTGCTTCGGTATATAGCCTGTCTAGTTTGCTTAGCTGGAAGTTATCATCGGGACAACACTTATTTAATGTACACACAGGTGTCGGTGTGGCGGCTTTATTACTCTGTGGCCCCCGTACCTTACTGACCCTTGCATCTGTTTCTTGGTTGCTGCCCATTTTGCAATCTTACCCTTTTTGGGGAGTGGTACAGCTCTCTTTACTTGATGTACTTCAGCCCTTACTGGTCGTTTCTTTATTGCCACGGTTTGCGTTGGATGGTGAGCTAAGGGTGAAAGATAGCTTACGTTTGATCCTGGCAGGGCCCTTGGTTGGGGCTTTTGTTGGAGCAAGCTGTGGTGTACTTATCCAAAGTGCTTTCTTTCCTGCCCCTTCAATGGTGCTATTTTTCGACTGGGTTTCCTGGTGGCTGGGCGATGCCTTATTTATCCTGATTATTGTTCCCCTGTGCTTGGGCTTATTGCATCAGCGCGCCATGATCTGGCCTGCCCGCTTGCCAGAAATGCTGCTGATTGTGACGATTGCAGGTTTGGGTGCCATTTTGCTTACTCAGCTTAATGGTTATCAGGAGCTGATGTTTTTGCTATTCCCTCTGATGATTTGGTCTGCCTTACGCCTAGGCCATGTGGGCAATGGCGTGCTTGGAGTCATCGTCGCTTTATTAGCGGTGTTTTTCCATTCTGGCACGGCTTGGTCAGGCGGGCTTTTATCGAGCTTATTGCTGCTGCTGTCAGTGGTGGTGACGGGGGTGGTGCTGGCCGCTTCAAATCAAGAAGAATTTCTTGCCGCCAAAAGTACGCGCCTTGCGGCTCAGGTGTTTGGTAATGCCAGCGAGGGAATTTTAATTACCGATGCCGATGCCCGCATTGTGGCGGTGAACCCTGCTTTTAGCCGTATTACCGGCTTTGATTCTACAGAGGTAATTGGCCGTGTTTCGAGGATGTTTAATTATCGTGGCTATGGGCGGGCCGTGAATGGTGCCATGCTTGCCGAGCTGAATACCTATGGGCATTGGCAGGGAGAGATGGAAGACAGGCGTAAAAATGGTGAAATCTACCCAGCGTGGTTATCTATAAGTTCGGTGCGTGATGAGCAAGGCAAAATGAGTAATTATGTGGGTGTTTTTTCTGATTACACCCATAGAAAAGAAGCAGAGCAAAGGTTGTTTTATCTGGCTAATCATGATCCGCTCACGGGCTTATATAACAGGATGGCGCTGCAAGATCAGCTCAATAGTGCGGTACAAAAAGCCAAAGATGGCCAATTTGCTGTGCTGTTTATTGATTTGGATCGTTTTAAAACCATTAACGACACCTTAGGGCATGAAGTGGGCGATGCCTTACTGATTATTATGGCAGAGCGCCTACAAAATAGTTTGGGTGTTAAAGATGTATTGGCGCGTATTGGTGGCGATGAGTTCACTGTTCTGCTTGAAAACGCAGTATGCCTTGAGCAAGTGGGGCAAGTGGCCGAAGGGCTGCGCCAAGCATTAATCCAGCCCTGCCTGATAAATGGACAGGAGTTGTTTGTAAGCTGTTCTATTGGCGTGAGTGTTTACCCTTGCGATGGTAAAACGCCGGCATCGCTGCTTAAAAACGCCGATGTTGCGATGTATCGTGCCAAAGAAACCGGCAAAAACAATGTGCAATTTTTTGCCGCGAATATGAATGAAATGGCGTTTGAGCATCTGATGATGGAAAACGGCCTGCGTCATGCTTTAGAGCGTAAGCAGTTTTGCCTGCATTACCAGCCTAAAATTGATTTAGTCAGCGGCCGCTTAAGTGGCTTAGAAAGCTTAATCCGCTGGAATCACCCCAGCTTAGGCTTAGTGCCCCCTGTGAGCTTTATTCCATTAGCTGAAGAAAATGGTTTGATTGTAGCCATTGGTGAGTGGGTTTTGTTTGAAGCATGTAGGCAAATGAGAGCTTGGCTTGATGCTGGTTTTGATATTCCCCATGTGGCGGTTAATTTATCGCCCCGACAGTTTCAAAAAGCGAATCTGGTTCAGCAGGTGCAAGCTGCGCTGGCTAAAACGGGGATTTCTGCCGCGCGGCTAGAGCTGGAAATTACCGAAAGCATGATTATGCAAGATCCGCAGCGCGCCGTGCAGACGCTGAACGAGCTTAAGGCCATGGGCGTAATGCTGGCGATTGATGATTTTGGTACGGGTTATTCATCGCTATCTAATCTGAAACACTTCCCCATTGATAGTCTGAAAATTGATCGCTCTTTTGTTGAAGGCTTGCCGGATGATTCGGATAATGCGGCAATTACCGAGGCAATTATTGCCATGGCGCGTAAATTACGCCTTTCTGTAGTGGGTGAAGGCGTAGAAACGTCTCAACAAATGGTATTCTTGCGCAAAAGCGGCTGCCATAGTGTGCAGGGGTATTTATATTCCTGTGCATTGTCGGCTGACGATCTCGAGCTTTACTTGGCCCGGCAAGGGCTAGTCACAGCCGATTCCACTTTATAAAGCACCGCATAAAATCATCTTTAAGTTGATTGGTGTGGGTGATCTATAAAGAGGATCGGCGTTTTATTTAGGTAATAAAAAGATGCAAAAAAAATTAATTCATGGCTTTCATGCCGTCGCTTCACGCATTAAGCGTTTTCCAGACAGCGTATTAGAGCTGTTTTTTAACGGTAGCCGCAGCGATCCGCGCGCTAAAGAGCTGCTGAAATTAGCAGAGCAGCAGGGCGTGCACGTGATTATGGTCGATGCCGCACGCTTGGATGGCATGACTGGCCACGCTCGCCACCAAGGTGTAGCCGCTATGATCGATGCGGGCAAATCCTATGTGGTGCTGGAAGATGTGCTGGAAGATTTGAACGAGCCACCGTTCTTGCTGATTCTGGATGGCATCACCGACCCGCATAATCTGGGCGCTTGCCTGCGTGTGGCCGATGCGATGGGTGTGCATGCTGTGATTGCACCTAAAGATAAATCAGTGAGCATTAACGCCACCGTTTCTAAAGTGGCTTGCGGCGCTGCTGAAGTTATTCCTTACATTATGGTGACTAATTTGGCGCGTACTTTACGTGACTTAAAAGACCAGAGTGTTTGGATTGTGGGTACAGATGCGGATGCTAAAACTGATTTGCATCACTTTAACCAAACCGGCCCGCTGGCTTGGGTATTGGGTAACGAAGGCGAAGGCATGCGCCGCCTGACACGTGAATCGTGCGATACCTTGGTGTCGATCCCGATGTTTGGTTCGGTAGAAAGCCTGAATGTATCGGTTGCCAGCGGGATTATCCTTGCTGAGAGCCGTCGTCAGCGTGAAATGAGTAAGTAATTGTAACGACTCAGGTAGGCGAATAAAACCCAAATCTTGAACCACAAGAGCACGGAGGACACAGCGTTTCACAGAGAAAATCATGAGAAGTGATCTGTTTTTCGTGCCTTTTGTACTTACTGGTATTTGCTTTAGCGCGCCTGAGTTTTACAAAAAATAATTATGAGTCATTGCGGTTAGCGCGTGGGTGTTTCTGCTCACGCGTTGACTTGCCGATTACGCCAAACTATCAATATCATTGTGTTAATGAATTAGATCTGTAATTGTCTTCGTTTTATCATGGTTTTCTTTGACTAAAGATCGCCATGCCATCCGCTGATCTGCATTCCCTCTCTTTAGAAAAACTTCTTCCTTTTGCGCTCTTGGCCGTTGCCGAAGTGGAAGACCCTCATCGGGTGAAAGCCGCTCTAGCGCTCAATGCCTTGCGGTTGCGTTTTCCACAATGGACGATATATAGCATGCTATGGGGTCGCTGAGGATTGCTCAGTGAGCACACAGTGATTTGATTTTGCCAGCGTATTAAAGTTAAGCGCACGGTTTCTAGGGTTTTTTGCTCATCACTGCGCTGGCTTGGTTGTATAAAGCCAGAATAGGGCTGAATGCGGATGAAATACAGCAGGCTTACCAATCTATTATGAGCACGGTATTTGTTCAGTACGGGAAAACAGATGATCATTTACTGGCCTCACTGCCTTGGCGAGAATGCTCTGATGCTGACTGGTCTCAGCATCTATTGCAGTTTGCTTTACAGCTGCGCAGTAATTATCCATATAGCCACTCTGGCCGAGGCGTTATCTGTACTTTGGTATGTCAGTGATTTAGCGGGGCGGAGCGAGCTTTTAAATGCGATGGATCGCTTGCTGAATACATAGTGGTCTACACTGGCGTAGCGGCTATGGAGGTTTTATGCACTTCCTTTTTTATTCTCTGTTTTTGGTTTTGTGGCTTGCTCCTGTGCAGGCAGCAGGCCCCGTGATTAAAATTTGTGATGATGCTGCAGAATGGCCACCTTATACTTACTATGCACGGCAAGGTAAAATAAAGACAAATAAGCTCAGTGGTTTTTCTATTGATGTGATTGCAGCTGTTTTTGCAAAGCATAAAATAAACTATGAAATTGATTTATTGCCTTGGAAACGCTGCTTGTTTGAGGTGGAAAAGGGCGAAAAATATCAAATGATATTAAATGCCACAAAAAACCCTGAACGAGAGCAACTGTATTATTTTTCGGATTCATTCTATCAAACACATTATTACTATTTCTATTCTAAAAAAGCATATCCTGCTGGATTGAACATTAAATCACCCGCCGATTTAAATCATTATAAAATGGGCGGAATTAGCGGTTATGCTTATTCTGCGCTGACTTCAGTGAATAAAAATAATATAAGCAGAACGGTAAACTATCTGGCTTTAATTAAAATGCTATATGCTGGGCGGATTGATGTGTTTGCTGAGGATATTGAAGCGATTGTGGGGATGGGTGAAGTTGGTATTTATGATTTTATGGGTGATACGCAGCTTGGAATGGTTTTATTGCCCGGTGTGGAAGAAAATAAATTTTATATGATGTTTACAAAAAAAAGTGTGGCTGGTGAAATGTTAAGAGATTTGCTTAATAAAGAGCTGGCATCTATGAAAAAATCAGGCGAGTTACGTCGTTTGTTAGATCGCTATGTAAAATGATGGCGATTGAGAGCCGCAGCTTATAAACCAGTAAATGCGAAGCATTGCAAGTATTGGGAAGTCAATATGGCCGGATCAGGTTAAAAAAAGGGCGGGGTTCTGTATGCACAGATCCCCGCCCTTTTGACTGCCTAGCGTGCCCGATTTTATTGGGGCTGGCGTGATTTAGTGAATGCCGCCGCTGGCTTGATAATGTTTCTCTAGCTTATTGACGCCTGCAGCCATTAACAGGGTCAGAATTAAGTAGAGGAAGGAAATCGTAAGGTAAGGCTCCCAGTAGCGGGAGTAGGCGCCCGCCACAGTTCTGGCGGCGTAAGCCAGCTCAGCCAGACCAATAGCGGATACCAGCGAGCTGTCTTTGAGCAGCATAATAGCTTCATTGCCCAGTGGAGGCAGCATGCGGCGGAAGGCTTGCGGGATAATCACAAAGCGCATGGTTTGCCAGTAATTCATCCCTAGGGAGCGTGATGCTTCAAACTGGCCCTTGGCAATGGACTGAATACCCGCACGGAAAATCTCGGTGATATAAGCGCCCGCATTAAGGGTAAGTGCCACAAGGCCCGACATAAATGCGCCGTAATCCTGGCGAAGGGTTGAGGCCAGATCACCGCTGATCAACAAGCCATCTGTTGGATGGACCAGCATGGGCATGACGGCAAAGTGGGTGAGCAAAATTTGCACAAATAAAGGCGTGCCGCGGAAAAAGGTGACGTAGGCAGATGAAGGCCAGCGGATGAGGAGGAGTACAGGGTATTTCCAGAGGCCGTGCTTTACATCAGCAAGGCGTGCCATCCCTGCAAATAAACCGATTAAAGTACCAAATACCACGGCAATCAGGGTGATGCCGATGGTCATCTGCATGCCATCGATAAAGAGTGAACGATATTCCCAGACAATCTGTAATTGAAAGTTAGAAAGGAGGGGAACGGCGGTTTGCATCTGTTGCCAAAAGGTAATGAAATCCATTGTCATGCCATATTCAGATTGCGGAATAAAAAAGCGCAAGCCAGCAGGTTTGCGCTTATGAAGAGTTAAGCCGATTTTAAATGATTAAGCTTAGTTACCGAAGTATTTCTTGTGGATTTTATCGTAAGTACCATCGGCTTTAATTGCGGCGATGCCTTTGTTTAGTTTTTCTAAGAGTTCTTTATTACCTTTCTTTACAGCAAAGCCGTAGAATTCTTTTGCGAAAGTTGCATCATCAATGGTTTTCAAATTGGATGCTTTGTTGTTGCTGATGAAATTGACCACTACGCCATTGTCAGCAACAACGGCATCAACGCCGCCATTTTGCAGCTCTTTAATGGCTAAAGGTGTGGATTCGAAGCGCTTGATATTTGGGCTGGTTTTGCCTAGCAGCTTTTGAACGATTTCATCACCGGTTGTGCCGGTTTGTACGCCCACCTTCTTACCTTTCAGTGCTGTAAAGTTGCTGATGTTGCTTTTCTTGGCGACAGCAATCAGTTGTTTGGCTTCAAAGTAAGGATCGGAGAAGTCCATGCTGAGCTTGCGCTCTGGGGTAATGGTTACGGCAGAGGCGACTAAATCGCGATCGCCAGAGCTAAGCGTCGCAAAAATACCTTCCCAAGGGGTGTTGTGCAGCTGAACTTCCATGCCTGCTTTGAGTGCAACAGCTTTAATAACATCCATATCGAAGCCGACGATTTCTTTTTTTTCATTTACGGATTCAAATGGAGCATATGCGGCATCGGTTGCGACTTGATAAACCTTGGCGGCATATACAGGAGTAGTAAACAACGAGGCACTGGCGAGCAATAGAATTATATTTTTTTTGCTGAACATTGTTAAATCTCCGCATTGGGTGGTTTGCCGATTCTTTGCTATGAGGCATCCGGCAAGACAAGACTAAGTGTTGACCTCTGATTTGAATATCAGGCTAATCCCGCATTTTAAACGCTATTTTTTTGCATTGTAGGCGTCTGAGATGGTTGTGTTTTACTAGCTCAGACATTAATGCGTATTGAGTATTATTTTGGGTCGGTTTTCATTGCCTGCACATCAAAAAACCGGCCATGCTGCCGGTTTTTTGTGAGGCGGGTGTATTGTTTTTAGCCCGCAGCAGGGCACGGTTTGGCAAATAATTAGCCGATCATTTCTTCCATGCCGGAGGCAAGTTCTTTGGTCTCTGCAAGGTGGATACTTAAAGCATCCACATCAAGGGCAAGCGCATCAAGCGAGGATGCCGGCAAGCTATTGGCTAATGCCTGCTCATTTTCGCTTGTGGTTTCATGGTGGGCAATGTGGAGCGCCAGATGCAAAATATGGCTGAGTTTTGAGCTTGGATCCTGCTCGCTGGGCATGTTCTGATATTTAACAGCCATTTGGATTTCTACCGGAAAATTCCAGCGACGGGCAAGCTCTTCCCCCACCATGACATAATCAAAACCAATATTGTTGGTTTCTAAGGCCACCCGGTCAGCTGCGCCGTTTTCTACATACTGATCAATTTTTGCGGCAAGCTCAGGCGCCACAATATGAATCAGCATTTCACCAATGCTGTGAATCATGCCGGTGGTAAAGGCAATTTCGCCATTGTATTTGGTTTGTTTGGATAGCCATTTAGCCAGTGTTGCAACGCGCAGGCTGTGTTTCCAGAAGCGCTTGCGATCGAAGCCCGGTGTAGTGATAAATGCGCCGGTAACGCCCGATGCAACGACTAAGGTGCGTACGGTGTTAAAACCAAGGACAACGACGGCCTCATTCACTGAGGCAATTTGCCTGGATGAACCAAAGTGCGCAGAATTAGCCAAGCGCAGCACTTTAGCGGTAATGACTTGATCGAGTGCGATTTTCTTGGCAATGGTCTCGATATCAATATCATCTTTGCTAAAGCTGTCTATCAGCTCCTGAACCACTTTGGGTATGGTTGGCAGTTTATGCGTTTGTTCAAAGACTTCTTCAAGTTTCATGGTCTCGCTCTCCCGTATTGCGTGCATTTTTATTTGAATGCCGTTTTATCCTAGATCAAGGCCAAGCTATTCGCTAGCGAATCCAAGTCTGCTATTTTAAAAAAAAGGCGACACAAGGGTCGCCTTTTTTAATGACGTTTTAATGAAGCTTACTTTGCTTCACCTGCTACCACTTCGATGACTTCCCACTTACCACCTTTTACTTGGTAAACGGTGATTGGGCCATTTTTAATATCGCCTTTCTCATCAAAGCTAATGACGCCAGTAACGCCTTTGTATTCGATTTTTTGTAGCTCAGGCAGGTACTTGGCAGGATCCACCGAGCCTGCTTTCTTCATGGCTTCAATCATGACTTTGGTGGCGTCATAGTTGTAAGGCGCATAGAGATTAACATCCACGCCAAACTTGGTTTTGAATTTTGTTAAGAATTCAGCGCCACCGGGCATGCTTTCTTTTGACTGGCCAGGGCTTGAAGACACCATGCCTTCAGAATCAGCGCCCGCTAGTTTAATAAATTCAGGGGTTTGTGTGCCATCGCCGCCCATAATCTTTGCGACAATGCCCAGTTTTTTAGCTTGTTTTTTAAGCGGTGCGGCTTGCGCATCCATACCACCATAAAACACCAGATCAGGCTTTGCGCCCTTAATGCTGGTTAAAATGGCGTTGAAGTCGGTTTCCTGATTGGTGGTGAATTCACGCTTAACCACTTCAGCACCCGCTGCTTTGGCTGCTTTTTCAAACTCATCCGCCAAGCCTTGGCCATAAGCTGTACGGTCATCAATAATGGCTACTTTTTTGGCAGCTAGTTTTTTAACTGCAAAATCACCTAGTACTTTACCTTGCTGAGCATCATTGCTCATCACGCGGAAAGTAGATTTAAAGCCTTGTGCTGTGTAAGCAACGGCAGTTGCTGATGGGGAAATTTGTGGAATCCCAGCGTCAGCATAAATTTTGGATGCGGGAATGGATGTACCAGAATTCATATGACCAATAATGCCAGCGACTTTCATATCGACAAAGCGTTGGGCCACGGTGGTTGCGGTTTTAGGATCGGCTTGATCGTCTTCAGAAACCAGTTCAAATTTTACTTTTTTACCGCCAATATCCGCGCCGCCTTCAGCATTGACTTCGTCAATGGCCATGCGTGTGCCATTTTCGTTGTCTTTACCGAAGTGAGCGTTATTGCCAGTAAGCGGGGCTGAGTGAGCGATTTTTACTGTGTCGCCGCTGCTGCTTGCAGCAGGCTGAGCTGTTTCAGCAGCCGCTTGGCTGGCCACATCTTTGGGGGCTTCTTGTTTGCCACAAGCGCCGAGAGTCAGGATGGCAGCCGCGATAAGGCTGTAACGTGCAATAGTCATATCTCTATTCCTTGGTGTGAATTATTGCTTCAGCAGGCCGATGCCTGCCTTATTAGAGGCTATTCACTATTGCAGTCGCAATCGAATTACAGGAAATAGCAGAGAGCTGTATCTAAGGCGCAACACACCCCTCGGGTATGGTATTTTTACCTGCTTTTATTATGCAATTCAGATTGTAAGGTCAATTTGCTGCATGCTGCCGCCACTGCCATCTTCCCTTAAATAAATACCCGACGCACGTATCTGGCCCAGTTGTTCATTATGCTGATTGTTTAGATCAAAATTCGCTTTCGCATGGCCAAGAAAGAGGGCGCCTATGCCTTTATCGCTGAGGCTAAGTAGCTGTTCATTGTTGCTATCATCTTTGATCCATAGCTTTAACTGGGCAAAGATGCTGTCTTCTTCGTCGATCCAACCATTTTTGTCTTCATCATATTGCGTTAAATCAGCAAAGCCATTGCCGCTTTGTGTGCCAAATAGCTCGCTGCCCTGACTTATTTTGCCATCCTCATTTTTATCCAGAGCAAGAAAGCCGCTGCCAGATTTGAGTAAGCTTACTTTTTGTTGCGAGCCATCGCTTGCGAGATCAAAACTGAATTTTTTGTCTGACAAAAGGGCGGCAGGAGCGGCGTAATTGATAACTAGCGGGTCTTTTTTTGGTTTTTCCAGATTGCCGGAATAAACACCTGTTTGTGTGGAAAACTGGTAGCTGCGGCTTAAAGACAGCTCGGCTGCAAATTGAATTTCCCGGCCATCAGACGTCTGTATTTTGCCTTTTGCCTGAAACTGAGTGCTTTCTGTTTCTGAGTAGTGATTTGCCGATTCAATAGAAAAGCCACCTTGCGCTGACGGTGGAGGGTTTTGTTCGGCTTGCTCGGGCGCTGGCTCTGCGGGCGCCTCTTCATCAAAGCCCCAGAATTTGATTTCATAACCCAGAATACTTTCCAGCAAGCTTTTAATCAGTGAAACACGCTGATCAAGCGTACTTAAAGAAAATTGATTGCGTGCCGCTGAGGAAATTTCTACTTCAGTATCAGGTAGAGAAGGGCTGTTGGCGGCTTGTAGATTGATGTGGAATGATTGTGTTTGTTCGGAATGAAAATAACGCTCAGCAACAAGGCTGACCTGGCTGTGTGTGATACGCATGATGGCGGCTCCGGAGTATCTCTCTCCTATCGACGTTGACACTGGCTTATTTAGAGCAGGCCGAGTTCTGCCATCGAGATGACCTGATGTGCGGCAACAATGCAGTGGTCAAGTAAGCGTACATCAATTATTTCTAGGGTATTTCGTAATTGTTGGGTGATATGCAGATCTGCATCAGAGGGTTGCGGGCTGCCCGATGGGTGATTATGCGCCACGATGACAGCGGCCGCATTCAGGGTTAAAGCGCGCCTTGCAACCTCACGTGGGTAAATGCGGGTTTCAGAGAGCGAGCCTTTAAATAGTGTTTCGGCGCTGATGAGCTGGTGGGCGGTATTTAGAAACAGGGCGTGGAATTCTTCGTGATCCAAGCCGCGCAGCCGTAGTTTTAAAAACGCTTTAACCGATGCAGGCGAGGTAAACGCATCATTGCTGCGCAGCTCTTCACTGAGCGCGCGTTTGGACATTTCGAGGACGGCTTGTAGCTGGCAGTACTTGGCCGAACCCATGCCATGAATCTGGCACAGTGCATTGTGTGGCGCGTGGAATAGTTTTTCTAAAGAGCCAAAGTAAAGCAGCAGATCACGGGCTAAATCGACCGCGCTTTTACCCTTTACGCCGACGCGTAAAAACAGCGCGAGCAGCTCAGCATCGCTCAGGCTTTCTGCGCCGTGGGCCAGTAGCTTCTCTCTGGGGCGCTCGTCTTCGGGCCAGTCGGTGATTGCCATAGGAAAATACCGTTGAGTCGATATTTTTAGTGTAGGTCGTTTGTGGTGCTGGTTTTGCACGCACGATGGGTGGTACAGGGGCCCTGTTCGTAGCAGCTTTTAGAGCTTGTAGCTCTGGCTGTTGCTGAGTGCACATCAACGTTAGTTCGCACAGCCGTGTGGCGGAGTTAATCGAATTATTATGATCAGATGCCGCTTGTATGATCTCGCTGGAGCAAATGGCTTTGCCGTAGGGCAGTTATGTCACCACCTTGCAAAGAGAATTTTGAGTCCTGCTGGTGGGCTATGCAATCTCGCCAACTTTGCGACCGCGTTTAAGCGCGAATTTGGTTTTACGCCAAGGCAGTTAGGGCGAGGGGGTATTTAGTCTTGCCTGCACTGTTTGGAAAAATCAAAGCCTTGCTAAGGATTTATTTGGGACGAAGGCGGAAATCTCCTGTGCTGGGATCAAAATCCAAGCAACGCTCTTCACCAAAAGCTTGCCATAAGATATCCAGCATCGGGCGTAGAACAATATCTATCTTTGTAGTTTCGATATTTTCTAGCCAAACAGGTGGAATAATAAGGTGGGGCCTGTCAACGATGGTATGGCTATCTTGAATGAATGGATCCTTTCCTATTCTAAGTTTGCATCCATCGACATTAAGAACAGCAATGCTTAGTACTGCGGGACCAGTAAAATCCCAGTCTGCGGCCTGTTTAATAAGCAAGTTGGACATATCATGGAAGAACTTTGACATGGCCCGTGAAAAAACGACGCCTTTACCTCCGTAACCGGCACTTTCTATCGCCCCAGTCCGAAATATATGGCTATAACCACAGCATTCAAATTCAATGCTTCTGTCAAAAATAAAGAGGCCATCTAAATTAAAGGCTCGGTCAGGAGTACTCCAGTTAGACCCTTTAAATTTAGAATATTCATGTAAATAAAGAGCATTCAGGTCCACCGTTTTTTTGCCAGTAAACCCTAAAATAGGAACAAGATGCACCACAAGTAGGGATCCAAATTTAAGTGGCTTTGGTGTGTTTTTGTCGATGATAAGTTGAAGGCGACCGCTAATAAATCGTCGGGCTTGTTCTGCCAGTGATGCGGTCCGGTCGAAGGCTGTGCGAAGTTGATCGTAGTTTAAATCACTGGTGCTGGTGCCATTTCGCATAACGAACCTTCGTTGCTTATTAATGTTATAGATGCAGTGAGGGCCATCAAAAGAGGCAGGTACTCGAATAACTAGTACATATCCGTTCGCTACAGTAATTTCTTGAAGTCTAATGCCTTGCACCCTTGGCTCTAAGCCATCAAGCACTTGTGAAATTCTTCGCTTCACTGCATCTGCAGCTTCATTGGTAATGGCTATAAGCTCAGATGCAGCGCCATTAATCTCCGCAATACCATAGACAAGGTCACCACCATCCGCGTTCGCTAGAGCACATACATCTTTTAGTAGCTCATTCTTTTCTCCTTCACCATTTCTGGGGAGCTCACGCTTAAAATCAAGGGTGCTCGATTCAGGGCAATGATCATCACATAATTTACGTAAGAAATTTTCGTCAAGGTTACTGAGGCTTTCGTTTAGCAAGCGGGTTCCTTTGGCCGCCTATGGCAGCGATTTAAGGGGTTAGGTTGGTAGAAGCATAGGATGATTACCGCCTAAAAAAGGATATTTAATCGCGGTTTCTTCTGCCTTTAATGCTTAATCAGCGTTTTCCACTCAACAAGGTACATACGGCTGCTGGCCGTGCGGCGATTGGCTTATTTCTGCCTGTTCCACTTATCGTGCTTGGACCTAAGAATTTGCCATATAATGTGCAGCTTAATGCCCTGCTTGCCGCAATAACCAATCAAACACCTGCTGCACAATCTCTGCCCGCGGCTGGCCTGCTACCTTGGATATCCACCAGCTTGGCCCGCTGAGGCGTGGGTAATCGGCCAGCATCACGAGGCGGCCTTGGTCTAAATCATCCGTGGCGAGTAAGCGGGGAATGCAGGCGATTCCCCAGCCACGCAGCACGGCGTCGAGCAGCAGGCGGGAGTCGTCATAAATGGTTTGTTTACGAAATGGGCCAAGTTGCTCCTGAAATAGCTTGGCAGTGTGATCATTAGTCAGCATGGCTTCTAAACACAGTAAGCCCGTGTGCAAATGGTGTTGCTCCTGCGGCAGCGGTGCCAGCTTATGGGCGAGCGTGCCCGAGCAAACGGTGATCCATTCATCTTGCAAAAAAGGGCGCTCTAATAAGCCTGCTTCTTGAATTGGCCGATTGCCAATTGCGATATCCACATCCACTTCATCAATAAAACGCGCAGTTTCATCGGTAGAGAGCACAAGGCAAAGATCGGGCAAGGCAGTTTGCAAGAGATTCAGTTTGGGCTGTAGCCAGCCATGCAGCAGGGCGGCTGGGCAAACGATGCTCACTAAGCCAGAGTCGAGATAAGTGGCGATGTTGTTTAAGCCGTTTTGTAGCATGTCGATTGATTGCCGCACGCTGCGCTGCAGCACTTCACCGGCTACGGTGAGCTCCACGCCACGGCCAACTCGATGAAAAAGCGGCTGGCCAAGTTGTTTTTCTAAATCACTGATCTGATGGCTAATTGCTGATTGCGATAGGCAAAGCTCGTCTGCCGCTCGCGAAAAATGCCCGAGGCGGGCGGCGGCTTCAAAGCCGATAAGGAGTTTGAGCGAAGGAATGCGCTGGGCCGACATATGAGAAAACCTAATTAGTTATGGCAAAAAACATCAGTATTCATCAGGTATGTCATGGATGCACAATACTTTTTTGCCGAGAGCATGTGCAATCCTTTTTTTAGAATGGAATAAATTCAATATGACAACACGACGTAATTTTTTAAAGCAGAGCTTGCTAGGATCCGGCGCTCTTTTGATGGCTGGAACGGTAGCTAGCCCATTGAATAATCTTGCTTTTGCCGCACCGGACGAGAGTGGCTGGCGCATGCCTGAGGAAGGCGAGCCACATGTTGCAACTTGGATGGGTTTTGCTCCTAGTGCAGGATTCTTGGACAGGCGTTTACAAGTAGGGGCGCATGATAATTTAGCGACGATTGCCGCTACGATTGCGGCTTTTGAATCCGTTAATATGCTGGTGTGTGAAGAAGACTATGCGCTTGCTGCTAAAAAATGCGGGGCAGGGGTTAAGCTGATCGTGCAGCCGATTGATGATTTATGGCTGAGGGATACGGGGGCGGTGTTTGTAAAAAATACGCAAGGCCAGCGTGCTGCGGTGAATTTTAATTTTAACGGTTGGGGTAATAAGCAGGTGCATGGGGACGATGCAAAAGTGGCAGGTTTTATGGGCCAGTCTTTAAAGCAAAAAATCCTGACTACTTCGCTGGTATTGGAGGGCGGAGGGATTGAGGTGGATGGCGAAGGCACTGCCATCATCACAGAAAGCTGCGTACTGAATGCCAATCGCAACCCTCGCGTAAGCAAGGCGCAGTGCGAGGCGGAGCTAAAACGGCTGCTCGGTGTCAGCAAAATCATCTGGCTACCCGGCATTGCAGGGCGCGATATTACCGATGGGCATACTGATTTTTACGCCCGCTTTACCCGCCCCGGTGTAGTGGTGGCAGGCTTTGATAGCGATCCTGCTTCTTATGATCATGCCGTAACCAAGCGTCACCTGGAAATACTGCGCAAAGCCACCGATGCCAAGGGGCGTAAATTAAATGTGGTGGTGCTGCAAGGGCCATCGTCTGTGCGCAAGAAGTATAAAAACAATGACTTTGCTGCAGGATATATCAATTTTTATCTGTGCAACCACGCCGTCATCGCCCCCGAATTTGGCGATGTGAAGGCAGACCGCAATACTCGGGATATTCTGCGTGATCTGTTCCCCGAGCGCGAAGTGGTGCAGCTGAATATCGACGCCATTGCCGCATGCGGTGGCGGTATTCATTGCACGACTCAGCAGCAGCCGGCTTAGGCTATGGACGCGTGGGCATAAAAACAGGCCCACCCTACATTTTGTTCCGTGTAGAGCGGTTGAACTAAGTATGTAAAAAATGGACTGGTTTTGCTCGTGCTACGCATACGTCAGTAAGGCTCAGTGCCTTTTCCTCAAATGCCTTGCTCCGGCTTACTCCTATCCAACAGTACTTATGGTCTATCCTCAGTTAAACTATCGTCTGTGTCTTATTTAAGAGAGCTTAGCCATGAGCCAAAAACGCATCGTACTTGGGGTCACCGGTGGCGTTGCCGCGTATAAAGCTGTTGAACTGGTGCGCTTACTCACGAAAGCGTCTTATGAAGTTCAAGTGGTGATGACCGAGGCCGCAACCAGGTTTGTTGGGCCGGTTACCTTTCAAGCGGTATCTGGCCGCCCAGTGTTCGTTGATCTGTGGGATGGCCGCGCGCCTAATAATATGGCGCATATTGATTTAACCCGCGGTGCTCACGCCATTGTTGTCGCCCCAGCTACGGCTGATTTTATGGCGAAAGTGGCCAATGGTTTTGCGGATGATTTGCTGTCGACCTTAGTGGCCGCGCGCGATTGTCCGCTGTTATTAGCGCCCGCCATGAATCGGCAAATGTGGGAAAACCCGCCGAATCAGCGCAATGTGGCACAGCTGATTTCTGATGGAGTGCATATTCTGGGGCCGGGTGAGGGCGAGCAGGCCTGCGGTGAAATAGGTCTTGGCCGGATGCTAGAGCCTGAAGCGCTGTTGCAGCATATCGATGCATTTTTTCAGCTGAAATTACTGGCGGGTAAACGGGTGTTGATTACGGCGGGGCCTACTTTCGAGCGCATCGACGCCGTGCGCGGCATTACTAATAGCAGCTCAGGCAAAATGGGCTACGCCATTGCCCGTGCGGCTTGGGAGTCTGGCGCTGATGTGGTGCTGGTGTCCGGTGAAACCGCCTTGCCAGAGCCGCTAGGTTGCCGCCGCATTGATGTGGTTAGCGCCGAGGAAATGTTACAAGCCGTGAATGCCGAAATAGAAGAAGCCGATATCTTTATCAGCGTGGCCGCCGTTTCTGATTACTATGTGCTTAATCCTTCTGAGCAAAAAATCAAAAAAGACGCGCACATCCTTACCCTTGAGCTAGGTCCTAATCCGGATATTCTGGCCAATATCACGGCGCGGGATAATCCGCCATTCTGCGTGGGCTTTGCCGCCGAATCTGAAAATCTGCTGGAATACGCAGAAGCCAAGCGTAAGCGCAAAAAACTACCGCTGCTGGCGGCTAATTTAGTGCAAAACGCGATGGGCTCTGATGAAAATGAAATTATTTTGCTTGATGATGATGGTGAAACCCGATTAACTCGCGCCCCCAAGCTCGATGTAGCACGCCGTTTGATTGCGCATATCGCGCGGCTTTATCAAAAAAGGTAAGAAAATGTCTCAGATTGATGTAAAGATTTTAGATGGCCGGTTGAAAGAAAATCTGCCGCAATACGCCACCAAAGGTTCGGCAGGCCTTGATTTACGTGCCTGCCTTGATGTGCCGATGGAGCTGGCACCGGGAGCCACTCAGCTGGTGCCAACCGGCATGGCACTGCATCTGGATGATCCGGGCCTTGCCGCCATGATTCTGCCGCGCTCCGGTCTTGGTCATAAGCACGGGATTGTGTTGGGTAATTTAGTGGGTTTGATCGATTCTGATTACCAAGGGCAGATTTTTGTCTCGGTATGGAATCGTAGCCAAGTGCCGTTCACCATCCAGCCTATGGAGCGCATCGCCCAGCTGGTGATTGTGCCCGTGGTGCAGGTGGAATTTAATCTGGTCGATGAATTTGCCGATTCAGATCGTGGTGAAGGTGGTTTTGGCAGTACGGGTAAGCATTGATTCTGCCAATCAATCGCTAAGTAGTTGATTGAGCTGGCACGAAAAAGCCGCGTCTTCCGTATGCAGAAAGACGCGGCTTTTTTATGGAGCAAGGCCTTGGCTACAAAGCCTCTTTTACATTTGGGTCTGCAAGTAATTAGGCAGGCCAACGGCTTTAATCAGGCCGAGTTGTTGCTCTAGCCAATGCGCATGATCTTGCTCGGTATCGTCTAAAAGCTTAATCAGCATATTACGGCTGACGTAGTCTTGCTCTTGCTCACAAACCGCGATAACGCGTTTGAGGGCGGTGGCTACATCGTATTCGGTGAGCAGATCGTTGTGCAGCATGGCAGGTACATCGGCACCAATACGAAGTGCATCACGGCCTGCTACATCGGGGATGCCACCGAGAAATAGAATACGGGCAATCAAAAGGGTGGAATGGCCAATTTCATCTTGGCGCTCGTGATCGATGCGCTCATAGAGCTTACTATAGCCCCAGTTGTGATACATCTGACTATGCACAAAGTATTGGTCGACGGAGGTGAGTTCGGTAACCAGCAGCTCTTTTAAGCCTGCGATTACATTTTGTTTACCTTGCATGATGATCTTCCTTAGGCGTCGATTTGTGATTGGAGATAATTTGCTAGGCCGAGTGAAACTTGTAGTTCGGCTTGGGTTTCTAGCCAATCAACGTATTCTTCTTCGTCTTCGAGCAGGTCTTCCAGAATATCGCGTGAAACGTAGTCTTGCTCCAGCTCACAGGTTTCAATTGCTTGGCGCAAAGTGGTGAGATGGCTGCTGACCAGTTTTAGATCACATTCCAGCATTTCAGGCGTATTTTCACCGATATATAATTTGCCGAGCTGTTGTAAATTAGGCAGGCCTTCAAGCATCAGAATGCGGGTGATCAGCTTGTCTGCCCGTTTCATGGCATCAATTGATTCGTGATATACGGCGTCGTTCAGCTTTTTTAAGCCCCAGTTACGGTACATACGCGCGTGTAAGAAGAATTGATTGATTGCAATTAATTCATTGCCTAGTACGCTATTGAGCGAGCTAAGGACGAGTTTGCTACCTTGCATTTTGTATTCTCCAGTGGCCAGCGCTTATTTATGATTAATAAGCTGCGGGTAATTTTGGGATTTGCTCCCTAATGAGAACTAATTGCATTAAATCTGTTTTAATATCTCAGCGCTCATTTTATTCTTTTTTATGGCTATTGCCACTGTTTATTGTGCCATTTTACATTTATTCGTTTTTATTAAGAATGGTTCTTTTTTATATTATGTATTTTTTGTTGAAAAATAAATGAGGATTAATTTCAATTGCTTAAATGTTTACAATAATATTATTCAATGAATAAAAACCATTATTATTTAACTGTGGTTTATGCTACTTTTGCCTCCCTATATTCTGCTTCGGAGTTCAAATGCGATTGCCCGATGAAATGATTGCACTTGCGGCGCAACTGGCGGACGCCAGCGCTGCAGCGATACGTCCTTATTTTCGTAGCCCTCTGGCGATTGATGATAAAAATGATCACAGCCCAGTGACCATTGCAGATCGTGAGGCGGAGCGTGTCATGCGCGAGCTGATCCAAAAAATCCGTCCGCAAGATGGCATCATCGGCGAAGAATTTGGCCGCGAGAGAGAAGATGCCGAGTGGGTATGGGTGCTCGACCCGATTGATGGCACCAAGTCGTTTACCGTGGGTAGGGCCTTGTTTGTAACGCTGATAGGCCTCTTGCATCACGGCAAGCCGGTATTGGGCATTATTAATCAGCCGATCCAGAATGAGCGCTGGCTGGGTATTACCGGGCAGGGGGCTTGGTTCAATGGCGAGCCGGTGGTGGCCAATCAAATCGAGCAGCTGCAAGCGGCAAGATTAGGCACAACAGGGCCGCAGTACCTAGATGCGGGCGCGGCTGGCTTTGCGCGTTTGTCAGAGCAGTGTCGCTTTAATACCTATGGTGGCGATGGCTACTTATATGCACAGGTGGCGAGCGGCTGGCTGGAGCTGGTGGTGGAAGAAGGCTTAAAACTACATGACTTTGCGGCGCTTGCCCCTGTGGTGAACGGTGCAGGTGGGTGTATGACCGATTGGCAGGGCAAAGCGCTTGATATGCATAGTGAAGGGCGGGTTTTGGCTGCTGCGAACCCAATATTACATGCGGCAGCGCTGCCATTTCTGCTGAACGCGGTATAATGCATTTATTCGTCACATCTAACGTGGATGGCCATGTTTAAGAACACACAATACGTTTCAGAATTCACCCAGTTTATGCGTGGCTATTTGGGGGATAATCCTGAAGTGGCTGAAGGTCAGCTTGAAGGCCGTGCACTGCTTTGGGATAAAGCGCCGTTGGATTTAGACGAGCGTGCCCGCACGGTAGCATCACAGATTCAGCAAAAGCCTTACCCTTATCAGGCTGATTAAGTATCTAGGCATAAAAAACACCGCCGTTTGAAACGGCGGTGTTTTTACGTGGGCGTTATTTAAGTGCGGTATTGGCTGATCAGGGTATTAAGTGTTGAAGCAATTCCGCGTAGCTCTTCAGAAAGATCGCTGGTGCTGCTGGCGGTAGCATGGTTTTCTTCACTTGCTTGGGCGATTTTTTCAATATTGTTGGCAATATCCTGGCTGGCCGAACTTTGCTCGCCAATGGCATCGGCCATTTGGGCGATGTCGTTCACGGTGTTTTTGGATTGCTGCTCCAGATTGGCCAGTGATTCAGCCACGCTTTGTGTGTTTCTAACGCCGCTTTCTACCATGCGGCTGGCGTGCTGCATCCCTTCTGAGGCGGTGCTGGTGTCTCTTTGCACGGCTTCAATTTTGCTGGTGATTTCGGTGGTGGCTTGGGTGGTGCGTTCAGCCAGTTTTCTGACTTCATCAGCAACGACGGCAAAGCCACGGCCTAAATCGCCTGCCCGGGCCGCTTCAATTGCGGCATTGAGCGCTAGCAAGTTGGTTTGATCGGCAATGTCTTTAATGACCATTACAATGCTGCCAATTTCACCAGAACGCTGATTCAGCTGATCGATCACTGCGGCAGAGCTGTTGATGTTTTCTGCAATCTGGCGGATTTCATTTGCAGTGCGGTTGGCAGAGAGTGCGCCTTCGGCGGCGGTCGATGCACCACGCCGTGCTTCTGCGTTTAGCCCTTCTGCGCTGGTGGAGATCATATTGACACTGACGGAAAGCTCTTCGACTGCGGCAGCGGTGGCACTGGATGCTGACGATTGAATTTCGGATGAGTCCGTCATCTGCCGCGCAGCAGAAGAGAGCGTTTCTGATGAAATTAATAGCTGGCTGGAGTTTTTGCGTGATTCGCTGATCACTTTACTCATGCTGGTCAACAGGCGATTAATCACAGCAGAAGATTGACTGATTTCGTCATGACCTGATTGATCTAATCTCAGGGCTAAATTACCGGTGTTATCTATTTCTGTAATGGTTTCCTGCAGTGCAGCAAGAGGGCGGCGGATGCTGCGAATAATCATCAAGGCGCTGGTTATGCCAATTAAAATGGCAAAAAACATCAGGGTAATAGAGATGCTGATGGTGGCTGCAGTTAGTGTGCTGAGTGTTTCGTCCATCCCTTTGGCAAGGCTGATGGCATCATCCGCCAGCTTGGTCAGGCCTTCTTGCATGGCACGAACTGGTTCTTTAAATTTAGAAAAGTCGGTGTTGATTTCGCTGGCTTTTTGGTATTTTCCGGATTGGATTTCTTTAAATACGCTTTTAAATCCTTCGGCGTAGCTTTTTAGATTCTGACTTAGTTCGTTGATTTTTTGCAAATCGCTTGCTTCAGCGTTACTTTCGCTACTTTTGATTGCAGCTTGGGTTTTATCCAGTGCTTGATCCCATTTTATTTTGTACTCAGTTATTTTTGTTGGGTTTTCAAAATTAAGAAAAATATCTTTTTCAAAGCGGCGTAAATCGGTGATTTGATGGCGCGCTTCAATTAAATCGAGTGAGTAGCCTAAGTTATGTTCCAGCATATTGTTGCTTAGGCTTTCTTGGCGATTAAGCCCCCAAAGACCGATTGCGCCCACGCTGATGAGTAAAAAAAGCAGCAGGGCAAACCCACCAGCCAGCCTTGCGGCAATTGTAAATTTAGATAGCATGGAGTTCTCCAAAGGGAAGCAGTTGTTATAGATTGTAGAGTTGATTGACCGTATTGCCAGTAGAAAGCGCAATGGATTGAATAATATTTAAAGGAAGGGATTTAATCGGTATGTTGAGCTAAAAAAATACCGCATTCAATTGAATGAATACGGTATTAGCAGAACGATGAGGGGTCAATCAGGTATTAATTGCAGTACATTAAGTGGATATTATTTATTACGCATAAAGTCAGCTGTGCGGAAAAATGCGTCTTCTAAATGATCACGTAATGAGCTTTCCATCGGAATCTCTTTCATGGCCTGAAACATACACATCAACCATTGATCGCGCTCATCTTCTCCAATGGAAAAAGGCATGTGGCGTGCACGCAGCATAGGGTGGCCGTATTTCTCAATAAAGTACTGTGGCCCGCCTAGCCAACCCGATAAAAAATCAAAAAATTTATCGCGAATCAGCGTGCTGTCTGCATGGTGCATGGCGCGAATACCGCTGGCGCGCGGGTCGCTATACATAATGTCGTAAAAGCGATCGACCAATTGACGCAATACGGCATCGCCACCCAAGAGTTGGTAAGGTGTCATTTCTGCTACATCTTGCATTGCTTATTCCTTAACGGGCTTAACTAAGCTGGCTGCCAGCTTGGCGCGGCTGCGTGCTTCATCGGTGCTTGTGCCTGCTGCGAGCGCTACGCCCATGCGGCGGCGAGTAAAGCTTTCTGGTTTACCAAATAGTCGCAGATCGGCACGCGGTACGGCCAGCGCTTGCTCCAAGCCTTCAAAGGCAATCGCTGTTTCTTCCATGCCGCCGTAAATCACGGCGCTGGCAGCGGGTTCGCGCAACGTGGCATCAATCGGCAGCATTAAAATAGCGCGGGCGTGCAACTCGAACTCTGAAAAACGCTGGCTGGCTAGGGTCACCAAGCCGGTGTCGTGCGGGCGGGGGCTGACTTCAGAGAACCAGACATCGTCGCCTTTAACGAATAGCTCCACACCAAACAAGCCTCGGCCACCTAGATCTTGGGTTATTTTCTGGGCAATATCACGGGCGCGTTCTAAGGCCAGCGGGCGCATCGCTTGGGGTTGCCAGCTTTCCACATAATCGCCATTTTTTTGAATATGGCCGATGGGGTCGCAGAAAAAGGTTTCAATCTCGCCCGACTGGCCTAGTGCACGGATGGTAAGTAGGGTGATTTCGTACTCAAAATCCACAAAGCCTTCCACAATCACCCGGCCTTGATTAACACGGCTACCGCTGGCTGCATAATCCCAAGCGGCGTCGATTTCGGCGGCATCACGAATAAACGACTGCCCTTTGCCGGAAGACGACATCACTGGTTTAATCAGGCACGGCAGCCCAATGATATCAATAGCACTGCGCATTTCAGCGAGAGACGAGGCGAACTGGTAGCTAGAAGTCGGCAAGCCCAGCTCTTCGGCAGCTAAGCGGCGTATGCCTTCACGATTCATGGTGAGATGAGTGGCGCGCGCGCTAGGAATCACTCTAGCAAGGCCATCTGCCTCAATCTCTAAAAGGGCAGAAGTTGCAATTGCTTCGATTTCCGGCACGATTAAATGCGGACGCTCCAGCTCGACCAAGGCACGCAGCGCAATGGGGTCGGCCATATTAATTACATGGCTGCGATGCGCCACTTGCATGCCGGGCGCGTCGGCATAGCGATCTACCGCAATCACTTCAACGCCCAGCCTTTGCAAGGCGATGATGACTTCTTTACCTAGCTCGCCGCTTCCTAGCAGCATCACTTTGGTGGCGGAGGCAGAAAGAGGCGTGCCGATACGCATAGTTTTTTCCGGGGCAAGAGACTTGAAGGAGGCGGATTTTAACATGCAGCTGCGTGATTGGCTTGCTGCCAACGCGAGGTGAATCAATCAAACTGTCTCTTGAAAAGAAACAGACTTAAGATGCTTAGAGCTGCAGTGTTTATTGTAGTGCTTTGTTTTTTAAATGGATTTAATCCAATCGAGCTGAAATGTGTGTTTGTTAGTGTGAATAAAAATGGATTATTGTAAGTGTATTGATTTATTGCTGATTTTTTATTTATAAGTTTTATTGGTTTTTATTCCAATGGCATTGTATGTGTATGGTAATAGTTAGCTTTTCTTATGTTTTATCAAGAATATTCGCAGCAAAATCCATTAATCTGTTTTTTAAACGTATTTTATTTACTGGCGTAAATAAACTCGTTATGCTGCGCTCCCCTGTATCGGTTGGGGGCTGCGTGTTTACAGATTTCTACCGAATTAAATAATAAAATGATGAGCTTAATATGAAACTCCGCAATATTTTAGTCGCAGCCAGCATCCTGGCTACTCCTGCTGCATTTGCTGCTAATGATTGGTCATTCAAGAATGTGAGTGTTAATTGGCTGGACTGGTCTAATGGCACCGAAGATCGCACAAATGCAGGCGCATTTGCCGGTAAAAAAGACTTTGCCTTTTTAGAAGTAGAGGGTGGCTTTGGTGGTGACTGGGGCGAAGCATACGGTTTCTTTGATGTTGAAAATCCAACGAAAGCGAAGAGCGAGCCAGATTCCCGCGAAAATCGTCGCTACGTTGTTAAAGCCGTTGCTCGCTTTAATATTGTTCAGGCCGGTCCAGTGCCTGTACAAGCTTATGTACATGTTTATGATTTACGCGACACAGGTACAAATTTCTTCTCGCAGAACCGAGTTTTAGGTTTGGGTACAAGTCTTTCTAGCGGTAATTTCTGGATCAAACCGTTTGTGGGGGCACATCAGCAGCTGGACCAAAATATCGGCGCACACGCTAATGGCGTGATGGCGGGTTATGTGGCTGGTTATAGCTTCCAAATGTTTGGCCAATCCTTTATGGCAACCCAATGGCACGAAACAGAATTTAATCGTGACGATAAATTCTTAACTATGGGCAGCCCAGCGGGTGGCGTGACTAAGGGTGATTCAACAGGTCAAAATGGCGCAGTATCACTCTGGTGGAATGTCAGCAAAGAATTCACCACGGGCTTGCAATATCGCTATGCAGATCAAAAATTAGGCTCTGCTTCATATCAGAATGCTATGATTTATACGGCTAAATATAATTTCTAATTGATTATTTAATCTTGGTATAAAAACCCGCTGCGGCGGGTTTTTTTGCGTGCAGATTCAGGTGGCGGGCGCGCTGGGTTTTAAGAAAGAATCACAAGCTGAGATCTGATCTTTGCACGATGTTTTTTAAGCTTACTTAATATACTTACACTGTGTATCTGGGCGAGATTTATTTTTGGTGGCTTAAAAAATGCCGCTTTGTATTTCAGCAACAATATTTTTAAGTGTCAGTATCTTTATTTTTCTTTTGTAGTTCAATGTAAAACTTACATTAAAATCAGGGCAAATCCTTTGTTTTAGCCATTATTTTTATGACTTTCTCAGGTGGTTTGTAGTGCTTAGGTATTAGTTTCTAATGCTACATAAACGTAGTCACAACGCGGTATTTAAAGCTTCTCCTCGTTTGAGTCAAACTTTGATATTCTTTTGCTGTGAAGTAGTGTCGTTATTGTTTAAAAAATAAAGCTTTCATAGTGAGCAGGGCACAAGTAAACGCGATCACTTGGGAGCTTTCCTTGTCTTTCTTATCTATCAAAAGGTATAAAAATGAAAAAAATGCTACCTCTTTTATCGCTATGCCTGTTGCTTGGTTGTGCTAATCCTGTGCGGGATGGAATTAATAATTTGCGTACTTCCGTGCGTAATGGGTTTCAAGATATGAAAGTTGAAGTCACTCCTGAAGTCTCTAAAATTGCGACTTTAGAAGAGGTGAAGTTGGAAGCTACATTAGACGATCGATTCGATTTAAACGGTTATATTACGTATGCAAAATCGTGCAATCAATTTTTAACAATGGATGTTCGATTTTATAGTGCGGGTGGTTCATCGCTTGGCAATAGCATTGCAATGTCAAAAGCTTATAAATCAGGAGAGCGAGCAAAGTTTAAAGCGTCATTTAAGCAAATTGCAAAAGATCGTAGTGAGTTGATTAGTAAAGTGGTTGTGAGTAATTTAAAGTGCTCATAGTCGGTTGGGCAATGTCCTGAAATGTGAATATAAAAAAGGAAGCCAGGCGGCTTCCTTTTTTGCATCTGATAAGGGCGTCTTTTTATTTGGAATGCCAACGAAAGCGCGGCATCGTTTCGCCTTTGTAAGTAATCTCTTCAATAAACATCGCCAGTGGCCGCACCCAAAGATCAAATTTACCGTAAAGGCAGCGATAAACCACCATTTCTTCCTCGGTTTCACTGTGTTTGGCTAGGCCAATCACTTGATAAAGTGGGCCTTTGTAGTGTTGGTAGATGCCGTTTTTAATGACGCTCATTTTTTCTTTTCTTTATAAGGAGGTGGAATGAATCGCCTGTAAGCGACTTCTTGGCGTGTTTGGCGATAGCAGGTAAGATCCAAGGCGAATCTTTACGCGCATTGTATTTAATCGTAAGCACTTATGAAAAAGTTTTCCAGCAAGGCGTGACGACGCAGACAGTATGGAGCGTACGGCAAGGAGGAATAATGCAGCTGGGGAATTTTTACGCAAGCGCTTGTTGCGCTTGTAATCCATTTAAAGACTAGCAAAAGGTTGATCGGTATGAAGATTGCAGTATTGCCAGGCGATGGCATTGGCCCAGAAATTATCAGAGAAGCCCGCAAAGTATTGGAAGTGCTGCAAAAAGAAGGCCTAGCGATCACGCTTGAAGAAGCGCCTTTGGGGGGGGCTGCTTACGATCAGTACGGCTCGCCTTATCCAGAAGTCACGCAAAAATTAGCGCGTGAGGCCGATGCGGTTTTGCTGGGGGCGGTGGGTGGCCCTGCTTACGATAATCTGGATCGCCCGCTACGCCCAGAGCGTGGTTTATTGGCGATTCGTAAAGATTTAAGCCTATTTGCTAATTTACGCCCTGCCATTCTTTACCCTGAGCTGGCGAATGCTTCCACGCTCAAGCCAGAAGTGGTTAGCGGACTAGATATTATGATTGTGCGCGAGCTGACGGGGGATATTTATTTTGGTCAGCCACGCGGTATTCGCATCAATGCAGCAGGCGAGCGTGAAGGCTTTAACACCATGCTTTACGCCGAATCAGAAGTGCGCCGCATTGCCCATGTAGCTTTCGGTATCGCGATGAAGCGTAATAAAAAATTGTGTTCGGTAGATAAAGCCAATGTGCTGGAAGCCACTGAGTTTTGGAAAGAAATTATGATCGACGTGGCTAGGGAATATCCTGAAGTTGCGCTCAGCCATATGTATGTGGATAACGCGGCCATGCAATTGGTGCGTAATCCTAAGCAATTTGATGTGATGGTCACCGGCAATATCTTTGGCGATATTTTGAGTGATGAGGCGTCGATGTTGACCGGCTCGATCGGCATGCTGCCATCTGCATCCTTGGATGCCAATAATAAAGGCTTGTATGAGCCTAGCCACGGCTCGGCTCCCGATATTGCAGGCAAAAATCTAGCTAATCCATTGGCGACGATTCTGTCGGTGGCGATGATGATGCGTTACAGCTTTAATTTAGAAACGGTCGCGCAGCGGATTGAAAGCGCGGTGAAAAAAGTGCTGGCCGATGGTTTGCGCACTGCAGATATTTTTGAGGAAGGCACCCGCAAAGTAAGCTGCTCAGAAATGGGCGATGCGGTGGTCGCGGCCTTGTAAAAGAGTTGGCTGGACACATCTTATAAGCAGGGCGCATATTGCGCCCTGCTTGTTTTATAACAGTACGGCTTTTAGTTTGCGAAAAACACGCAAGACGTGAGCAAAGCCAGATAGGTCGCGTCATTCTTGTAGTGGATGGATGTAATGCCTAAGGTTTTCTCCGTGTTCTGTTGTTAACTCTGTGCGCTCTGTGTCTACAGATTTTAAGGTTTTGGTGTGTTTATATTTTCAAAGGATTTGATCATGGCTGTAAAACCGCTTTCTTTAGCTGTCGTTGGGGCAAATAGCACTTCGGGCGAGACATTATTAGAAGTGTTGGGTGCTACATCGCAGTCGTTCTCCACCTTTTTTCCTTTGGCGGTGACAGATGAAGGCGAGATGGTCGAGTTTCGCGGGCAAGATTTCCCCATCATGGGCGTGGAAGAGTTCAATTGGGAAGTGCCGGATTTAGTGGTGTTCTGCGGTGAAGATCCGGCTTGTGCGGCTCGCTATGCCAGGATCGCTGCAGATGCGGGTGCGGCCGTTGTGGATTTAAGTGGTGGTGCAGACGTGCCTCTGGCCGAACCTGATGCTCGTCTAAAACGTGGTGGTGTAGCGCGTATGCCGCATGAAGTGACAACTATTTTGTTGCCGGTGCTGAAAGCCTTAGCAAAAGCAGCGCCTTTTTCTGGCTTAACCGTAACGGCGATGCTGTCGGTTTCGCAAGACGGCAAGCGGGCGATTGACGAGCTATCTGAGCAAACGCGTGCCTTGTTTGCGCAGAGCGAAGTGCAAATCGAGCATTACGCAAAACGCATGGCGTTTAATTTGCACCCTTCCATTGGTGTAATTGATGAGTTCGGTGCCAGTGCTGAAGAAACACGCATCATTGCCGAAGTGGCTAGCGTTTGTGTGGATGTGCCGATGTCGCTGACGTGTACTCGAGTACCGATGTTTTTTGGCCATGGCATTAGCTTAAATGTACGCTTTGCGGACGATGTGACTTTAAATACCCTAAAGGCAGCGTTAACAGATGCAGAAGGTGTTTATTTGTTAGAGGCACAAGGCGCGGCAGGCTTGGTTACACCACAGGACGTGATTGGTGGCGATAAAGTCTGGGTAAGCCGTGTACGCGCCAGTGGTCAGGGTGTGTCGCTTTGGCTGACTGGGGACAATACCCGCTTGGGCGCAATGGCAGTACTGCGCTTATTAGGTGCGGCGGCTTAAGGTTTATCATGAAGTCCACCTGTCGGTGGGCTATTCCTATGCCAGAGCAAGTGTTTGAGTTGGCTTTTTATTTGCCGGGGGGGGGGGGTGATTGATTTTTCTGGTGCAGTTTAATCAACGACTTAGCGACTTGCTCGGTTTTATCTTAGTAATGGGGTTGACCGAATAGGGTGTCGCCGGTATAGTTCGGCCTCTCGCTGCAGTACACACAGCAACACGGTGATGTCGCAGTGGCGAAACGATCTTTAAAAAAATACAGTCGATGAGTGTGAGTGCTTGATTCGGAAGCGAAACAAGTGCTTGCATTAATAAGGAGTAACCAGCGATGGTTGCTCTGAATAAAGTAAGCCAGTAAGTACTAGCATAGAGATTAAACTAAAGAGTTTGATCCTGGCTCAGATTGAACGCTGGCGGCATGCTTTACACATGCAAGTCGAACGGTAACAGGGTGCTTGCACCGCTGACGAGTGGCGAACGGGTGAGTAATATATCGGAACGTACCTAGTAATGGGGGATAACTATCCGAAAGGATAGCTAATACCGCATACGCCCTGAGGGGGAAAGAGGGGGATCGCAAGACCTCTCGTTATTAGAGCGGCCGATATCAGATTAGCTAGTTGGTGAGGTAAAGGCTCACCAAGGCAACGATCTGTAGCGGGTCTTAGAGGACGATCCGCCACACTGGAACTGAGACACGGTCCAGACTCCTACGGGAGGCAGCAGTGGGGAATCTTGGACAATGGGCGCAAGCCTGATCCAGCAATGCCGCGTGCGTGAAGAAGGCCTTCGGGTTGTAAAGCGCTTTTGTTCGGGAGGAAATCCTAGTGGCTAATATCCATTGGGGATGACAGTACCGGAAGAATAAGGACCGGCTAACTACGTGCCAGCAGCCGCGGTAATACGTAGGGTCCAAGCGTTAATCGGAATTACTGGGCGTAAAGGGTGCGCAGGTGGTTGATTAAGTGTGATGTGAAAGCCCCGGGCTCAACCTGGGAATTGCATTGCAAACTGTTCAACTAGAGTATGGCAGAGGGGGGTGGAATTCCGCGTGTAGCAGTGAAATGCGTAGAGATGCGGAGGAACACCGATGGCGAAGGCAACCCCCTGGGCTAATACTGACACTCATGCACGAAAGCGTGGGGAGCAAACAGGATTAGATACCCTGGTAGTCCACGCCCTAAACGATGTCTACTAGTTGTTGGGGAATTCGTTCCTTAGTAACGCAGCTAACGCGTGAAGTAGACCGCCTGGGGAGTACGGCCGCAAGGCTAAAACTCAAAGGAATTGACGGGGGCCCGCACAAGCGGTGGATGATGTGGATTAATTCGATGCAACGCGAAAAACCTTACCTAGCCTTGACATGTCAAGAATCCTTTAGAGATAGAGGAGTGCCGCAAGGAACTTGAACACAGGTGCTGCATGGCTGTCGTCAGCTCGTGTCGTGAGATGTTGGGTTAAGTCCCGCAACGAGCGCAACCCTTGTCCTTAGTTGCTACCATTTAGTTGGGCACTTTAAGGAGACTGCCGGTGACAAACCGGAGGAAGGTGGGGATGACGTCAAGTCCTCATGGCCCTTATGGCTAGGGCTTCACACGTCATACAATGGTCGGTACAGAGGGTTGCCAAGCCGCGAGGTGGAGCTAATCTCATAAAACCGATCGTAGTCCGGATTGGAGTCTGCAACTCGACTCCATGAAGTCGGAATCGCTAGTAATCGCGGATCAGCATGTCGCGGTGAATACGTTCCCGGGCCTTGTACACACCGCCCGTCACACCATGGGAATGGGTTTCACCAGAAGTAGGTAGGCTAACCGTAAGGAGGCCGCTTACCACGGTGGGATTCATGACTGGGGTGAAGTCGTAACAAGGTAGCCGTAGGGGAACCTGCGGCTGGATCACCTCCTTTCAAGAGAAAGTCTTTTGGATTGAGTACTCACACTCATCGACTGTAGAAAAGAAGATACGAGAAGTTTTCGTGAAAATCACATTGGGTCAGTAGCTCAGTCGGTTAGAGCATCGTCTTGATAAGGCGGGGGTCACAGGTTCGATTCCTGTCTGACCCACCATTCATTCCTTGGAGTGCATGGTTGGAAAGCTCTGTCAAAGAGCGACCAGTTTGGTTTTGAATTGCAGAAAAGTAATTGCAAGCGAGGCGAGAAATGAAATCTCGACGTTTACTAAAGTAAACGAGAGATTGAATGACGAAGCATCGCGAAGTAATTTGGGGGCTTAGCTCATCTGGTAGAGCACCTGCTTTGCAAGCAGGGGGTGAACGGTTCGAGTCCGTTAGCCTCCACCATTCTCTTGGAGTGGTGGAATAAACTTAATAGAAACAAGAAATAAAATACTGTCTCAGGTTCAGTTTAGGCTTGGGACGATGCTTTATTTCTGATTTCTAAAATCAGCAAGACGTATCTTTGATCTTTAAAAAAATAGAAGAAGTAATACTCAAATTTAGAAATAAATAAGGGTAGATTGTATCAAAATCGATTATTCGAAGTCAGAACTGAATGATCGATGTCGCAAACAAAGCGAAATCAGATACTTTAAGGATGTGAATCGCTTTGCTCGTCTTCATTGACGAATAGAGTGCAACACGTGTTTGAGGTTATAGGATCAAGCGACTAAGTGCATCTGGTGGATGCCTTGGCGATGATAGGCGAAGAAGGACGCGTTAGCCTGCGAAAAGCTACGGGGAGCTGGCAAATAAGCATTGATCCGTAGATATCCGAATGGGGAAACCCGGCCCTTTTGGGTCACTCACTGCTGAATACATAGGCAGTGTAGAGCGAACTCGGCGAACTGAAACATCTAAGTAGCCGAAGGAAAAGAAATCAACCGAGATTCCCAAAGTAGTGGCGAGCGAAATGGGAAGAGCCTGCATGTGATAAATCAAACTTTAGTGGAACAGTCTGGAAAGTCTGGCGACAGTGGGTGATAGCCCCGTACACGAAAAAGATTGGTTGGTACTAAGCATGCGACAAGTAGGGCGGGACACGAGAAATCCTGTTTGAAGATGGGGGGACCATCCTCCAAGGCTAAATACTCATCATCGACCGATAGTGAACCAGTACCGTGAGGGAAAGGCGAAAAGAACCCCGGGAGGGGAGTGAAATAGAACCTGAAACCGGATGCATACAAACAGTGGGAGCCCTTGAAAAATGGGGTGACTGCGTACCTTTTGTATAATGGGTCAGCGACTTACGTTCAGTAGCAAGCTTAACCGAGTAGGGGAGGCGTAGGGAAACCGAGTCCGAATAGGGCGCATAGTTGCTGGGCGTAGACCCGAAACCAAGTGATCTATCCATGGCCAGGATGAAGGTGCGGTAACACGCACTGGAGGTCCGAACCCACTAATGTTGCAAAATTAGGGGATGAGCTGTGGATAGGGGTGAAAGGCTAAACAAACTTGGAAATAGCTGGTTCTCCTCGAAAACTATTTAGGTAGTGCCTCATGTATCACTGACGGGGGTAAAGCACTGTTATGGCTAGGGGGTCATCGCGACTTACCAAACCATGGCAAACTCTGAATACCGTCAAGTGCGAGCATGGGAGACAGACTGTGGGTGCTAACGTCCATGGTCAAGAGGGAAACAACCCAGATCGCCGTCTAAGGTCCCAAATAATCAGTTAAGTGGAAAACGAGGTGGGAAGGCATAGACAGCCAGGATGTTGGCTTAGAAGCAGCCATCATTTAAAGAAAGCGTAATAGCTCACTGGTCGAGTCGTCCTGCGCGGAAGATGTAACGGGGCTCAAACTGATAACCGAAGACGCGAATATGCACGATGTGCATATGGTAGAGGAGCGTTCCGTAGGCCTGCGAAGGTGTCTTGAGAAGGATGCTGGAGGTATCGGAAGTGCGAATGCTGACATGAGTAGCGATAATGCGGGTGAAAAGCCCGCACACCGAAAACCCAAGGTTTCCTGCGCAACGTTCATCGGCGCAGGGTGAGTCGGCCCCTAAGGCGAGGCAGAAATGCGTAGTCGATGGACAACGGGTTAATATTCCCGTACCGATGTAAAGTGCGATGGGGGGACGGAGAAAGGTAGGTCAGCCATCTGTTGGAATAGGTGGTTTAAGCGAGTAGGCGTGTGGCTTAGGCAAATCCGGGCTGCTTTAACGCTGAGACGTGACGACGAAGTCTTCGGACTGAAGTGATTGATCCTATGCTTCCAAGAAAAGCCTCTAAGCTTCAGCTTTATATTGACCGTACCGCAAACCGACACAGGTGGGTAGGAAGAGAATTCTAAGGTGCTTGAGAGAACTCAGGAGAAGGAACTCGGCAAATTATCACCGTAACTTCGGGAGAAGGTGAGCCCAGAGTATGTGAAGGCCCTTGCGGCTGGAGCAGAAATGGGTCGCAGAGAAATGGGGGCTGCGACTGTTTATCAAAAACACAGCACTCTGCAAAGTCGAAAGACGACGTATAGGGTGTGACGCCTGCCCGGTGCTGGAAGATTAAATGATGGGGTGCAAGCTCTTGACTGAAGTCCCAGTAAACGGCGGCCGTAACTATAACGGTCCTAAGGTAGCGAAATTCCTTGTCGGGTAAGTTCCGACCCGCACGAATGGCGTAACGATGGCCCTACTGTCTCCTCCTGAGACTCAGCGAAGTTGAAATGTTTGTGAAGATGCAATCTCCCCGCTGCTAGACGGAAAGACCCCGTGAACCTTTACTGTAGCTTTGCATTGGACTTTGAAGTGGTTTGTGTAGGATAGGTGGGAGACATTGAAGCATGGACGCTAGTCTGTGTGGAGTCGTCCTTGAAATACCACCCTGACCCCTTTGAGGTTCTAACCTTGGTCCGTTATCCGGATCGGGGACCGTGCATGGTAGGCAGTTTGACTGGGGCGGTCTCCTCCCAAATTGTAACGGAGGAGCTCGAAGGTCGCCTAGGTACGGTCGGACATCGTACTGATAGTGTAATGGCATAAGGCGGCTTAACTGCGAGACAGACAAGTCGAGCAGGTGCGAAAGCAGGACATAGTGATCCGGTGGTTCTGAATGGAAGGGCCATCGCTCAACGGATAAAAGGTACTCCGGGGATAACAGGCTGATTCCGCCCAAGAGTTCACATCGACGGCGGAGTTTGGCACCTCGATGTCGGCTCATCACATCCTGGGGCTGTAGCCGGTCCCAAGGGTATGGCTGTTCGCCATTTAAAGTGGTACGTGAGCTGGGTTCAAAACGTCGTGAGACAGTTTGGTCCCTATCTGCAGTGGGCGTTGGAAATTTGAGGGGGGCTGCTCCTAGTACGAGAGGACCGGAGTGGACAGATCTCTGGTGTACCGGTTGTCACGCCAGTGGCATCGCCGGGTAGCTAAATCTGGAAGAGATAAGCGCTGAAAGCATCTAAGCGCGAAACTCGCCTCAAGATGAGATTTCCCCAAGGCTTTAAGCCTTTTAAAGGGTCGTTCGAGACCAGGACGTTGATAGGTCGGGTGTGGAAGCGCAGTAATGTGTTAAGCTAACCGATACTAATTGCCCGTAAGGCTTGATCCTATAACCTGAGACGCGTGTGCGCGACGGTATAATCTACCCAGATTAAGAGTTAAGTTTGAGTATTGAATTACTTCTTCTATTGAACTGAATGCGTTGTGGAGCAATAAGCACAACGTGTTAACCCGTTAAAGTCTGGCGACCATAGCGAGGTGGTCCCACTCCTTCCCATCCCGAACAGGACAGTGAAACACCTTAGCGCCGATGATAGTGCAGATTACCTGTGTGAAAGTAGGTCATTGCCAGACACCTTATGCAGTAAACAGAACCCCCGTACTCGAAAGAGGCGGGGGTTTTGCTTTGCGCGGAAGAAGGCAGCTGCAGCGTAACTGCACAACCATCTGTGGTTTGCTTGTCGGGTTACGCGGTAAGTCCGCTAACCCGACCTACGATGCTATACGTTATGGGTTAGGTGGTGTCAGTAAAAAATACTCGAACTGATGTTTGTTTGTAAGCCTAGATCGATGGCTGTCCATGTTAGAATTCAGACTATCTGTCTGCCACTGGCTCTGAGGATTTGGAATGTCTGGAAACACGCTGGGTTTATTGTTTACGGTAACTTCATTTGGTGAAAGCCATGGGGCAGGGATAGGTTGCGTGGTGGATGGCTGTCCTCCCGGGATGGATCTGAGTGTTGAAGATATTCAGGCTGAGTTAGATCGGCGTAAACCAGGCACCTCACGCCATGTCACGCAGCGTAAAGAGCCGGATACGGTAGAAATTTTGTCTGGGATTTACGAGGGAAAAACCACGGGTACGCCGATTGCGCTGCTGATTCGTAATCAAGATCATCGTAGCCAGGATTACGGCAAGATTGTTGAAACTTTTCGCCCAGGGCATGCCGATTACACCTATTGGCATAAATATGGCATTCGCGATCCGCGTGGTGGCGGGCGTTCGTCCGCGCGTGAAACGGCGGTGCGTGTGGCGGCTGGGGCGATTGCTAAAAAATGGCTGCGTGAGAAATATGGGATTCAGATCCGCGGCTATATGAGCCAGCTAGGTGAAATTGTGATTCCATTTAAGAGCTGGGATGAAGTGAGCGGTAATGCCTTTTTTGCACCCAACGCCGAAATCGTGCCGCAGCTTGAAGATTATATGGATGTGATTCGTAAAGAGCGCGATTCGGTTGGCGCGCAAATTACCGTAGTGGCAGAAAATGTGCCGGTTGGCTTGGGCGAGCCTGTGTATGATCGCTTAGATGCAGAAATTGCTTATGCAATGATGAATATTAATGCGGTGAAGGGCGTTGAGATTGGTGCTGGCTTTGAAAGCATTTCGCAAAAAGGCTCGGTACATTGCGATGAGCTTACGCCAACAGGTTTTGCGAGCAATCACGCAGGCGGTATCTTGGGCGGGATTTCTACCGGGCAGGATATTGTGGTGAATTTAGCGGTCAAACCCACTTCCAGTATCGCGCAAGAGCGCCATTCGATTGATAAAGAAGGCAATCCCGTGCTGATGGCCACCACCGGCCGTCATGATCCTTGTGTAGGAATTCGGGCCACGCCGATTGCTGAAGCGATGCTGGCTTTAGTATTGATTGATCACGCTCTGCGCCATCGTGCCCAGTGCGGTGACGTTAAAGTAGATACACCGCGTATTCCAGGGAAAAGGATTTAATCATGCTTAAGCTGATGGTACTTGCTGCTGTATTTTTAACAGGCTGCGCTGCGCCACAATTTGCAGCAATAGTAAGCGTAAGGCATAACCTGGCAAGTAGCCCTGCAGCTCAGCGTTTTACGTTTGAGCGCAATGCATCACAAGTGCAAAGCTTGGCTCAGCGTGATTTTGAAGAAGATGTAAGCGCCGAGCTGATGCGTAAAGGCTATGTTTACGAGCCCAATATGAGCGCTGCAGACTGGCTGGTGAGATTGCAGTATCAAGTGGATGGCGGCAAAACAATTACAACGCAGGAGCCTATCTGGGGGACCGTGGGTTTTAGCACCTACTACCGCCGGGTTTCTACTGCAAATGGGGTTGTGTTAGTGCCGTACACTCGAACAGAAAACGGTATTGTAGGTAGTCGCCCTGTGAGCGATACGGTTTATAACCGTCAGCTCAGCTTAGATATTTTGGATAGAAAAGATTTGGCAGCGGGGCGTTTTGCTAAGTTATTTGAAGGTAAAGCGGTTAATCGCAGCTCGGATGATGCGATTGAGCCGGCCGTGCCTTGGCTGATTCGCGCCATTTTTGAGCAGTTCCCCGGTATTTCTGGCTCTACGCGGGAAGTGAAAATTATCTTGCCTGAGCAATGATGATGGCTGAGGGCTGGCTCTTCTTTATTGAAAAGATAAATAGCGATGCCTTCAGTGTCGTTTTACGCTAATTATTTAAACGGAAACCCCCGTGACCCCTGAGCAATATTGTGAAGAGAAAGCTGCCAAAAGCGGCTCCAGTTTTTATTATAGTTTTCGTTTTTTGCCTTTAGAGCAAAGAAAAGCGATTACTGCCTTATATGCATTTTGTCGTGAAGTTGATGATGTGGTGGATGAATGCCATGAAGAAAGTGTGGCAAGAACTAAATTAGCTTGGTGGCGCAGCGAAATTGATCAGCTATTTGCGGGCTCGCCTCAGCATCCGGTCACTCAAGCTTTATTGCCTGCGCTTAAAAAATACGATTTACAACGCGAGTTATTTATAGAGATCATCGACGGCATGGAGATGGATCTAGATATGGCTCGTTATAATAGCTTTAAAGATTTGCAATTGTATTGCTATCGGGTGGCGTCTGTCGTTGGGCAAATGGCAGCACAGATTTTTGGATTCACTGATCGCGGTACGCTTAAATATGCGCATGATTTGGGATTGGCATTTCAATTAACCAATATTATTCGTGACGTGGGTGAGGATGCCCGCCGTGGTCGGATTTATTTACCGGTAACTGAATTACAGCAATTTAATGTACCTGCCGCAGATATTCTGGCTTGCCGTGAAACAGCAGAATTTCGAGCATTAATGGATTTTCAAATTGAGCGTGCAGAGCAATATTATGCACAAGCCATTGCAGCATTGCCTGCTATAGATAAAAAACAGCAGCGGACAGGCTTGGTGATGGCGGCGATTTATCGGGCGACATTAAAAGAAATTAAAAAAGATGGCGTAGGCAAAGTGTTAAATCAACGGATTTCTTTAACCCCTATTCGTAAATTATGGCTAGCGTGGAAAACGTGGTGGCTGTGCTAAATAACTATTCGGTTGCTGTACTAGGTGGTGGCTATGCCGGAATCACTGCTGCGGCGGAGTTAGCTGCCGCTGGCGTTAAAGTCAGCGTATTTGAGGCGGGTAAAGTCTTGGGTGGCCGTGCCAGGAAGGTCTGGCTGGAAGGCAAGTCGCTGGATAACGGTCAGCATCTTGTGATTGGGGCCTATACCGAGCTGCTTGGCATGATGGCCAAGGTGGGCGTAGATAGCAAAGCGGTCTTTTTGCGCCGCCCAATGGAGCTGGTGGTGGAGCCGGGTTTCAGACTAGCTTGTCCTTCTGTTCCTGCTCCATTGCACTTGGCTTTGGGGCTGCTGTTTGCTCAGGGCTTATCCTGGTCTGAGCGATTTGCCCTCGTGCGCACGATTCGTGCTGCGCAAGCTGCCAAATGGCAACTTGCACAGGATGTAACAGTCAGTTGCTGGCTTAAAGATCAGCGCCAGCAGGATGGTTTAATCAGCCGTTTTTGGCAGCCGCTGACGGTGGCTGCATTAAACACCCCGCTTGAATATGCATCCGCTCAGGTGTTGCTGAATGTATTGCGAGATAGCTTAGGGGGCGTGCGAGCTGCATCTGATCTGCTGCTGCCCCGTCTTGATTTTTCAGCCTTGTACCCAGATACAGCAGCTCAGTTTATTGAGCAAAACGGGGGGCAGATTTACCGCTCCAGACGTATCAGGCGTGTTGAAAAAACTCAGCAAGGCTGGCAGCTTAATGGCGAGCCTGAGGTTTTTGATGCGGTGATCTGTGCTTTGCCACCGCATGGCTTGCCTGCTTTGCAAGTGTCCGAGCCCGATGTATTGCCCGGACAGTTGAATAGCTGGACTTATCAGCCGATTGTAACGGTGTATTTGCAATATGATCCCGCCGTGAAGCTGGCTAAACCTATGCTGGGTCTGAGTGACTCTTTAGCACAATGGGTGTTTGATCGCGGGCTTACCCATCAAACAGATGGCTTGATGGCTGTTGTGATCTCTGCTGAGGGGCAGCATCAGGCTTTCACTCAGGACGAGCTGGCAGAGGCGGTTGTGCTGGAGCTTCATCAGCGCTTGGGTTTGCCGATGGATATCAGCTGGCAACGTGTAATTACTGAAAAACGCGCCACTTTTGCTTGCACACCTGGCCTTGAGCGCCCTGCGAATCAAACGAGTGAAGCCGGGTTTTGGCTGGCAGGGGATTACACCGCAGGCTTGGCGGGTAAGGGGGATTATCCGGCGACCTTGGAGGGAGCAGTCAGAAGTGGCATGGCAGCTGCGCAAGGTGTGCTGGAAGAGCTGGATCAATAAATTGGATCAATAAGTTCAGATAAAAGGAATAAAAAATGAACGAAGTAATCGGTGATTGGAAAAACTATCAAGCGCCTGCTGGCGCGTTTCGTAGCCGCGTGATTTTAGTCACGGGTGCGGGGCAGGGAATAGGCGAAGCGGCTGCGATGGCCTTGGCTGAGCATGGCGCAACCGTGATTTTGTTGGGCCGTAATGAGAAAAAACTCGCCAAAGTATATGATGCGATTGAAGCAGCGGGCTATCCGCAGCCGGCAGCGATTCCTTTTGATTTAGCAAAATCCGGCGAGGCAGAGATTGCCCAGATGGCTGTGCTGATTCAAAAAGAATTTGGTCGTTTAGATGGTATTTTGCATTGTGCCAATGGCTTTACTCATTTATCCCCACTTGCTAATCAGAAAATGGACGAATGGGTGGAGATGTTCAAAGTGAATGTTGCCGCGCCCTTTGTGCTTAACCGTGCCTTATTTCCACTTTTAAAAGAAGCACCAGACGCCAGTATCTTGCTCTTGGGCGAGCACCATGCTTTTGCGCCCAATGCCTATTGGGGTGGCTATAGCGTGACAAAAGTAGGGCAAAAGAATTTAGTTGAGATTGCTGCGGCTGAGTGGGAAAACATGGAGCATCTACGGATTAATCTCTTAGTGCCAGGCCCAATTCAATCGCCATTTCGCTTGAAAACGCACCCAGGTGAAACGCGGGAAAGCCTGCCGCCAACCAGCGCAATTGTGCCGGCCATTTTGTACTGGATGGGTGACGCCAGCCGTGGGCAGAGTGGTAAAACATTAGTAGCTGACATTGCTGTAAATAAAATTGAAGCTGAGGGGAACTTGTCGGCCGTGGGCTAATCCTAGCTAGAGTGCTAATGAGTGTTAGTGCTTGCTTCGTCCCCTTATGGCCCCACCGCTGGTGGGGCTTTTTTTATGTATTTTATTTAGAGAGAAGCGCCTCCATCTTGTTACAATCCTGTCTTTGCTTTTTGGCCTACGTTTATGACACTTGATGCAGTTTTTGCCGACGACGGCCCCTTTGCCGATGCGTTTCCTGGCTATAAATTGCGCGTGCAGCAATTAGAAATGGCGCAAGCCGTTGAAGCTGCCATCAAGAACCAAGGCCAGCTGATTGCCGAAGCGGGCACGGGCACGGGTAAAACCTTTGCCTATCTTGTGCCTGCCCTCTTATCTGGTGGCAAAGTGATTGTTTCGACGGGGACTAAAACGCTGCAAGATCAGCTGTTTGCCCGCGATATTCCAACGGTGCGCAAAGTATTGCAGGTGCCAGTGACGGTGGCACTGCTTAAGGGCCGCTCAAATTATGTTTGCCATTATCATTTGGCACGCACCGAGCAAGAAGGGCGCTTTATGCGCAAAGAAGACGTCGCTGATTTGGTGAAAGTGCAGCGTTACGCTAAAACAACGATTTCAGGGGATAAAGCCGCCTGCCCCGGCGTGCCGGAAAACGCACCGATCTGGGGGCAAGTCACCTCGACTCGGGATAATTGCCTTGGTCAGGACTGCCCAAGTCACCAAGATTGCTTTGTGCTAAAAGCGCGTAAAGATGCGCAGGATGCCGATGTGGTGGTGGTAAACCATCATTTATTTTTTGCGGATGTCTGGCTGAGAGACGAAGGTGCGGGGGAGCTATTGCCCGCCTGTAATACCGTTATTTTTGATGAGGCGCATCAGCTGCCCGAAGTGGCCAGCTTGTTCTTTGGTGAAACACTCACCTCTGGGCAGCTGATTGATTTGGCACATGATTCGCGGGCCGAAGCGCTGGTTGTAGCCAAAGACTTTATTATGTTGCCTGCTGCTGCCGAGGCATTGGAAAAAGCCGTAAAAGATTTGCGGCTGGTGTTTAAATCGGATGCAACGCGTTTTCCGCTGCATCAGCTTGAGCAGCAGAATCCAGAGTTTATTCCTGCGCTGGATGTGGTGGCCGAAAAGCTGGCTACGCTCTGCGATTTACTCGGCAAGCAGGCAGAGCGGGCGGAAGCCTTAGAGAATTGCCAGGTTCGCGCGCTGAAATGCGTGGATATTTTGAAGCGCTGGAAAGCCGGCGACGATGAAGAAAGCGTGCATTGGGTTGATGTGTTATCGCACGGGCTGATTTTGCACGCTACGCCGCTCAATATCGCCCAGCTGTTTCAAAAGCAATTAAAATCGCACCCGCGCGCTTGGGTGTTTGCCTCGGCCACCTTGGCGGTGAACGGGCATTTCAACCATTTTAAGCATGAGCTGGGCCTGTGGGATGCGGTTGAAGCGACTTGGGAAAGCCCTTTCGATTACAAGCAACAGGCGGCGCTGTATGTGCCACAAGATATGCCCGAACCCAATGCGCCAGATTTCACCAAGCAAGTGATAGAAAAAGCCTGGCCCCTGCTGCAAACCACGCAAGGCCATGCATTTTTGTTGTTTACTAGCTTGCGCGCGATGCGTGAAGCGCATGAATTGGTGCAGGAAAAGCTCAAAGCTGCGGGGCTGGAATGGCCGGTGTTTCTGCAAGGCCAAGGCTCGCGCACCGAGCTATTAGATAAATTTCGCCAGGCACCGAATGCCATCCTCGTTGCTAGTCAAACCTTCTGGGAAGGGATTGATGTGAAAGGCGAGCAGCTATCTTTGGTGGTGATCGATAAGCTGCCCTTTAGCCCGCCGGATGATCCGGTATTGTCGGCGCGTATCGAGCAGATTAATAAATCGGGCCGCAGTGCGTTTATGGATTACCAAGTGCCGCATGCAGCAATTACCTTAAAGCAGGGCGCGGGGCGTTTGATTCGGGATGAAACCGATATCGGTATTTTGATGATCGCCGATAAGCGGCTGGTAGAAAAACAATACGGCAAAATGATCTGGAAAAGCCTGCCACCGATGTTTAGATCAAGAGAGCTTGCCACGGTACAACGCTTTTTTGAAGTGAAAAGGCAGAAGCAGCAAGATGCCAATGCTGTGCCAGATCCAGCCATCATTGAGTAGGGTGAGTACGTTTTGTATTTATGCGCATCTACTTAAGACAAAAACATAGCAAAAAAGTAGGTTTTCATAGGGTGTGTAAGTTGTTTTTCTTGCGCACCGGCCTTCTGTGCTCCAACTTCGTCGTTGTACACCCTATGAAATCTACCTCTGACTTGGCAAATGGTTTGAAATTTTAACGATAATTGAAGGTAATTAGCCAGCATGGCTGTAAAGAAAAAACCACAAAACCAATCTACATTTGGGCGCACGCTTGGGCGCGTATTTTTACTGCTTATCGTCTTGGCTGGCGCGTTAGCGATCTGGCTTTATCAATATGCCAGCACACCTCTGGAGCATAGGGTACAAGATTTTGTAGTGGAATCAGGAGGCGTTAAGAAAGTGGCTGATCAGCTGGTCAAACAGGGCGTGGTTGATCAGGCCCTGCCTTTTTTACTGCTGGCGCGCGTCACGGGTAAAGATAAATTATTGAAGGCAGGCAGCTATACCATCAACTCGCCGCTTAGCCCTTGGCAGTTATTAGAAAAACTGAGCAATGGCGACACCGCTACGCTGACGTTTACTTTGATTGAGGGCTGGAGATGGACTGATTTTCGTAAAGCTTTAAATAGCAATCCTCATTTACGTCACGATAGCGCCTTGATGTCGGATGCCGAGCTATTGGCTGAGCTGGGCATCAGTGCACTGAGCCCGGAAGGTTTGTTTTTTCCGGATACTTATCATGTGGATAAGGGCAGCTCTGATTTAAAGCTACTGGCTAGAGCCAATCAGCGGATGCAAAGCAAGCTGGATAAAGCATGGGCAGGGCGTTCGCAAAATGTGCAATTAAAAACGCCTTATGAAGCGTTAATTTTGGCTTCTTTAGTTGAAAAAGAAACGGGCCGTGCAGCTGATCGCCCCTTGATTTCAGGGGTGTTTGCAAATCGCTTACGGATTGGTATGCGCTTACAAACAGATCCTGCTGTGATGTATGGGGTGGGAGAATCTCTGGATGGGCGCTTGCGTAAAATCGATTTGCTCACTGATACGCCATATAACACCTATACCCGCAGCGGCTTACCCCCTACGCCGATTGCTATGGTAGGCGATGCTGCACTAAAAGCGGCGCTCCATCCTGCCTCGACCACGGCTTTATATTTTGTGGCAAAGGGCGATGGTAGCTCGGTATTTTCAAATAATCTGGATGAGCACAACAGCGCTGTGCGCCAGTATATCTTACAAAAATAAATGGTTTGTTGTATTGAATACGTACAATGAATGCCGAACTCGGTATAAAGCAGATGAATAAGAAGCAAGGATAAGCTTTCTTATTCGAGTAAGATTCTTACTGTTCTCTCTGTCTAGTCTTATGCAGGTGATGGCTTGATTTTTGCGGCGCAGCATCTAAAACGGTTACATATTGTTTTGGAGCGCTGCAATGTTAATTTCAACTCGTCTTATTTGCTGTGGTATTTGCTCTGCATGGCTGGCCAGCAGCCATGCGGGTAACTTTGATTTTAGCGCCACCATGAATGGCCAAGTGGGGCAAGGCAGCTTTGATACCGCTGAAGAGGCGGCGAATACCTATTACGAAGATAAATTAAAAACTATTTTTCCGACGTATAGCGGTATTGAAGCGATTAATAGCGTGCTTAATTTTCGCGGCATGCCGATTCAATTGGCGTTTCCTCAGCAGGGATCGACCCAGCTTACTTTTCAAATTCCCATCTTAGAAATCAATGAATCATTTACGGGTGCAACCCGGAATGACAGCCGTGATTTATTAAAAGAGTATTTAAAAAACCGCACCGATTTATTAGAAAAAATGGCTCGCCATCTGGTTGCGGTTTCTCCGGTAGATCCTATTGCAGGTAATCCAAATAGCTTAATGTCGCGCGCCGTATCTAATGATGCGAAAGTGCTGTGGCTAGGGGCAAGAAGCAATACCTCTACTGTTGCTACAAGCCGTGATGGCAGCCATCGTTTTGGAATCGGTGCTAATTATAAACATATGAAAAGCGATGCCGTGGGTGGCGCTAAAGAGATGGAAAGTGATAGCTATAATTTTCCGCTTTCCTATTCATATCAATTTCCTGAAGCCAATCACGAGCTGATTGTCGATGTGCCGCTTGGCTATACCTCTAGCGATGGTGCGAAGGGCTACGATGGTAGTTTGGGGGTGTTTTATCGGCGGCCTATTTTTGAAAATTGGGTTGTGAGTATCACAGCAGCTGGCCGGGGAACATATTCCAGAGATCTGGCAGGTGCCGCCGCAATGGGCTCGGGCGCAATTGCATCGAGCTATGTATGGCGTGGCGATGCTTATTCAATTACTTTAGGCAATATGCTGGGCTATTACAAAGCGCTGCGTTTAACCGTGGATGGTAAATCTTTTGATCCGGGGATTGCGAATACGGTGTTTCATAATGGCTTACTTTATGCACGGGAAAGCCCTTGGAAAATGGGGGCTGATCCTTTGACATGGGAGGCGTATATCGTCGATAGCCGTTATTCCGGTACCGATTTATTTAATAATTATCAAACAGAAGTGGGCTTTACTCTAGGTACACTGCGCGCGGCGCATTCTAAAGATGCGGATTTAAGATTTGGTTTAAGCTTTACTAAAGGCGAGAATGCCCAAGGCTGGCAGGCCAATTTTGGCGCTTGGTTTTAGCGGGAGCTGAGATCATTTAATATCTTGAATGACTTAAAAAAAGGCCTCCCGTAATGGGAGGCCTTTCAATTATCAGCTAGCTAGGAGGCTAGGAAATTAAAGCTTAGAACTTACCAACCAAGCCCAGCGCGAACTGGTTCATGCCGTTACCTGCATCCAGCGTAAAGCCTGAAGCAGAAGTAAAGGTTGATTTGCTTTGGTTATGTACTTTCGTGAAAGAAGCAACAGCTTGTACGTATTTATGGAACTGGTAACCGACTGCAACGCTGGCTTGTTGACCACCAGTGCCAGAGCCCGTTGTACCAACAGCGCCATCTACTTCATTTGCTTTAGCATATTGAACTTGTACTTCTAAAGCATCTTTCTTGTAGCCACCGATCAAGCCGAATACATTTTGTGTTTGATCGAAGTTACCTGCTTTAAGACCGGTGTAGCTGGATGATGTGCGCTCGAAAACAGCACCTGCACTGAAATCCATATAATTAAACTGAGCACCTAACTGCCATGCATTCAGTTTTTGTGTGCCTTGTGCTGCACCTGCGGTTGTTGTATTCAGGTTTTTTGCGTTTGATTTGGAGCTTTTAGTCAAATCCCAAGCCGCATTATCAACTGTAGTGTAGCCAAAGCCTACATTAACCAGCTTGTTCTTGTAAGCCACGCCCAAAGCAACTTGTGGGGTTAGATCTTCTTTACCTGCGGTTGAGTCTTTACCGAAGTTGTAGCTTAAATTGCCGCTGAAACCTGCGATTTCAGGTGATTCATAAGCCATTACATCAGTTTGACGTGCACCCAGACGATTCAGAATTTGACCAGAACCGTAAGTTGCTGAAGCATCGTTCATATTGCCGTACAGAGTAGGAACGATTTGTTTGAGCGACAGTTTGTAAGCATTGTCGTAACGGCCCAGACGCAATGTACCTACTTGCTTACCGCCTACACCAACGAATGTATTGCGGCTGCCGATTTCTGCTTTGTTGTCAGTTGCATCGCTATTGTTACCAAGGTAGAAGCGGCTTTCAACTTGAGCAAGAGCGAAGAAATCATTGCCCAGATCGTATTTTGCTTTGAAACCCAGCTTGGAAGTTTGGTCCATCAGGCGGGTTTGGCTGTCTTTTGTGCTAACAAGTGGTTTGCCGGTATTGTTTTCTACTGAGATAATTTCAACAGCAGTTGCAGCTGCGCCGTAGATGCTGAATGGTCCGAGCTCTACATCTGCGAAAGCGGCTGGAGTAACAAAAGCAGCGCTGATAGCAAGGGCGATAATTTTCTTCATGTGTTTACAACTCCAAAAAGACGTATGGTAGAAATTACAAAATTATTCGTAATTTCCGCAAGCTAGACAGTTCACGGCAACTTCTAAAAAAGACGCCATTTATAGTTATTGTGGAGGTCGGTGTTGAGGGCTTTATTTAATTTGTAAGCAAATTTAAAATAGCCTTCCAACACCTTATCCGTGCTCAAAGAAAACAGTCAGTGCATTGATGCAACATAACTGCTTTCGAACCATGCGAAGTTTAGGGGAGTTTTATTAAAAATATATGACAAAAATATAAGTTTAAGCCCGTATAAAATCTTTGTAAGCAGGGCCAAATGTAGCATTTATGCAGCTTCCAGGAGATTCTGCCCGCATAAAGGTTTCGCCAACCAGAAAGTTGTTGACGTGATTTTGTTGCATTAGAGCAACATCATCAGGTGTGACAATCCCGCTTTCTGTGATCACGATACGATCGCTATCGATCAGTGGAAGCAGCTTTAGAGTGTTTTGTAGCGAAACTTCAAAGCTGCGTAAATCACGGTTGTTAATTCCTAGTAAGGGAGTCTTGAGGTGTAGTGCAAGCTCTAGCTCAGCTTCGTTATGTACTTCTACCAGCACTGCCATACCTAAGCCTGCTGCAATGGCTTCAAAATCTTGCAACTGGCTCAAGTTCAGCTCGGCAGCAATCAGCAAAATACAATCTGCGCTCCATGCGCGCGCTTCAAATAGCTGGTACTCATCCACCATGAAATCTTTACGTAGCACCGGCAAATGGCAAGCCGCACGCGCTGCTTTTAAGTAATCTAAATGGCCTTGAAAGTAAGGCACATCCGTTAATACGGAAAGGCAGGCTGCGCCATGCGCTGCGTAATCCTGCGCATGTGCAGCGGGCTGAAAATCAGCGCGAATTACGCCTTTGGATGGGCTGGCTTTTTTGATTTCCGCAATAATGCCCGGATGGCCGACTGCATTTTTGCTGCGCAAAGCAGCAACAAAATCACGTAAATCAGTGTTGGCTTCGGCCTGGCTGCGAATTTCACTTAATGGGATTAACTTGCTGGCTGCGGCCACTTCTTCGTACTTAGTGGCCCAGATTTTTTTTAAGATGTCGGACATGGTTGGCTCTTTTATCAAGGCATTGGCAAGAATGTGCATTGTCAGTGATCTGCTCGTTGCCACTTTAAAAATGGCGGGTTGCACCCGCCCTACATTGTATTTTGCTGCTTAAATGCTTTGCGTAAATTGCACCAAGGCATCGAGCTTGGCGCGGGCGCTGCCATGTGCCAGCACTTGGCCTGCTTGCTCAATTCCTGCCGCCAGTGTTTCTGCCTTGCCTGCGGCATAAATGGCGGCACCTGCGTTAAGTTGCACAATATCGCGGCAGGGGCTGGCCTGGTTAGCAAGAACTTGCTCGATGATTTGCCTGGATTGCTGCGCATCGTTTGCGTGCAGCGTTTTAATGTCGGCCAGTTCAAAACCAAAATCGCGCGGATCGATTTCAAATTCGTTAATCTGGCCGTTTTTAAGCTCGGCGACTAAGGTAGGGCCAGAGATTGAAATCTCATCCATCCCATCTTTGCCGTGCACAATCAGTACATGCTTACTGCCTAATTGTTTGAGTACCCGCGCTTGAATCCCGACCAGATCAGGGTGAAAAACACCCATCAGCTGATGATCTGCGCCAGCAGGGTTAGTCAGTGGCCCTAAAATATTGAAGATGGTGCGCACCCCCAGCTCCCGGCGGATCGGGGCGACGTATTTCATTGCGCTGTGATGATTAGGGGCGAACATAAAGCCAAGGCCGATTTCATCAATAGAGCGGCCCACCTGTTCGGCGCTCAGATTTAGATTAATGCCAAAAGCTTCCAAAACATCGGCAGAGCCTGAGCTGGATGAGACAGATCGTCCGCCGTGTTTGGCGACCTTTGCACCGGCCGCGGCCACCACAAACGCGGCGCAAGTTGAGATATTAAAGGTGTGCGCGCCATCGCCGCCTGTGCCGCAGGTATCAATTAAATGGCTGCGATCTTGCACTGCCACCCGCGTTGATAACTCGCGCATAACGGTTGCTGAAGCGGCGATTTCTGAAACGCTTTCAACTTTAGTGCGCAAGCCAATAAGTAGGGCAGCGGTTTGCACCGGTGTCATTTCCCCTGTCATGATTTGCCGCATCAGATACAGCATTTCATCGTAAAACAACTCGTTATTATCGATCAGGCGATTGAGTGCAGCTTGTACGGTAATCATGAATACTCCTTGGCTGGGGGAGGTGGGTTTGCTTTGAGAACAGCTTACGTGGGGCTAGTGCACATAAAAGCGTGATAGTTCTTCGGCACGGGCACGATCTAAATCAATACGGCAAGCTTGTTCGGCAATGCCTGCTCCGCTGCCACCTGCAAAGCTTTTGCCTATCCATGCACAGTGTGCCTGGCGGTAGCCGCGATAGGCCTTGCTTGCCCGCTCAAATGCAGGCAGTGCTTCGTGACGGGTGGTGGCGCGATCTAAATTCTTCATCATGGCTCGCGCAGCGGTTTCTGCGTTTAAGCGATCTTGCTCCGCTTGAGGAGCGAGTTTAGCCAAGCAAGTTTTAACCAGTACCTGATTGGCAGCGTCACATTCAGTTTGAGCAGGAGGTGATGGCTCTGCTTGTGCATGGGCAACAATTAAGGCGCAAGCGAGGGTAAAGATAAAGCGCATGATTTATCCTTTTGCTACTAAAAGCAGCAGATTGGCAGGCTGAGCGCTTGGCAGATTTGGCAAGCATTGAGCTGCCCTGAACGGATGGGCAGCTGCATCATATATTTTGTTTATTGTGTTTTCAGGGCAATCGCTGTGCGGGCAGCTGTGAATTACGCCCATTCTTTAAGGAAGTGATCCAGCATGGCGTGGCCATGTTCGGTAAGGATGGATTCAGGGTGAAACTGCACCCCTTCAATAGGTAGTGTTTTATGCCGCACACCCATGATTTCGCCGTCTGCTGTCCATGCTGTGACTTCCAGGCAATCGGGCAGGCTGGCGCGCTCGATGGCGAGCGAATGGTAGCGTGTCACGGTAAAAGGCGAAGGTAGACCGGTAAAAACGCCTATATTTTTGTGCTCGATAGCAGACACTTTGCCGTGCATTAGGGTTTGGGCGTGCACCACTTTGCCACCAAATGCCTGCCCGATGGCCTGATGCCCAAGACAGACACCTAAAATAGGCAGCTTGCCAGCAAAGTGATGGATCGCCGCTAGGGAAATGCCTGCTTCAGAAGGAGAACAAGGCCCCGGTGATACCACTAGATACTTAGGTTTGAGTGCTTCGATTTCTTCAATGGTGATTTCATCATTGCGATGCACCACCACTTCTTGGCCTAATTCGCCAAAATACTGAACAATGTTATAAGTAAAAGAATCGTAATTATCTAGCATAAGCAGCATGATTTGTCTAAGTCCTTGATTTTATAGGGTTGGATGTGGGTGCTGCTTATCTGTGATCCGGTATCTTATCCGGTTATTTTTTGTCGTTAGCGCTTAGACCGCTATAAACGACCTTGTCCTGTAAATTATCGCAGTACAGGAGCAGGGCGTCTAGCGCATAGGAAAATAGACTTATTTTATTGAGCCAGTATTACGCAGGGCATTGACCTGCTTGTAAATGCAATCTGTAATTTCACTTTCTGGCTGGCTTGTGATAATTTTGAAAGCATTGCTGAAGTGCAAGAAACCGCTACGCAATGGCTTTGGAGTTACAATAACGAGCGCCGCATATGGGATTGGGGGCATTACCCCAAAACAAGAACTGGCATTACATGCCTAGCCTCTACTTTTAAGTGAGCTTAAAAATGGGGGGGATTACCGAGGCTTGAAATATGATGATGTTGTCTGGTGTCGAACGAAAACAGCTTGTAGTTAAAACACTATTTGCTCTTTCTACTTTGCTGGTATTGGGGTGCTCTGCACATGCGGCAGTAAAACCAGAGATATTTTCATGCCCAAGGCTAACAAATGAATCGGGGCATTTAGAGAGAGCGTCAGGAATTGATCTCTTCAGCGGCCCGCCTTCTGAGCTTGCGCAGTTAAAACCTGACAATGCAGAGACTGCCAATCGAGGCCCGCTATTTTGGACGATGGGGCCGTCTCAGTATGATTACTGGTATGTGTGTATTTATAAGCGTAGCAATACGAAACAGGAATTTAAGCTTCCTAAAGTTTACGAGCGCTGTACAAACATCAGCTCAGGAAAGGGCTTTGACCGGCTGAAATGCAAATAGGATTTTGATTGAAGCATAAAAAACGGCGACCATTTGGTCGCCGTTTTTTATGTTAATTCAATGTTTTGAAAGAAACCATTATCGTTGGCTGGGGGGCAGGTGATCCAGTTTAAATCGTATTCAGTAACCGCTAATTCTGTGGCTTCTTGAGTATTAAAAAGCCAGTTCTACACTTTATTGAAAAGGATGAAATAGTAGCGCTAATTGGTCTTATTGCGGATGATTTTTAAGGAGGATTTATGGCTGAAATGGTAGAGGTTCTTAGTTTTACTCGTCCAGAAATCACAGATGAAAATGCGTATATTGTTTCTGCGGCAAAAGGCACAAGAGAAAATATTGCACGTATTGGAGGAGTGCCTGTTGAGGGTACAGAAGAAATGATTGATGATTCTTTACTTAGCCCCATTGATTGGGCAGGGCCTAAAACTGGTGGTTTATATAATGAAAAGCATTATAGGTAGGTAACTATTGCTTTTTAAGCTAGAAATACCCAGCCCGCAGTAGCGGGTTTTTTGTCTGAATTTTGGGGGAAACTTGCCGTCAGAACTAGGCGCGCGTCTTCGTGACCCCGCCACGCCAGCCCACTTAACTCACTATTTTTTATGCACCTGCATGATGAAGGCTCAAGCCTCGCCAGATATGGCCCTAAACGGTAAAAAATGCCCCTACAAAAGCTTGCATAATTTGCGTATTGCTTCCCTGTTATTGCAAGGTACGCAATATTTCCTATCAGGGGGGCGTAATTCTACTTTTACCCATGATTATTTTGAGGGAGGATTACCGACCAAGCTTTGGGCTTACTCTGTTGTCGGTATTTTATTCTTTTATTTAGTACGTACTATATATTCATATTTTGCTTAACCAACTACATCAGTAACCAGGCATTCTTTTTATACTGCCAAGGAATAACTAACCCCATAAGCGTAAAAATGAAATAAACAGCATAAACCAGTAATTATCAATCAAACTGTTCAGCAATTGTTTTAAATTCTGCAGATTCTCTTGTTTTTTCAAGAGTCATCCAGATATCATTGGATAACTGAATATTATTTTTATAAAATCCTTGCGATAACACCAAATAATAACTTTTCTCAATCAATGCTGGTGTTACCTTCTCTATTTTCTTTGCCAACTCAGGAATCAAATCAAGCGTCCTGTCACCCTCCTGCGTCTGCAATGCAATAGCAACAACTCTATCTGTGGCCAGTTTTTTAAGGTTAATTTCAGCGCTGCGCGTTTGGTCATCAACACGAGCACCAAGCTCTTTAATTTGAGAAATGATGCTAAACCCCGTTTGCACACCAACAATACCACCTTTAATATTTAATAATTCTTTTCCATTCCAGCCTACTGTACTATCTTTCCTTTTATAAAGACTATAACTATCAGAATGAAGCCTTTGCGCCTTATTAGCTATACCTCCTTGCATTGGATAACGTGCTATAGCCAACCTATCAGAACTAAAGCTCATTTTAAATGCGCCATCAACATAACCTTCTTTTAAATCATGCAAACACCTAACCCAGGGTAATGATTTCATTTTAAATACAAGATCTAATTTTTTACCGACCATTTCTAATAAAATAATATCTAATCCTTTCTTGTCTTTTAAAATCCATGGATAAGAGCTTTCATCTTCATGGCAAAGTGTAATATTTACAATACGATTTTCTGCATAAATATCTTGAGCATTAAAAATCACCCCCAAAAACATCAAGCTCATTTGAGTTATATACTTCATGACAAGCTCTTGCTGTTGTGTTATATACAGCATAGAACCTACAAGTCATAGTGGCAACACGATAAAGCAATGGGGTCAGGTCTTACATTTTGCATGAGATAAAATTTATAGTGGTTTGCAGGGCTGGTTAAATTAATTACTTCATGTCAAATGCAAGGTTTAACCCTATAAAAAAGCCCCATATTTGTTCGCTATTTCACAATGTCAATAAATTCAGGTGCGGGCTTCCCTGTCGTTAGGACTCATCGGCGGGTGAGCTAAAATGCCTAGTGTTCTGCTACTGGTTCGCCATAATTTATTAGAGTATTTATTTGCCGCCATAAAGACGGTATGCGACGAATATATTGAAATTCAAATTATTAAATTTAGGGTTATCTTTAAGAACTTCCACTTCTGCACGAAAAAAGCCAGGGGTTTTTCGATCAATTGATGCCAGATAATAATTATTATTAGCAAACAAATAACCATAGGCTGTCACTTCACTAGAGCCATTTGCTACTTTAATTTTATCTAAAGAAGGGGCATTAGGGTCCATGCTAAAGCATTCAAAATGCACACCTTCGTCAACTGAGGCACCATCCAATCGTTTTACTTTTATTTTTACGATGGGGGTGGTTTTCCTAAGAATATCAGTGTCAAAATTTGTATCTTTCCCAGCAAACTCGACTCCAAGCATTAGTATGTTTTTTTCGTGGCTATCTTCCGGAGTTGACCAGAAATCAATGGTGACTTTTTGGCCTGTTTTATCAAGTTTAATGGGCGTAGATAATGGTGGTTTTGGTTCTGGACTAGGTGCTTTACAACCGCTAATAATAAAAATAAATGCGCTGAAAATAAATAAAAATATCTGTCTTAAATTCATAAAAATAATCCTATATTTTAAGAATAACCCTGCTGAGTAACTGGGGTCAGAGCAAACTTAAATCCCGCTATGTTTCACACCCTCAGAGCCGAAGGAAGCAGGTTTGACTTTACTCTGACGCCAGTTATTTCAATTCTTAGCGTAACGATGGCGTATCGGCAAATTTGGCCGATCCATAAGCGGATAAGCGCTGCCACGGAAGGAGCGCCACGTTCTTCTACTTTGCGGATAAGTTTTAATAGATAGGCTGCTTTGAGACTCCTAATTGGGATAGCCCCAATTTGCGGCAGGATGTCTCTGTTCAGGTAGTTTTCAGTTTGTTTTAAATATCCTGCCGACCAGGTATTGCGATTGTGCTCAATCCATTCTTGGCTGACTATTGATTGAATTGAATTTATTTCGCAAAAAAGAAAAAGGTTAGTGGCTTTATTTAGATTAACGCCATCGACAAAATAGGCATAAACACAGTGCAAAATACAGAGGAGAAAACAGGCTACACATTCCAAAACTATCAGGGCGGTATCGACGAGCGTTCATTATACGGATAGACGGCAGGACGTTCAGATTTGGGGTAGAAATTGCACCAAGTGCTGAAGATGTAAAAATAAAGCGGTATCTTGTTTGATTTAATTTTGAGTAAGTAGGCGGTTTTTGTGGGAAAACGCCTGCTTAATACTTTAAATTAAGTTAATGGATGGGGATTTCCGGAAGCACCTCTACTGCACAGCCTGAGGGAAGTTTACTCAGCGCATCCATTACACTGCTGGCTGTCAGCTTTAAAAAAGCGCTGATCTCAAGGCCTGCACTTTGAAGGCTTTGGGCTGTCCAGCTATTGCAGGTATTGAATAAATGGTAGGAGCCAACTGCCTCGTAAAACTGGCTGTCCCCATAAATACCTGCTTGGCCTGCAATGATATTTTTGTTGTTGTTTTGGTAAAAGCTGGCGGCAATAAATTGATTAAGCGCGCTGAGCTGTTGGGGTTTAAGGCAAAAGGCACGCGGGTTTTGCCGGGCAAAATGCTGTTCAGGCGATTGAGGTATGGCAACCACATGGATAATTGAGCCAGATAAACCAAATATTGCGCGTAATGCCACTTTTACGGTGACATCCGGTGTTTGATAAAAGCCTTTATCCCCCCAGCCAATTTCTAGGTAGGCTGCATTGGCAAAGCGTTGTTTTAATTCAGGAAATAAATCCTGTAATGGTTGGGCAGGCACCACTAATCCGGTATGCCAGCCATTATTAACGACGTAGATTTTATTGAATTTTGAAGGAGCAGCAGAGGCGCGTTCTGGGGTGTTTTCAGCTAGGGAAAATAGAGAAATAAAGCAGAGTAAAACAGCAGCAGATTGAAATAAGCGAGGCATCATTTAAAAGTAGATTGAAATTAAAAATGGGATGGGATTGAGTAAAATAAAAGGAGATAAGTATCGGGCCGCAGTTGCTAATTAAATATTGGGATGAATAATGGCCGGATATAAAAGGCCATTTTAAAGGCAAACCCGGCCCGGTTTTGTTAAAGGCTTAGCTTGGTATCACGCCACAAGCAAGCCGCATGCCGCCTCCACCTAATGGAGAAGGGTGATCCGCGTGATTATCGCCGCCCAGATGAATCATCAAGCTGCGACCTTTTAAATCGCCCATTTTTAAACGGGGGGCAAGGAGGGGGTGAGTATATTTGCCATCTTCACCCACAATCATCGCGGGTAAATCGCCTAAATGGCCATCGCCCCAAGGCGAGCTGTGGCGTTTCGTGCTGCGTGGATCATAATGCCCACCGGCTGATAAGGCAGGCACCATTTTGCCATTTTGCTCCTTAGGTGCGCAGCTGCCGTTCTCATGCATATGAAAGCCGTGTATGCCTGCACTTAAACCTTCAATGGCAGGTGTAAAGACGAGGCCGTAGGCTGATTCTGAAACGATGATATGGCCGATGGATTTAACGCTGCCTTTGTCATCGACTAAATCCATAGGGACCGTGATATCGGCATGGGCGCTCAGAGCAAGGAAGATCGATAAACTGGCGATTTTCATAGCGTATCCTTTATGTAATTAAAAGTGATAGGCAGGAAAGGCAGGATGCTTTCGATGCGTTTCAGCAGTATAGGCCTGTGGTTCCAGGCAGCACGGGCAAATAATACGGTATCTGCCGAAGATCGCTGCCTTAGCTAATCACCCCCTCCGCCGCCCCCACCACACCCTCCGCTGCCCCCGCCACTACAGCCACTGCTGTCACTACTATCGCTGCTACTGCCGCCGCTATCGCTGGTAAAAAAATCGGCACCACAATGCACAGTTCCATTGCCTGTTTGTTGCCTGCAGTTAGGCGCATAGTAAAAGCCATCGGCCAGATTCCATTTTGCATCTAAGGCAAAGAGTAAAGGTAGGCGGGTAGGATGTTTGGGGTTGATATTTTCTTCAAGGCAGGCGTAGTGCCACACTTTGCGTAAGCCTTCATTATTATTAGCGCCCATGGCGCTGGCGGGGGTGTGGTGCAAATAGCGGCCAAAGGCTTTCTGGCAAAAGGTCTGATAGTTTTTGGTGTAAAGAATAAATTCATGCCATAAATCGTCGACCACTTGCGAGGGCATGGCAATCTGGTGATGCCTACTCTTGTGATAAACCAAGAAAAACTGTCTTAAGGCATGGGCTACCAGCTGCCTGTCTTTAAGGCTTAGCTCAGGGCGTGTTTTCTGGAGCTTGTCGAGTAAGCCCACGGGAAACATATAGCTGCGAATAAACTCCGCCCTGGCCGCTTTTCTAAGCTGCAGCCACATGATGATAAGGACGACGCAAAGGGCAAGAATAAGAAAAGGCATGTCAGCTCTTGTTTGAAAGTGCTATTGGTTGGGGCTTCCGGGCGCATTGAAATACGCCCGGAAGTGGCCTATCAAGCGTCTAAACCATCTTGCACTAACTCCGCTGCGCGTAAGACTGCGCGGGCTTTGTTCAGGGTTTCTTGCCATTCACTTTCGGGGACGGAGTCGGCTACGATGCCGGCCCCTGCTTGCATATAAAGGGTTTTATTTTTGATGACGGCGGTGCGCAGCGCAATGGCCACATCCATATCGCCGTTAAAGCCCAGATAGCCGACTGCACCCGAGTAAATGCCCCGTTTTACTGGCTCGAGCTCGGCAATGATTTCCATGGCCCGCACTTTAGGTGCGCCCGAAACCGTACCGGCAGGGAAGGTGGCTTTGAGCACGTCGATATTACTCATACCCGCTTGAAGCTTGGCTTCCACACTAGACACAATATGCATCACATGTGAGTAACGCTCGATCACCATTTTATCGGTTACCGCTACGCTGCCGGTTTGCGCTACGCGACCCGCATCGTTGCGGCCCAGATCCATCAGCATAATATGCTCGGCAATTTCCTTCGGGTCGGCCAAGAGTTCGGCGGCGAGTGCTTCGTCTTCAATACGGGTTTTGCCGCGAGGGCGCGTGCCAGCAATCGGGCGCACGGTAACGGTGTCGTTTTCAAGACGCACCAGAATCTCTGGTGATGCACCCACAATATGAAAGTCACCAAAATGGTAGAAGAACATATACGGCGATGGATTTAAGGAGCGCAGCGCGCGGTAAAGCGAGAGCGGCGACTCTTCAAAGGGCAGGCTCATGCGCTGTGAAAGCACCACCTGCATGATGTCGCCATCAATAATGTAATCCTTGGCTTTGAGTACAGCGGCTTTAAAGGCTTCTTCGCCAAAGCCCGATGTCATCTGGCTTTGGCTGGGGGCTTTGCCTTGCAGTGGGATTTTTGCAGGTTCGCGCAATGCCATGCGCAGGGTGTGTATGCGGTCGGCGGCAATTTGGTAAGCGTTGTTTTGCTCGGCATTGGCGTACACCACCATAAACAGCTTGCCGGATAAATTATCAACTACCACTAATTCTTCAGATAGCAGTAGCTGAATATCGGGTGCGCCAATTTCATCAGGCTTTTGTGTGCTAGCGAGTTTCTTCTCGATATAGCTGATGGTTTCGTAGCCAAAATAGCCGACTAAACCACCCAAGAAACGCGGCAGCATTTTATTGGCTGGGGCGCGATAGCGCTGCTGAAAGCTTTCAATAAAATCGAGAGGATTGCCTTGATGCGTTTCGATCACTTCATCATTACAAATCACTTCGGTGTGATTTCCAACCACTTTTAAACGCGTGCGGGCCGGCAGCCCGATAAAGGAGTAGCGGCCGAAACGCTCCCCACCTACCACCGATTCTAAAAGATAGGTGTAAGGCTGATTGGCGAGCTTCAGATAAACAGATAGCGGGGTATCTAAATCGGCAAACAGCTCTAGTGTCAGCGGAATGCGGTTATAGCCTTGGCTTTTAAGGGCGTTGAATTCATCAATCGATAACATGGGCGTACTCCAAAGTTTGTCTTTGCGTTAAGGCAGTGACAGCTAGGCAAGAAAGGCGGGGCAGAGAAATCAGGAGCGACGCCATCGTGGTTTATTGGAGTAAAAGTCCATAGTGCTCTGAAAAGTGAGGCGTTAACCCTGATTTTTGCCGATCTTGACTGAAATGGTCAACCTTATTGATGTGTTCAGTTTGAAAATAGCCGGATTAAGGCCTCGTCAGCTGCGCCATTGTGCATAAAGCGCATATCGCTTGCGCTTTAAATTCGCCTCATCTCGCAAGGTGGCGTTCAAAGCACGTTGAGTACCTTATTGCCCGAGTATTTCATCCTTATTTTTTACGCTTTATTTCTCTTGGTGGCGCTTTATCACATTGGCTGAAAGCGAGCAGAAAGGCCGCATATATTGATGGCATTCCCTTAATGAGGACTGCTCATGTACCCCGTTATCTTAAAACAGGTTAGTAAGCACTATCGCCTAGGCTCGGTGGATGTGCCCGCTTTGCAAGAGGTCAATCTCGTTATTTACCCCAACCGCTTTACGGTGATTGCTGGTCAGTCCGGCAGTGGTAAAAGCACGTTACTGAATTTGATCGGCTGCATTGATCGCGCCGATCAGGGGGATGTGATTGTGGCGGGGCAATATATAGCACAGCTACCTGATGATGCATTGGCTGATTTTAGAGCGCGACATCTGGGTTTTATTTTTCAGAATTTCAATTTATTAGCGGTGTTGTCTGCGTTTGAAAATGTGGAATACCCGCTGCGCATGCTGAATATTCCGGCAGCCAAACGCAGAACCCGTGTGATGGATTTACTGGATGCGGTGGGGTTGGCTGATAAAGCACATCATCGCCCAGGGCAGCTTTCCGGCGGACAAAGACAAAGAGTAGCCATTGCACGAGCACTGGCCCCAGCGCCGCAATTGGTGCTGGCCGACGAGCCAACGGCCAATCTGGATAGCCAGACCGGCAAGGCGATTTTGCAATTGATGCGCCGTATGCAGCTGGAGCATCAGGTGAGCTTTGTTTTTTCTTCGCATGATCCGCAGGTATTGGCCGAGGCTGATGATGCCGTTTTGATTCGCGACGGGCGAATTGTGTCTGTAGAGCAGCGTGACCGGTCTGCAGTGAAAAAGCAGGAGGTGCTGGTGTGAATATCTTCTCTTTAGCGTTGCGTAATCTTTTACGCAATTATCGCCGCTCGCTGGCCACGCTGCTGGCGATGCTGGTGGGGGCGGTCACCATCTTATTATTCGGTGGATATAGCCAGGATCTAAATCTGGGCTTGCAAACTGGCTTTGTACAAAGCAGTGGCCATTTGCAAATTCAGCATAAAGATTACTTTCTGTATGGCAACGGCAATCCGGCGGCTTACGGAATTGCCCATTACCCGGCGCTGCTCAGTGTGCTGAAAAAAGACCCTGTGCTAGCACCCATGTTGAATGTCATTACGCCCACTCTGAGCTTGGGCGGTATTGCAGGGAATTATTCGGCGGGTGTTTCACGCACCGTGCTTGGGCGCGGGGTGGTGGTGGAAGATCAGAACAAGCTAGGGCTTTGGAATGATTATGATTTTCCTATTACGCCCAAGCAATCAGCGCTGACGGGCACATCAGAAGATTCGGTGGTAATAGGTACGGGTGTGGCGCGGGTATTGGCTTTGTGCGGCGCTTTGCACGTTAAAAATTGCCCGCAGCCTGCCGCTGAAGCAAACAGTGGCTCGGATGCGCCTGCTGATGTGATGGCTCTGTCGGAAGGGACGGGCAGTAAAGCCGCTACGGGGCGTATTGAAATGTTGGCGGCTAATTCGCATGGCGCGCCCAATGTGGCGGCTTTAACGGTGGTGAAGGCAGAAACCATTGGCGTGAAAGAGCTGGACGATATGTTTGTGGGCCTGCATTTATCACAGGCCCAAAAGTTGATTTATGGCGCGGGCACGCCGCAGGTGACGGCGATTGTATTGCAGCTTAAGCACAGCAGCCAAATGGCGGCAGCCAGAGCGCGCTTGGCGGTACTAATGGCTGGGCCGCTTAAAGCGCAGCCGCTAGAGGTGCTGGATTACACCGTGATTAATCCGCAATATGGGCAAATTACGGGCATGTTTGCCGCCATCTTTGGCTTTATCGCCTTACTGATAGGCTCGATTGTGCTGTTTACCGTGAGCAATACCATGAGCATGGCCGTGGTGGAGCGGACGGTAGAAATTGGCACTTTACGCGCCATCGGGCTGCGTCAGTCTGGCATTCGCCGCTTATTTGTCTGTGAGGGCGTGCTCCTTGGGGCGATGGGGGCCATTACCGGTGTGCTTGCCGCTCTCGTTTTAGCCTGGCTGGTGAATCACAGTGGCTTGACTTGGACGCCGCCGGGCAATGTTGATCCAATTCCTTTGACAGTGCGGGTTTGGGGCGAGAGCAAGATGCTGTTTACTACCGCGTTTGGGCTAGTGGGGGTGGCTTTATTATCGGCATGGTGGCCAGCCAGACGCGCCGCTCAGCTTAATATTGTGGATGCCTTACGGCACGCATAGGGGTCAAGAGATGAGCCTCTTATATTTACATATTGTGTTTGCCTTGGCTGCCCTGCTGATGGGGGCGGCGGTGTTATGCCTGCCTAAGGGCTCGCCTCGGCACCGATTGATGGGCAGAACGTGGATGGCCTTGATGGGCGTCACGGCGATTTCCTCTTTTGGCTTGTCGGGTCTGTGGGCTGGCTATCGTTTTAGCCCGATACATTTATTGTCGGTATGGGTGTTGATTTGCATTGTGGTGGCGATTCGCGCCGCTAGAGCTGGGCAAATTAAGCGGCATCGGAGATTTGTTTTGGGTAGCTATCTGGGCTTGTTGGGGGCAGGGGCTGCGACTTTGCTGCCGGGTCGGTTGATTTATACGTTTTTGTTTGCTGCTTAGACGGAAGGGATTGTGATGAAATTATTGATTGTTTTAGGCCTTTTAATCAGCAGCGCTAGTTTTGCCGCCGTGGATGCTCAGGCTTTGCTGGCGGCTAGCGATGCGATTCGTAATCCGACTCAGTCTTTTGGCCTGAGTTCTACGCTGATCGAATATCGAAAAGGCAAAGAAACCGATAGAAATACGCTGGCGATTTATTCACGGCCGGATGGCGGGCGCTTTCGTAACTTGATTCGCTTTGTGGCACCTATTCGCGATACCGGCAAATTGATGCTTAAAGATGGCAATGATCTGTGGTTTTATGATCCGGCCAGCAAAGCCAGCGTGAGGATTTCACCCCAGCAACGTTTACTGGGGCAGGCGGCGAATGGCGATGTGCTGACGGTTAATTTGGCGCTCGATTACCGTGCAGAGCTAGTGGGGGAGGAGGAAATACAGGATGGGGACCGTAAAAAGCGGGCTTGTTACAAGCTGAAACTTAAAGCGATTTCACCGGATCTTACTTATCACTCGATTGAAATGTGGCTGGATAAAACCAGTAAGCAGCCGGTTAAATCCTTATTTTATACAGAGAGCGGGCGCTTATTAAAAACGGCTTATTTCCGCCGCTATCAGCCTCAGCTGGGGGCTGAGCGCCCGAGTGAAACGGTGATTATTGATGGTTTGGACCCAGCTTGGGTCACGGTGATTAAAAACAGCGATTATGCTTGGCGCGATGTACCAGAAAGCTGGTTGCAGCGAGATTATCTACCCCGCTTTAAGCCGGAGTAAGCGATGAAATGGCTTATTGGCTTGCTGTGTTCAGCAGCATTCGCCAGCGATCAGGACGCTTTGCTGCTGGCGGATCAGACTTCGGCAGCGCCTGTGGAAAGCAGCGATTGGCTGCTGTCGGTGGAAGGCGCGTGGGGAAGGGCGCGTTTGGAGCATGGGTATGAAAATACACAGCGCCGGTCTTTGGATTTTCGCCTGGATACCCGGCTGGCCGCCGATTGGCGCGTGGTGCTGGCGGATCGGCTCGATGGTTTCGGGCCAGGCTGGCAAGATCCGAAAAGCAAGGTAAATACTTTAAAAGAAGCGTATGTAAGCTGGCAGCCGGTGGACGATATGATCCTGGATTTTGGCCGTATCAATACCCGCTACGGCGTGGGGCTGGGCTATAACCCGAGCGATTATTTTAAAGAAGGAGCGGTCAGGTCGGTGGTTTCGGTGGCCCCTGCCAGCTTGCGGGAAAATCGCCAGGGTAGTGTGATGTTGCGTGGGCAAAAGCTCTGGGCAGGCGGGGCGTTCACCGCGTTGATTTCGCCGAAATTGGCGAATTATGCAGATCGTGATGCATTTAGCCTTGATGGGGGGGCAAGCAACCCGCGCAATCGTTATTTGCTGGCACTGAGTCAGAATGGGGCGATTTCTTCACAATTCTTAATCTTTGGCGACGCGGATTCGCAGCCACAGCTCGGGCTTAATTTAACCGGCTTACTTAATGATGCAACGGTGCTGCATGCCGAGCTTAGTACGGCCAAAGAAGGTGGGCGCGTTTATCGTCTGGTGAGCGGGCTGACTTGGACATCTGAATCCAAGCTTTCGCTTAGCTTGGAATATCAGTACGATGGCGGAGCTAAAAACGCAGCAGAGTGGCAGGCTTTGCAAGGGAGGCCATTGCAAGACTATTGGCGTTATCGCAGCGAGGTGCAGTCACGTCAGTCTATGCTCACTCGGCAAGCCACCATGGCTCAGGCTCGTTGGCCGGATTTAATGCCCCAGCTGGAGCTGGCGGCGATGTGGCGGCATGATTTAATTGATAGTAGTGATATGGCGTGGTTTGAGGCGCGTTATCACTTTAAAACGGTTGATGTGGCTTGGGAATGGCAGCTTAATCGCGGGAATGCGCTCAGTCAGTACGGCGCTTTGCCCGAGAGGCGATCAAGCAGTTTGTCATTAAAGTATTTCTTTTAGCGGTGTCTGACGCTTTTTACCTGATCTTTTTAAACAGTAGCCACAACCATGATTAATTTTCCACTGTTACTGGCGCGCTGGTGGCGTGATTTACCCGTTTTATTGGTGGTGAACACCCTGATTGCCGTTTTATGCACTTTATCGAGTAAGCCCGAATATTTTCTGGATAACTTACTGATTTCGCATTCAATCGGTTTTAGTATTTCTGCGCTGAATACGCTCGCTTTTTGCTCGGGTGGTGGCATGGGCGGGCATCGTTTATGGCGCTTGATTGTGGTGCTGCCACTGGGCTTATTCTGTGGTTTTAAGCTGGCCTATTTTTTAGGTGCGCCCGATGTTATTAGTTATTTTTGGCTCAATCCGCAGTATCAATGGCGCTGGATTGCCTTGGCTTTTCTGGTGTCGGTGGCCGCAACGGGTTTTTTCTTCGTGCTTTATCGCTCGCAAACGTATCGCGCCCAGCTGGCGACAGAGCAGCAGCAGCTGGCAGAAGTGCGGCAATCTGAAATCGCCGCGCAATTGGCCATGCTGCAAGCGCAAATCGAGCCGCATTTCTTATTTAATACTTTGGCGAATATGCGTAGCCTGATTACCCGCGATGCGGCGCTTGCACAAACCATGCTCGATCATTTAAATGATTATTTGCGAGCCAGCTTAAGCCGCACACGTAAAAAGCAAGTCACGCTGGCTGAAGAGCTGGATTTAGTCAGTGCTTTGCTGGCCATCACAAAAATCCGCCTTGGCGATCGTTTGCAATACCAGATCGATGTGCCTGTCGATTTACAAGCTGCGCTCTTGCCGCCGCTGCTTTTGCAGCCTTTAGTAGAAAATGCTTTAGAGCATGGCATTGAGCCTGCAATCGCGGGTGGCGAGCTGCATATTGTGGCGGATGTCTTTGAAAAACTACTGCGCTTACGGGTCTATGATACGGGCTTGGGTTTGCAAACGGCCGGGGAAGAGGGCGTGGGCCTGCCGAATGTACGTAAGCGCTTAGAAAACTTATATGGCAAGCAGGGGCGTTTGGCGCTTTATCCCAATGTACCCTGTGGTGTGATTGCTGAATTAACCCTGCCTTTGAATAAAATTTGAGCGAAGGAAACCCCATGCCCACCGCTTTAATCGCCGACGATGAGCCGTTGCTTGCCAGCAGCCTTGCAGAGCGCTTGCAAGTGCTTTGGCCGGATTTAAATATTGTGGCCGTGGTAAAGAACGGGCTGGAAGCGGTGAGTGAGCTTAATCGTCTCTCGCCTGATTTTGCTTTTTTAGATATCCGCATGCCTGGCCTAAGCGGCTTGCAGGTGGCCAGCACTTTGCGTGATACGCGGGTGGTGTTTGTTACCGCATTTGATGAATATGCGATTTCAGCGTTTGATAATTCGGCGCTTGATTACCTGTTAAAGCCGGTGAGTGATGACCGGCTTTTGCAATGCGTGACTCGTTTGCAAAGGGAGCGTAAGCCGCAGTTTGATTTCAATGCTCTATTGAGCAGCATACAAAAAGAAGCGGCTCCGCTGGCATGGCTGACTGTGGGTCTGGGAGATGTGACGCGCTTGGTGGCGGTGGATGAGGTGCTGTTTTTTCAATCGGCGGATAAATACACCGAGGTGGTAACTGCGCATGAGCGGCATTTAATCCGGACTTCTTTAAAAGATTTATTGCCGCAATTACAAGCTAAAAGTTTTGCTCAAGTGCATCGGGCTTATATCGTGAATTTGCATGTGGTTGCGCGTATTGAGCGGGATATTCTTGGGCGGCAGCGTATTGAGCTTAAAAATAGTCAACACACCTTACCTTTAAGCCGTAGTTTTGCGGCGCAATTCAGGCAAATGTAGTTTTGTTAATCCATTGAGTAATAAGTAAGTGTCGTTGTGACGCTTGAATGCCTCTGCGGATGTTGCGTTTTTATTGAGTTTTAAAGTTATTTTTTTCAAAACAGCAAATTCTTATGTACCCCGCTAAGGCTGTTCTAGCTTAGAATCTCAGCTCTGATAAAAATATTGAGTTTTTTTGCTGCTTGTCGAACGTTATGTTCGTCATGAGTAAAGGCCTGATTTAAGCGTAATCAATATTTTGTGGTGAGTAGCCGTTTATTTACTCCGCAAAGCATGGAATAGAGCCCAATCTGGTTTTTGCACAGCAAAACAATCTTAAGTCTGATCGCTGCCAGGGGTTTGATAATGAATATTTCACAACGTTTAACTGCGTTAATCGCAGTTGCGTTACTTTCTTTGCTGTCAGTTATGCTGCTGGGCGTATCCAAGCTGAATGATCAGGCTGCGCGTTTAAAGTATATTTCTGAACACTCAATGCAAAGCGCTTTATTGGCTAATCGAATTGCTAATGATCTGAATCAAAATCGTATTGTTTTATTTGTGCATATTTTGTCTTCTAAAGATCAGGAAAAAGCAGAAATTGTTAAATTTGTCTCGGCGAATCGTGATTTGCTGACGAAAAATATCAATGCCTATAGCCAGCTGGTATCCGAGCAAGAGGATGGTGCGCTCTATAAGCAATTACAAGCGGCATACCATGATTACGATCAGCTTTATATGAATGCGATTAAATTATCAGATGATCGCGATTTTACGGCTGCATTTGAGCTGGCGAATGCCACAGGGTTTTCTAAATTTACCGCGGTGATTGAGCCGGTAAAAGGCTTGGTTAAATTTAATGAAGACCATGCTAAAAAGCTGATTATTGAGGCTGAATCAGCTAATTCTAAATCAGTGGTATTGTTTTTGATGATTTCTGGTTTGGGTGTGGTCTTGGTTTCCTTTATTGGCGCATTGATTTACCGGGCAATTAAAAAGCCAATGACAGAGAGCCTGGCGGCATTGTCTTATATTGAAAAAAATCTTGATTTTACTGGCCGTATTCCCGTTAGTGGTCATGATGAAATTAGCCAGTTGGTTAAAGCGGTTAATCATATTTTAGAAACGGTACAAAAAAGTTTTGTGAGCATCGAGCAATCAATTAAAAAAATGTCAGGCTCGGCGATTGAAGTGTCGGCAAATACCCGGCAGCTTACAAAAATTTCTGCAGTATCAAGTGAATCAGCTGCGCATATGGCCGCAACAGTTGAAGAAGTTACAGTAAGTATTAATCATGTGGCCGAGCGCGCTAGAGACACCAAGGCGCACACTCAGGATTCCGGTCGTTTAGCCAGCGATGGTGAGCGCGTAATTAATACAACGGTGACAGAAATTGATGCGATCGCGGGCACGGTGCGTGAAGCTTCGGCAGAAATGAGCGATTTGCAGCTTAAAAGCAATCAGATCCGCACCGTAGTGAATGAAATTAAAGAAATTGCCGATCAGACCAATTTATTGGCCTTGAATGCAGCAATTGAGGCGGCAAGGGCAGGAGAGCTGGGGCGCGGCTTTGCCGTGGTAGCCGATGAGGTGCGTAAATTAGCCGAGCGTACCAGTCGCTCTACTCAGGAAATTGCTAATACGGTGAGCGCTATTCAGGAGGGCTCGGACAGAGCGGTGGCGCGGATGCGGCAAGTGGTGTTGCAGGTTGAAGAAGGCGTGGCCCATGCGCGGGATGCAGGCTCGGCCATTGCTAATATCCGTGTGGCTTCAAATTTAGTGGTTAATTACGTCGTGGATATTTCTGAAGCTTTGGTTGAGCAGAGTAGTGCCAGCACGGCAATGGCACAGCAGGTTGAAAAAATTGCACATATGTCTGAGCAAACAAATGATGCGGCTGTGCAATCAGCGATATCGGCAGATCAGTTGCAGCAATTAATTGAAACGGTACAAAAAACGATTTCTGGCTACCGACTTTATTAATAAACAGGCGATTGTATGCAATAAGCCCCGTTCAAATGGGGCTTATTGCTATTTAATTTTGGAGGGTTAATGTTGCAGCGGCTAAAACAATCGAGTTCTTTCTGGATGATTCTGGCTTGTTTTTGCTTTGGAATCATGGGTGTTTTTGTGAAAATGGGCAGTGTGCAGTTTTCTATTTCGGAGCTGGTTTTTTATCGCTGTATTGCAGGGTTTATTGGTATTTTATTTGTGGTGATGTTGCAAGGTAATACATTAAAAGTAAGCTTGCCTATGCTGAAATTGCATATGTCCCGTTGTGTGGCTGGTTTTGTTGCATTATTGTTTTATTTTTATGCGATTGCTCATCTTGCCTTGCCTACAGCGGTGACGCTCAGCTATACCTCGCCCTTATTCTTAACGTTAATTACCATCTTTTATCTAAAGCAAAAACCGCAAAGCGGCCAGATTCTCGCCATAATGATTGGTTTTGTGGGGGTGGTGCTCTTGCTAAAGCCTACCTTTGAAAGCGCGCAATGGCAGGCAGGTTTACTGGGTTTGCTCTCTGGCCTGCTGTCCGGAGTGGCTTATTTTAATGTGAATAAATTGGGTCAGGCGGGTGAGCCTGCATGGCGTACGGTTTTTTACTTTTCTCTGGTTTCATCTTTAGGTGCGGCTGTATTAATGGGGCTGCAAGATGAGCCTTTAACTATGCTGGACAGTCGAAATATTTGGATTGTGCTTGGTTTGGGGGTTTCTGCCACTGTTGCACAGTTGGCGATGACGCGCGCATATAGCCGGGGCAAGACGCTGGCAGTGGCAAGCCTCGCTTATCTGACGGTGCTGTTTGCTACCCTATTTGCTGTATTGCTATGGGATGAGCAGCTTCATTTGTCCAGTTATATCGCCATGGCTTTGATTGCGGCATGTGGCATATTATCAAGCGCCTTGAAAATGAATAAAAGTGTTAGCCTGAGCCCCTGACAGGGGGCTTTATAAAAAATGTATTGCCCGCTGGCTTGCTGTCGTTGATGACGTGCGGCGTTTAAGGAGAAATTCATGCGATTTTTGTTGTCGAATGACGATGGTTATTTTGCCCCTGGTATTGTTGCACTTGCAGATGCTTTACGTGAAGAAGGTGAGGTGATTGTCTGCGCGCCAGAGAGGGATCGCAGCGGGGCGAGTAATTCACTGACTTTGGATCGCCCCTTAAGCGTTCGTAAAGCACCGAGTGGTTTTTTATATGTAAACGGTACGCCAACCGATTGTGTTCATCTGGCCGCAACGGGCCTGATGGAATCTTTGCCTGATATGGTCGTTTCAGGGATTAATCATGGCGCGAATATGGGTGATGATACGATTTACTCCGGCACGGTGGCCGCGGCTACAGAAGGGCATCTATTAGGCGTGCCTGCGATGGCGATTTCTTTGGCGTCGCGTAACCCGCAGCACTTTGCTACGGCCGCTCAGGTTGCCAGAGATTTAGTGCAGCGCTTTATCGCATCCCCATTTGCCTCGCCCGTTTTATTAAATGTGAATGTACCGGATATCCCTTACGCAGAATTAAAAGGGGTGTTAATGACGCGTTTGGGGCGTCGACATAAATCCTCCGGCGTGATTCAATCCAAAAATCCGCGCGGCGAAACCATTTGGTGGGTAGGGCCGGTGGGGGAAGTGTCCCATGCGGGTGAAGGGACTGATTTTTATGCTGTAGCCCATGGCTATGTCTCTGTGACTCCTTTGTCGGTTGATTTAACCGCTAAATCTCAACTTGATCTTGTCTCTACATGGCTATCCGATTAAATATTGCCGCCTTAGGCGGTGCAGGCATGACCTCTGCTCGAACCCGTGCGAGGCTGGTTGAGCGTTTAAAAGCGCAGGGTATCAGCCATCCTGCGGTGCTTGCTGCGATGGCCGAAGTGCCCCGTCACGGTTTTATGGATGAGGCGCTGGCGCATAAAGCCTATGACGATGTGTCATTGCCAATTGGCTTTGGCCAGACTATCTCACAACCCTATATTGTGGCTCGTATGACCGAGCTGGCGATGGCTGCGGCTCAGCACGATAAAGTGCTGGAAATCGGCACGGGTTGCGGCTACCAAACAACTGTTCTGGCTTTATTGTTCAAAACGGTTTATTCCATAGAGCGGATCGGGGGCTTGCATAAAGCCACGCGTGAACGCTTGAGTAAGCTAGGGGTGCATAACGCGCGCCTGCGCCATGGAGACGGCAGCAAGGGGCTTGCTGAAGCCGCCCCCTATGATGTCATTATTATTACTGCCGCCGCGCCTATTTTGCCGGAAGATATGCTCCCCCAGCTGAAAGTAGGGGGGCGTTTGATTTTTCCGGTTGGCGAGGCCGAGCAAGAGTTGCGTCAGATTGAGCGTACAGAAGAAGGCTTTGTAGAAACGCGTTTAGAAAAAGTTCATTTTGTGCCGCTACTACCCGGTGTTGTGTAAATCTTTTTGATCAATGATCTGTGCATGACGGGCGCGATTTGCTTGCGCCCGTTGCGCTTGCGAGCTTGAGTGCTGTGAGTGGCAGTTTTGATTAATTTATAGGTAAGGAGATGAATCTGTGAATTGGCAACGTCTGTGTGCCCCTTTGGCTTTACTGCTTGGCGCGTGCGCCAGCCAACCTAGCCCCCCCGCCCCGATTGTTGATCGCAATAGCCAGCAAGCGGTAACGCCAGCCCCTCGTGTTAATGCGCCGCTTGTGCCTGCTGCAAATGCGGATCCGCGCCCGGCAGCTTACATCGTTAAAAAAGGCGATACTCTCTATCGTATCGCGCTTGATCATGGTTTGGCCTATCGTGATTTAGCGGCGTGGAATAATTTAAGCGATGTGAACGGAATCAAAATCGATCAATCCTTACGCTTAACAGCGCCCGATGGCGGCGTTGAAGTCCGGCCTTTAAAAACGGATGATGTGCAAAAAACAGACACAAAAACAGAGCTTAAGGTAGAGAATAAAAACTACCCCAAAGTAGTGAAAGTTCCCTACGGCGCACAATCAGCCAGTGCCGTGGCTGCACTCTCTGAAGGCCCTGTTGTTGCGCCAAAATTACAATCTGACAACACAAAACTACCGTCTGTCGCCGCTTCTGCCGGATCAGTGGCGCTAGGGGCTGCTGAGGTGCGGGTGGCCTCAGCTGTGAAAACAGCAGAAAAACCAAGTGTTAATGCCTCTTCTGCACCAAATAATGCCGATGAAAAGCAGGGTGATTGGGTTTGGCCTACAGCAGGAAAAGCAGTAAAAGGTTTTTCTGAGGAAAATCGCGGTATTGATATCTCTGGAAAAATAGGCCAGTCTGTAATTGCTTCAGCTAAGGGTAAGGTTGTTTACGCAGGGGCAGGTTTACGTGGCTATGGGAAAATGATTATCCTTAAGCATAATCAAGAATTCCTGACGGCATATGCAAATAACAGTAAACTTCTAGTCAAGGAAGGGGATGAGGTAAGAAAGGGGGATAAAATTGCTGAGATGGGTAATAGCGATAGTGATCAGGTCAAACTGCACTTTGAAATGCGCAGATTTGGGAAGCCGGTAGACCCTGCAAAATACATCCAAGCGGAAAAAAAATGAACGATCAGCTTGATATTCTGGAAGAGGAATTACTCGAGGAAGCCGACGATCTCGAGAAGGCCGAGCAAGAAGAGGGGGCGGAAATTGAAACCGAACCCGCTGCAGATGAAGCCGAAGCACATGTTCATGAAAGTACCGGCGACGTCACGCAGATTTATCTGAATGAAATTGGCCAAAGCAAATTACTCACCCCTGATGAAGAGCGCGCCTTATCCCGGCGCGTGGTTCAGGGAGATTTTCAGGCCCGACAAAAAATGATTGAGCACAATTTGCGCTTAGTCGTTAATATCGCCAAGCATTATATTAATCGCGGCATGACCCTGCTTGATTTAATTGAAGAAGGGAATATCGGATTAATGCACGCATTAGAAAAATTCGACCCTGAGCGGGGCTTTCGCTTTTCTACTTATGCCACGTGGTGGATCAGGCAAAGTGTAGAGCGCGCAATTATGAATCAATCACGCACTATTCGATTGCCGGTGCATGTGATTAAAGAATTAAATGTCTATTTGCGTGCTCAGCGGCATTTGGAAGCGCAATTGGGGCATGAGCCCGTGATTGAAGATATTGCGCATTTGGTGGGCAAATCAGTAGAAGATGTGCGCCGGGTAATGAGTTTAAATGAAAGAGTCGCGTCTTTAGATGCGCCTCTGGATATTGACCCGATGCTCACCATTGGTGAGTCCATTCCTGATGATCAGCACGATGGTCCTGAAGCCATATTGCAAAATGCCGAAGTAGAGCGTTATGTGCGTGAATGGTTAAAGCAGCTTAATGAAAAACAAAGAATTGTAATAGAACGCCGCTATGGCTTGAATGGTTATGAAGTCTGTACTTTAGAAGACTTGGCCGCCAATTTAAATTTAACACGCGAGCGTGTGCGGCAAATTCAGATTGAAGCATTAGAACAATTACGCCGTATCTTACGCCGGTATGGCGTAACGAGTGATGTCTTGCTCTGATCGAGAAGTACCTCTTGATTATAAAAAACCAGTGCGATCCACTGGTTTTTTTTATTGCCTGATTTCTTGAAAATGATTGCAAATGCTTATTTTCACTTAAGCAAGGGTGAAGGTAAAACCGTGCCGCTTGCGATGACATAGATTTGAAGGCAGAGATCAGCTATACCGTGATTCATCCTCCTGCTATTTTTTATCAATAGGGAAATAGAGATGAAAGTCATGATAGGGCTGGTTTTGCTGTTGATGATGATGCCCGCTATCGCGAAAGAGGATGAACGAGGCGGGCGGGCGGATGCAGAAAACATGGTTAAAAAAGCCATTGCCTATCTCAATGTAAATGGTCCGGTGAAAAGTTTTGCGGCCTTTACTGCACCCAGCCAGGCTTTTGTGGATAAAGATATTTATATTGCCGTCTATGATCGGCAGGGTGTTTGCCGTGCGCATGGGCAAACAGCAAAAATGGTAGGGAAAAATTTCATGAATATCGTGGATATCAGTGGCAAAGAATATATAAAAGAAAGAATTAAATTAGCAGCTAGTCAGCAGGAATTCTGGCATCAATATAAGTTTACTGATCCTATTAGCAAAAAAATATTAAAAAAAGATATGTTCTGTAAAAATAACAATGAGTTTATATTGTGTGCGGGCATTTATTTTCCGGATAAATAATTAAATCAGGGAAGGCCAAGGTTTTGAGTGATGAAAATATCCATTAAATATAAAGTAATGCTCCCCGCTTTATTATCTATTGGCCTCTTGCTCGGCATCGCCACGGTGGCTTATTTATGGGTGGGCCGTCAAGTGCAGGCAACTGAGCTGCTTTATGATACAAACTATAAAAAGAGCCATGCCCTGAATAGAATTGCCAATGATGCTTATATGATCAGGGGCGATGTTTATCAGCTATTGGCGAGTATCAGATCTAATAATGATCAGGCCCGCAGCCGGGTGCTTGGCAAGGCGCTGATTAGCAAACTGGATGATGCTATTGAAAAAATAGGGCAGGTGGGGGTGGATGAATTAGGCGCAGATCGGGTTAGCCAGCTAAAAAATGCCTTATACAAGTATAGAATGCTGCTGATTGATGCCTTTGATATGTTTGGCAATGATGATAATTTGGCTGGAATGATTGTACTTTCGGCAGACCCCAGCTTTGTTGCATTTAATGTTTTGCTGCGTCAGGAGCTGGAATTGCAAAACAAAAACATGGCTGAGCAGCAAGAAAAAAATACCCAGCACAGAGAGCAATCCAGCCGTCGTTTTATTTTATTATCGGTGGCTGCACTTTGTTTTTCCTTACTGAGTGCATGGTTTCTGGGGGGGCGTCTTTCCGCCATGATTATTCATTTCTCTGAAAATATCCGCCATTGTGCTCAAGGTGATCTGAGCCATGAAATGATTAAAAAGAGTGATGATGAAATTGGCGCTGCGATTGAATCATTTGAATATATGCGGAAAAATTTAATTGGCTTGATTGCTGCGATACAGGATCAGGCGGATAGAGTGGGGGATTTAGTGGCACAAATTAATTTAAGTTGTGATGAAACGTTGCAACAAAGCCATCACCAATCGCAAATGATGAGTAATAATTTTGGCACATTAGAAGCCCTGTCAGGCAGCATTAGTCTGGTGGGGAATATAGGCAATGACGCAGCACACAAATTTAATGAAATGCAGCAAAGAACGCTAGGCATATTAAATACCAGTGGTAAGCAGCTTGATCGCTCTCTGGAAATTAAAAAAATTGTTTTCCTGATTGAAAAAATAGCAGAGAAAACAAATTTGCTTGCTTTAAATGCTGCAATAGAAGCGGCAAGAGCCGGAGAAAAGGGCAGGGGATTTGGCGTGGTGGCGGCAGAAGTAAGACGGCTTGCGGAACAAACGGCCGTGGCGACCTTAGAAATTGGAAAGCTTATCCACGATGATGGGATCAGTGCAGATGCTGCTGAAGCCAATAACGAAGCTGGAAAAGGCCAGTTGAAAATTGAGCAAATTATTCAGCAAATTAATCACGAGGCTGATCAGTTTAAAGCAGATTTAAATGAATTAAACCTAGCGATGGATCAGCAAATTAAATCGGTGCAGAGTGTTTCCGAAACGATGGCTCTTTTTTTGCAGCAAACGCGATCAACACAAAATATCACTACCTTAACGGCTGAACACGCCAAAGCACTAAAAGCCAGCGCAGAGCCATTATTAAACGCAATTGGGCGTTTCTCTGTGCATTAGCTGCTTTACTAAAGAGCGTAAACCCCGCCTCGTGGACCCTTCTGCTTTTACTCAATTACTAGTGCCCTATTTATTGTTATGGAGCAGGTGACTAGTACTTTAGGGGCTTGTGTTTATAAGAGCCCATACAGCACATCAGGACAGCTTTCTTCATTGTTTGAGCCATCGCTAAACTCAAGGGCAAGAAAGCCATATCGCTCGTAAAAGCGCCGTGCGCCGGCATTGGCTTGAAAGGTATATAAATAAACGGGGTGTGGCATTTGGGCCAGAGCATATTCAAGTAAGGCAGAGCCGATGCCTAAGCCGGTGTGCTTTGGATGGATATAGGGATGATTAATCCATTGCTTATCCTCATCGCTTGCCGTGGCGATAAAGCCATAAATCACGCCTTCTTTTGATGCAGCAATGATGTGATCTGTTTTAATGAGCACCTCAGCCACCCAGCTACAAATGGCTTCGTCCCTATGCGCCAATGGCGCATAGGGCAGGCATGCTTTACGCGAGGCAAGATAAAGGGCGGCAATTGCCTTGCTATCCGTACATGGGCCTAATTGCATGGGGTTTATTTCTAAAGCTTTTTGAGCATATTGATTCCGGTTACTTCGTAGCCCAAGTGTTTGTATAAAGCTTGTGCAGCTAAATTTTGGCCGAACACATGCAGACCAATGCGAGTCAGCCCCAGATCATTTACAAGTGCTTCTATTGCTTTGAAAGCGCGCTTGGCATATCCCTGACGGCGATGGGCTGCTTTAATGGCTAAATCATAAACAAAGGCAATGCGTACCCCTTTCTCCAAGGTAACTGCAAACCAGATAAAGCCGACGGTAGTCAGGTTATCTTTGCCTATGATTTCAAATAAGTATTGATCGGGTGTGTCTGTACCTTGCGGTAGTAATGTGTGAAATTCATTGCGAGATTGCTCAATCGCATCTTCTTCGCGCCAGCGGCCGGACAAAATATTATCTTCTGCATAGCTCAGAATGGAAGATTCGAGGTAAGACTCGTAAGTCTCTGCACGCATAGGCAATAGGGTGGTCATTAGCTTGAAGTGCCTAGAATGTAAGGTGGGCAGCGCTCAATTTACCCGGAGTTAGAAAGAGAATTTAGTAATGCGTTTGACATGAGTAGAGGGGATTATCTACTGGCAGGGTTATGCTGACAACAGTTAGCCGTCAGAAACAGCAATATTATGGATGGCTTATTTAAGGCAGAGTGGCGTGGTTTCAATCCCCATCCTGAGTAGGATGGGGCGGTTTTATTGATTAAATACCGCGTAGCAAATCGTTGATGCTGGTTTTTGCGCGGGTTTTTGCATCAACTTTTTTAACAATCACAGCGCAGTACAAGCTGTATTTACCGTCAGCCGATGGCAAGTTGCCTGATACCACCACCGAGCCTGCCGGGATGCGGCCATACGTGACTTCACCGGTTTCACGGTCGTAAATCTTGGTGCTTTGGCCGATATAAACGCCCATTGATATCACCGAGCCTTCTTCAACAATTACGCCTTCAACGACTTCGGAGCGCGCGCCGATAAAGCAGTTGTCTTCGATAATGGTTGGGTTGGCTTGCAGTGGTTCGAGTACGCCACCAATGCCTACGCCGCCGGATAAATGCACGTTTTTACCGATTTGTGCGCAGCTGCCTACGGTGGCCCAAGTGTCGACCATGGTGCCTTCGTCTACATAGGCACCGATATTCACGTAAGAAGGCATCAACACCACGTTTTTACCGATAAAGGAGCCGCGACGCGCCATGGCATTAGGCACAACGCGGAAACCGCCTTCACGGAAATCGTTTTCGCTGTAATCGGCAAACTTAGACGGTACTTTGTCGAAATACTGTGTGCAGCCGCCATCCATAGGCACGTTGTCGTTAATGCGGAAAGACAGCAGCACGGCTTTTTTAAGCCATTGATGGGTATGCCACTCACCATCAATTTTTTCCGCAACGCGGTATTCACCCTTGTCCAGACCCAAAATCACGCTATTAATTGTGTCGCGCAGCTCGGATGGCACATTGGCGGGGGTGATCTCTGCACGGTTTTCAAAAGCAGTTTCGATGATTTGCTGAAGTTGGCTCATGGTGCTTCCTTGGTTAGGTCATTCGATAGAAAGGGAGTAACGCAGTATTGGTACTTGGCGGGGGTTGCCCAGGCCTATTGCTTAGCTATACGTCATGGATTGCCGCACAATGACAAATGTTGAATCATTGTAGGGCGGGTACAAGTTGCGTACTTTTCAGCATTGCTCGCGGCTTGCACCCACCCTACTTGTTAATTAAAAAGTGGTATCAAGATGGCGCTGGCAAAAACGAGCGATACGCTCGGCTGCCGCAATACAATCATTTAACGGTGCAACTAAGGCAATACGGACGTAGCCCTCACCAGGGTTGATGCCGTGGGCACTGCGGGCCAGATAGCTGCCGGGTAAAACGGTGACGTGTTCTTCTTCAAATAGTTGCAGGGCAAAGGCGGCATCGTCTCCTTTGATTTTTGCCCACAGATAGAAAGCGGCATCGGGCATGCTGACGTTTAAAACGTTCTGTAGCAAGGGGGTGACGGCGGCAAATTTCTGGCTATAGAGCGAACGATTCTCTACCACATGCGCTTCATCATTCCATGCTGCCGCACTCGCGGCCTGTACCATCGGGCTCATCGCACAGCCATGATAGGTACGGTAGAGCAAAAACTGCGCTAAAAGTTTCGCATCCCCTGCTACAAAGCCAGAGCGTAAGCCAGGGACATTCGAGCGCTTCGAGAGGGACGAGAAAATCACCAGATTATGGTAATCACGTCCTAGCTGAGCAGCCGCTTCGAGCGCGCCCAGTGGCTTTTCTTCGCCAAAGTAAATTTCTGAATAACATTCATCAGACGCAATCACAAAGCCGTATTGATCCGATAGGGCAAACAGTTTTTGCCAGTCGGCGAGTGAGGCGACTGCGCCCGTCGGGTTGCCGGGTGAGCAGGCAAAAACCAACTGGGTGCGTTGCCAGATCGCATGCGGCACAGCATCCCAATCGGGCTGAAAGCGGTTTTCTGCATTGCAGTTTACAAAATAAGGCTCCGCACCTGCTAAGAGCGCTGCGCCTTCGTAAATTTGGTAAAAGGGATTGGGTGAGAGCACCACGGGCTGCTCTTTAAGGCTGCTGTCAATCATGGTTTGGGCAAAAGCAAATAGCGCTTCACGGCTACCATTGACGGGGATGACTTCGGTCGCGGGGTTAGGCGCAGCAATGCCGTAACGTTTGGCCAGCCAGCTGCTGATGCATTGTCTGAGCTCATCAGAACCTAAGGTGGCCGGATAGGCGGACAGGCCATCAAAGTGTGCGATCAGCGCATCGGTTATCAGTTTGGGCGTGGCGTGTTTGGGCTCGCCGATAGATAAATTGATATGGGCCAATGCTGGATTGGGGCTAAGACCCGCAAAAAGCTGCTTAAGTTTTTGAAACGGATAGGGCTGAAGCAAGGAAAGTTGCGGCGTCATGGCGTTCCGAAGCACTGGGGAAAACCCCGATTATAGCGGCAGAGTGCCGTCAGGTCTTGTGTGTGAGGATATAGCTAGCACATATAGGCACGGGAACTATACGCATCAATTTAAGCCAATGTTATCCATGAGTGCTCAGTGTAGTGCGGGTGTAATCCGTGAGCCATGCGGAAAAATACACGGGTTGCACCCGCACTATGAATGGTGCAATTTTTGCAAGTAAGCTGTATGACATTAGCTAGTTTGATACGCATAGTGGGGCTCAGTCATCAAACAATGCACAGTTGTTACTTAAGTAAATCGCCATATTCCTGAATAAGCTTACGTACTTTTCCTGCGACGACGGCGGAGCAGTAAGGCTGCTGCGGGTTTTGGTCGAAGTAATCTTGATGGTAAGTTTCAGCAGGCCAAAATGTGACTGCAGGTGTGACTTCCGTGACGATTGGATCGTTGTACTGGCTGGCTAATTCAGCAATCATTTTTTTTGCGTCAAGCGCTTGCGCTTCGCTGTGGAAAAACAGGCTGGAGCGATATTGCGTACCCACATCGCCTCCTTGGCGATTGAGTGTGGTGGGGTTGTGCAGTGCAAAAAATAATTTAAGCAGGGTGTTGTAGCTGATAATGGCAGGATCAAAAGTCAGCTGGATGACTTCGGCGTGGCCGGTGTCGCCAGTGCATACCGCTTTATACGTGGGGGCTTCAATTTGGCCACCCATATAGCCGCAATCAACTTGTGATACACCACGCAGACGGGCAAAAGTGGCGTCGAGGCACCAGAAGCAGCCGCCGGCTAAGGTTGCGATTTCGCTCATAATTTATTTCCCTGTTATTTATTGGTATGGGCTAATGGTTTAGGTTTTGCGAATCTAGCATATTGGTGTTTTCTGGCGTACTACGCGCTTACTGGGTGACATAAACGTCGCTCAGTAAGCACTTCGAGTACGCCCTACCTCGGTATAATTATTGCCGCGCACTACGTAGATTGCTGGGTAGCGGGCCACTGAAATTACAGCGGTAGGGGTTGATATCCAAGCCGCCACGGCGGGTGTAGCGAGCATAAACGGCAAGCTTCATGGGGGCGCAGTCACGCATGATGTCGACAAAAATACGCTCCACGCATTGCTCGTGAAATTCATTGTGATTGCGAAATGAAATTAAATAACGCAATAGTGATTCGCGATTAATCGGCTTGCCGGTATAGCTGATTTGAATGCTGGCCCAATCGGGCTGACCTGTTACAAGGCAGTTAGACTTCAGCAAATTGGATGTTAAAGACTCGGTGATGGTGCTGTCCCCGCTATCGCACTTTAATAAGCCGGCTTGCGGGGCGTATTGATCGACTTCGATATCCAGATTATCAATGCAATAGCCATCTAACTCAGCAAGGCGTTGCTGGTGAAATTGCTCCGGGCCAATGAGCTGCACGCCGATGCTTGCGCCTGCCGCTCTTGATAAGTCGGCTTGTAGCAGAGTTTGTAAGGCTTCGCGAGTTTCTAATTTAGTTTGATTAAAGCTATTTAAATAAAGCTTAAATGATTTAGATTCGATGATATTCGGGCTGCTGGCAGGAATATTAAACACAGCAATGGCGACCTGTGGCTTGCCACGGGCATTGAGCCAAGATAGCTCGTAGCCATTCCAGATATCCATGCCCATAAAAGGCAGGGTTTCGCCGAGGCCAATTTCCTGGCGCTTGCCCGTGCGCGAAATAGGGAAGAGCAGGCTAGGCTCGTATTCAGTGATATAGCTGACTGTTTTGCCCAGAGGGGAGTGTTCAACGTCGCTCACGAGCGCTCCTTAAAGTGGATTGGATCAGATAAGTACTTATACAAAAAATTTCCAGTAGCGTTATGCCTTGCTGGAATACTTTGTATAAGCACTTAGACACGATTAAGCCGCATCTTCTGATCATTTACGCCGTATTTTATCTTTAACGCTGGGCTCTGGGGCGAAATAAGCTTTATTTATACTTTCGGATCAGCCCTACCATCACGCCAAAAATTTCTAAACCTTCTTTGGGGCGAATGGGTTCGTAAGCGGGGTTGTGCGGCATCAGTACATAGCCTTGTTTATCACGGCTAAGCGTTTTAAGCGTGTATTCACCATCGACAATGGCAACGACCACATCGCCTAAATTGGCGCTATGGCGTTTTTCTACCACGGCGATATCACCATCGTGAATGCCAGCATCAATCATGGAGTCGCCTTTAACTTTGACCATTACCGATGCAGAGGGGCGCTCGATCAGGTAATCGTCGATGCTAATGGCTTCGCTCATGGCATCGTTCGCAGCGGCGGGCAGGCCGGCCGGCACGGGAAAATCAGCCAGCTCGCGTTCGAAGAAGCGTTTGGTGGGAGCAAGGCGTTTGTCGGGCGTGGTATCCACATAGCCTGCGAGCATCAGACGCTTTACCAACGCTGATACGGCGGATTTGGAAGCCAGCCCGAGTAGATCGCCGATCACCGAATAGGATGGCAGATTGCGGTAGTCAGCGTAGTAGTCTTGCAGCTTGCCAAGGTATTCGGCGTCGCGATTGGGGTGTGCCATGAGATTTGACCTGTGCAGAACAAACGTTCTACTCTAGCGTAGTGAACGTTCGTTCTGTTGTCAAGTGTGGGAGATGTGCTTGTTGTATTGGCGTGGATGGATCTTATTAAGCAAGTTCGGACTTTTACCACACGTCATACAGTGAGCTGTTTTACAATGACCGCCTTTCTGCATTGCTTTGGCCGTATATCTTGAAGATTTTACTTGCCCCGATGGAGGGGTTGCTTGATTTTGTACTGCGCGATGTGCTGACTAGAGTGGGTGGCATTGATATGTGTGTCACCGAGTTTATTCGGGTCAGCGGTTCTTTATTGCCGAATAAAACCTTTTTACGTATTGCACCAGAGCTGTTGAACGGCAGTAAAACCGTAGCGGGTGTGCCGGTAAGCGTGCAGCTGCTGGGTTCTGATCCTGTGTGCATGGGCGAAAACGCCGCGCGCCTGGCTGAACTGGGCCCTTATGAAATCGATTTAAATTTTGGCTGCCCGGCTAAAAGTGTGAACCGCCATCGTGGCGGTGCAGTACTGTTGCAAGAGCCTGAGTTAATTCACGAGATTGTGGGCGCTGTGCGCCGTGCTGTGCCTCTGCACATCCCTGTAACAGCCAAGATGCGCCTTGGCTACAACGATAGCAGCCAGACCATTGAATGCGCGCAAGCGATGGCCAGTGCCGGTGCGGCGCGCGTGGTGGTGCATGCGCGTACCAAACTTGATGGTTATAAGCCACCCGCCTATTGGGAACTCATCCCTGCTGTGCGCGAGGCCTTGGCCGTGCCGGTGGTGGCCAATGGTGAAATCTGGACGGTGGAAGAGTTTCATCGCTGTGCGGCGGTTTCGGGTTGCGATCAGATTATGCTGGGGCGCGGGATTGTCTCTAATCCGGGCCTTGCGCTGATGGCTAAAAATGGCCAGCAGCAATTGCCGTGGGCAGATTTGCAACCGCTGTTTATTTGTTTCTGGCAGCTGATTCAAGCTCAGCACATTATGCCTAAGCACCGCGCTGGGCGGATGAAGCAGTGGCTTACTTATTTGCGCCGTACTTATCCTGAGGCCGAGGCTTTGTTTGCGCAGGTTCGTACTTTAACTGAGCCAGATGATGTGGCTGCCGTGTTGTTAGGAAGTAGCCTGGAAGGATAGTTATGCAAGGGTATTACGAAAGATTGGCGGCAGCTTTGCTGCCGATGCTGGCAGATAGGGCATTGATTCGTGATGCGATTATTTGTGCGGTATTTATTTTTTCTTTAATGGTTTCTCGCTCCCTGATCCGCCGCGCGATTTTACGTCGGCATGATTTAGGGCCAGAGGTTCGCCGCCGTTGGGTGGTTTATTTACGTAACTGCTCTTTAGGCGTATTTACCCTCGGGATGATTTTTATCTGGGGGCATGAGATTCAAACCTTCGCCGTATCGTTGGTGGCGATTGCTGCAGCGATTGTGCTGGCAACCAAAGAAATGATTCTTTGCATGCTGGGGTCTATTTTTAGGAGTAGTAGCAACGCTTTCGCGGTGGGAGATCGGGTAGAGATTGGCGGGATACGTGGGCAGGTGATTGATATGAATTTGGTTTCTACCACGCTGATGGAGTCGAGCCATGCTTCACATCGTCAAGGAACAGTTGGCCGTGGTGTGACCGTGCCTAATTCATTGCTGCTGAGCCAGCCTGTATTTAATGAAAGCATGTTGGGCGATTATGTATTGCAAACTATCCACGTGGCCATTTTGCGCAATGATAATTGGGAAAAAGCTGAGCGGGTATTGATGGAGGCTGGAGGGGTGATTGCTGCTGAATACGCGCATGACTTATCTCGTCATGCGCGTGAGCTGGAGCGTCGCTATGCGCTGGAGTCTCCCATGATGGAGCCCAGAGTGCGGATTTTCCTCGATCATTACGAGGAAATCGGCTTGCAGTTGCAGATTGCGGTGCCGCTTGGGCATCGTGCCAAAATTGAGCAGCGAGTATTAAGATTGTTCTTGCAGGGTATGAGTGCTAATAAGTCATTAGCAAAAAGTGATATGAAGTGATGGCCTTAGAATAGCGTCACATCGATTGCCGAATGCTTTTGTGGAGGCTTTAGTGTAGCTGCAGTACTTAAGGCAAGTATTGTGCTGCAAGAATGAAATTCTAGATGCGTGTTGTTTTAGTGATCCTGCAGGGGCCTTAATACATTCACTTCCATGGGCGGCGCTTCATTAGGGAGCCATTTTCGGTGTATTTTCTGAAAGTGGCCTTCTTTTTTGAGCCAGCTCAGTGCCTCTTCCCATTCTTTAATAGTGCGGGCAGGCGTTTGGCTAGAAAACGCTAAATAGAGCTCTAAGCTATCCAGCGTCATGACTTTTTCAACCTCATTAGCAGAGTGGCCGATTTCTTTTAAAACGGATGCTACCACTACGCTGCCATCAACCCATAGATCAAATCGTTTGGCCATGAGTTTTGTTGCTGTTATTTGTGGTGTAGGGGCTAAGTCAATGTTGCTAAAGCCTTTCTTTGCGGCGGTATCCGCAAATATGCTGCCTCTGTAGCCGCCAATAGCTTGCTTGTAAATGCCATCGCCTAATGCCAATAGACGCTCAGCATTGCCTTTACGGGTGTAAACACTGGTACTGCTGATGGCAATGGGGCCAAGCATAATCATTAATTTCTCACGCTCGCTTGAGCGCCCCACGCTAAATAGCATGACATCCGGCCCATCAAGTAGTGCCTTATAGCCGCGTACCCATGGGACGAGCTGAATTGGGTCTTTGTTTTCCAGCTTGCGTTGTAATGCTTGTACTATTTCAACCCCCATTCCCGTTAATTTATTGTCTGCCATATAACTAATGGGGGGCCAGCTCTCGGTATAAATCGTGAGCGCATGGCTTGGGACGCTTACAAAGCAAAAAGCAAGCAGGGTGATGGCTTGCTTGAGCATGTAGGCTGTTAGAGAAGGAGAATGTGCTGGCCGCAACATGGATTAGTGTCGAAAGTTAAAATCTTCAATTACGGTATAGCATGTTTTAAGCGGGAGTCGTTTGGGCTTAGCCTAATGGCCTTAATCTATCCTTTTTCTTCAGTTTGATTCCATGGTGTGTTGGCTTGATCAGCCTTAAGTTTGGGAGTTGGCGCTTAGTTAGTCCGTATTTGGACTGGCTTTTGATAGTTTATGCACTCAAGTCGCCGATGATGGAGCCAAGGGTGAGTATTTTGCTCGATCACAACGAAGAAATCGGCTTGCAGCTGCAAATTGCGGCACCGCTGGGGCATCGCGCCAAAATTGAGTCGCGGGTATTCAGATTGT